>JAXDIO010000374.1:0-11301 GCA_034663965.1 Thermoanaerobaculia bacterium | reverse complement strand
TGGTCTCGATCATCGTCGGCTTCAACAACAGCGTCACGCACGATTTCCAGTCGTTCGGCGCGACGCTCGTGCAGTTCCAGAAATTCGATCCGCAGTTCGGCCCGGGCAACGCGAACGAATCGCAGCGTACGCGCAAGAACCTCACGTACGAGGACGCGCTCGCGCTCAAGCGCCTTTGCCCGTCGATGCTGGCCGTTTCGCCGGAACGCTACTGGAACGGCGACGGCAATACGCTCGATGTCATTTACAAAGGGCAGCAGGCCACGCCCGACGAATTCGGCGGCGTGAACCAGGACTATCCCATCGCCAACAACCACTACATCGGCGAGGGACGATTCATCGCCGAGGGCGACGTCCGCTCGAGCGCGCAGGTCGTGGTCCTCGGCTCCGGCATCGCCGACACGCTCTTTGCGCGCCGCGATCCGATCGGCAAGGAAGTGACCGTCGGCGGACACAAGTTCACGGTCATCGGCGTGATGGAGAAGCAGGGCGCGACCTTCTTCGAGTCGACCGACTCGCACATCTTCATCCCCATCACCACCTTCGACTCCCACTTCCCCTCGGTCAAGAAGAACGTCGGCGTGAACATCGCCACCGTCCCGCGCAAACCGGAGTGGGTGCAGAAAATCACCGAAGAGGGGACGGCCGTGCTCCGTGCCCGCCGCAAGGTCCCGTTCAACAAGCCGAACGATTTCGGACTCATGACGCCCGACAAACTGATCGGCAATTTTCAGGCGATCACCGGCGGCATCACGCTGGCCATGATCTTCATCTCATCGATCGCGCTGCTGGTCGGCGGCGTAGGCGTGATGAACATCATGCTGGTCTCCGTCACCGAACGAACCCGCGAAATTGGAGTCCGCAAAGCGATCGGCGCCGTCCGCCGCGACATCGTCATGCAGTTCCTCACCGAAGCGATGACCCTCTCCGGCATGGGCGGCGCCATCGGCGTAGCCGTCGGAATGCTGATCGCGCTGATCGTGCGCAAAGTCAGCCCCCTCGTCACCGCCACGCCCTTGTGGTCGATCCTGGTCGGCCTCGGCGTCTCGATCTCCATCGGCCTGTTCTTCGGGATCTACCCCGCGTACAAAGCGGCGAGGCTGGATCCGATCGAAGCGCTGCGGTACGAGTAGCGCGTCAGCGAACGTAGCGCCGACGGCTCGTCGGCTGGACCGCCAGCGGCTCGCTGGCGCCGTGCCTCAGATTTATTCACGGACGCGCTCCTCGGAAACGGCGTAGGGAAATCATCGCCTGCCACTCCTCGAACAGAACAGAGAGCAATTGACGTTTCGCCGGAAGGCATGCTCTCCTACATAGCCCCCAGAGAGCCCTCCATGATGAAGAAACTGCTGCTTGCGCTCGGCGCATGTGTGCTGCCGGTGAGTATTTTCGCCGCAACGTACGTCGTTCCCGTCGCCACTGCGCGCTTGAAAGACCGCATCTACTCGACGACGCTCGCGTTTCACAACGAAGGTTCGTTGCCCGCGCGATGCGAAGCGATCTACGCCGTCCCGAACGATCCGAAGGGTGGCACGCTGCGGGCGACATACGAGATCGCCGCGGGCGGCGCACCGCTCGTCGAGGAGGACGTCCTTCGCGATGTCGGAGCGATCGGCACGATGCGGATCGTGTGCACGAGCGACGTCGCGATTGCGGCACGCATTCAATCATCAAGCGATGGCTTGACGTTCGATGAGGGGCGGACCTTCGCCGCGCTGCGTGAGGACGCTGCCGTCGCTCACGGCGCACTACCGACGATCCGCGCCTTCGGGGATGTTGTCGTGGCCGAAGTTGCCGGGAAGCCCGTAACAGTCGAAGCGATCGTGCGCGATCCCGATGGTGTCGAGTTCGGGCGCAAGACGTACGACATTCCCGCGTTCGCGCAGCAACTCGTGAATCTCTCCAAAGGGCATGCTCATGCCAGCGTCGCGATCGTCGATGTGCACGTCATCGCGGGCGATGGAGCAATCGTCGGCGCGGATGAAACACGGGACACAGCACTTCTCAAGATGGCCGTGCGGATGCGGCCCGAGAGGCGCGCCGCGCTCAACGTTCAGGCTCGGGAGATGGCGGCGAATACAACATCACCGCCAGCATCGAGCGTTATCCGGTCCCTCGGTACCGCGGCGTTCAAAGCCGCGCCCTTCCAGGATCCGTTCACGGGTCTCATCTTCATGCGGGAGCGCTGGTATGACCCGCAGACCGGGACCTTTTTGTCAACTGATCCAGAAGGATATGCGGACAGCGCGAATCTCTATTCGTACTGCCACGGCGATCCAGTCAACTGCACCGATCCCACGGGCCGTCTCGGCGATGGCGGTGATTTGCGCGCCGACTTTCGCGAGAAGGAAAACGCCGAGCGTGCGAAGCGCTTTGCAGCATGGTGCAACGCGAATCCCGTCGAATGCCGCAGAGTCGATGTTCGCGGTGCGGGCATCATGCGCATGATCGGAGGAGTCGGTCAGACGACGGCGGGCGTCGGGGCATTCGCATCGAGCGGCCCACTGCCCGAACCTGTGACGAAGGGTCTCGGTGCCACCGCAATCGTTCGCGGCATCGACAACACGGTCACGGGTGCGGTGGAGCTCTGGACTGGCGAGCAGCATGACACCGTGACCGGTCGCGCCCTCTACCTGGCGATGGTGAGGGCGGGCGTCAGCCGCCAGACCGCGTCGCGCGTCACGGGATGGACTGAGACCGGCGTCGACATTGTCTCCACCGTCGGATCGAGCCTTGTGCCTGGCGTAAACCGCGCGCTTGCCACGCGCGTCGCCTCTGCCCCGCGCGCATTGCCGGGCGTCACAGGACTACGCTTTGGAGGTAATGATCTCGTCTATGGTCCATCCGCGCGCGGCTACCTGCGCTCCCTGCAGCAGGAAGCGGGCGGTGTGTTGCTCGACGATCTTCCAAAGCCCACCAACCTCACATGGGAACAGTTCACGACGCGAACGCTCGACGATGCTGCGAGAAGCGGTCGGGCAGTACGCTTTGACCTGACGCACGTTGACGATCTTTCGGGCGTTCTCAACAACACCGGCGAATGGGCGGATACGATTACCGGCCATGAACTTCGGTACCTTCGCGCAAACTGGTCGCGCTTCCATGGGATCGCTCACTTCTACCGAGATGGCGTGGAGGTCGTTGCGCCGTGGGTGAGGTAATCCTTCTGCCGTGCGGCGAGAGCACGCTCGTGATCGCAGAGCAGACCGGAGTGGCGTGGTTCGGCTGCTCGCTTCGGGCAGACAGCCGGGACACCTACCTCGGAGCTGAGAACCGGGCATATCTCCTGACGCATCTACAGAGCGTGGTAGAGCCCGAAGAACCGGCAACATCCGCGGGAGTGATCGATGGCCACCGCGCACGGTGGGTCCTCTCGCTCGCGGAAGTGCACCATTCTCTCTACGTCCGCGATGGCCCGGCGGAGGTAAGAACTTTGTACTGGCAAGACCGTGACGCGCGCACGGTGTGTGTCTCTCGCTTGTCGCACTCCGACGTTCTCGAATGGCGCAGCATTCTCGACATGGCATTGGGTTCCTCAGCATCGCTGCCCCAATAAGAACGAACAGCAGCGGTGTCCTCTGCTTCGCAGTGTCTGCGGGGATTCGCTGCAACGCGAGCAGCGATTGCGCGAACCTTCCAATCGGCCGGCTTCGCCTCTGCAATTTGAGGATCGCGCGAAATGTGGTCCTGATAGTTCATGACTTTCACAATTGCTCCCGAACGAAACCCCGCCCACCCGTGTTCTTAGCGTCATGAAGAACTCGTGGACCGGCGGCGAGATCGTTCGGCAGGCGGATCAGGGGGGCGAGCTGGCGGTCGCCGTTCATCGGTGTGAGCCGGGGGCGTTCGAGAGGTTGATCGATCGGTTCGAGCGGCCGTTGTTCACGTATGCGCACGGGATCCTGCAGAACGCGTTTGATGCGCAGGAGGTGGTGCAGGACGCGATGATGCGGGCGCATCGGGCGCTGACGCGGCAATACGACGAGGAGCGGTGCGCGGCGCTGGCGGTACGGCCTTGGTTGTTCCGGACCGTGCGCAACCTTTGTCTGAACAAGCGGCGGTCGAAGCGGAGTGCGCTCGAGGAGTCGCTGGAGTCGTTCGATGACGGGCGGTTGGGGCCTTTCGTCAGTCTGGAGGGGTCGGAGCTGGAGCGGAAGGAAGAAGTCGAGCTGCTGCGGCGGGCCATGGCTTTGCTGCCGGTCGACGCGCGCGAGCTGATCGTGCTGCGGTTCATGGAAGAGATGTCGTACGCGGAGATCGCGAAGACCGTGGGGCAATCTGAAGCCGCGTTGAGAGGCAAGGTGTTCCGGTCGTTGAAGCTTCTCCGGGATGCACTGGAGCAAAAGGGGGTGGCGTATGCAATGTAGAAACGTGTTGACCCGAATCGATGCACTGCGCACGCGCGAGCTTGCGCCGATCGAGAAGACGGCAGTCGAGGCGCATCTGCGCACCTGCCGCAGCTGCGATGCGTCGCAGGATGACGTCGAGCAGCTCGTACATGCCGTCAAATCGCTCGCGCTCGTGCCGCCGGTGTCGTGCGTGGAGACGTGCAAAGACGCGATCGCTGATTCGTTCGACCGCGTCGGCGACGTTTGGGTTGCCTTCACCAAAGACCGCATCCGCATGATCCGATCGGCGGAATCGATCGACGACGTTCGCCAGCCGTACGCGAAGAAATATGGACGCGTGCTGGAGCCCGGAACGATTCCCGCGACGCTCCGCCGTCAGGTCGTCGCCGCTGTGGAAGGGGAGGGAGTCGATGCGCCGAAAGTCGATCTCGATGCCGCGAACGATCTCGAGCACGACGTCCTCCAGACCCTCACCCGCATTCCGCGGGGCGAGGTCCGAACCTACGCCTGGGTGGCGCGTCAGGTCGGTCGTCCGCGCGCCGTCCGTGCGGTCGCCAACGTCATCGCGCGCAACGTCGTGCCGTACGTCGTGCCGTGTCATCGCGTGGTGCCGTCGTCGGGCGGCATCGGCAATTACATCTTCGGCAGCGCCACGAAACGCGCGTTGCTGGCGCGCGAGGGGGTCGACGTCGATCAGCTCGACGCGCTGGCGAAGGAGCACATCCGCTACATCGGCTCGAAGACCACGCACATCTTCTGCTTCCCGACCTGCCGCGACGCGAAGCGGATTCAGGACAAGAACCGCATGCCTTTCCGCGATGCCGACGACGCGCTCGAAAACGGATACCGTCCATGCCGTCACTGCCAGCCGGTGGCGGCATGAGCGCGTTCCTGGCCGAGGAGGCTCGGTATGACGTTCACGCCATCTCGCTGCCGGCGAAGACATTCACCGGCGACTTCTGGTTCACGCATGCTGCCGGCGACCGGCTCTGGTTCGCGCTCGGCGACGTTGCGGGGAAAGGGCTGCCGGCGGCGATCGTGATGGCGATGATTCAGGAGGAGTTGGAGCATCGCATCCTGTCGTGCGCGCGTGCCGGCTGCGATCCGGCCACGACGATGAAGCGGCTCGATGGATTTCTGAAGCCTCTGCTGCCGTCGAACCGTTTCGCGACCGCGGTCATCGGCTGGCTCGATGACGACAGCAGCATCACGCTCGTGAACGCCGGCCACTGTCCGCCGATGATCGTCCGCGCGGATGGCAGCATCGAAGAGATCGACTCCACCGGACCGGTCATCGGAATCGTTCCGAACGCGCGCTGGCGTTCGACGACATTGACGTTGAATCCCGGCGAACTACTCGTGCTCTACAGCGATGGCGTGATCGAGTCGCCGTCAGCGGATGGCCATGACTTCGGAACCGATGGAATTCTCCATTCTCTGCCGGTGTCCACCTGCGCGCGCACTGTCGCAGCGGCGATTGCCGAGGCAGCCACGCGCCACGCAGCAGGCCGCGCGCAGTACGACGACCTGAGCGTGATGGTCATCAGCGCATAGCGCACCACCAACAATACGGATACCCTGTCTGCATGCCCGGCAAGAAATCTCTCCTAACGTTAGCGATGGCTCTTTTCACCGGCACGGTACGGCTCGTGGCGGAATGCTCCTCGGCGGTGGTCGTGCAAGCGCCGCCTACCGCATGTAAGTCAGGAACGGCGACGGTCGCCGTCGCCGCGGTTCCGGGTGCGACGTATGCCTGGACCGTCGACGGTGGCACGATCGCCGGCGACGCTACCGGCGACCGCATCATCATCAACCTCGGCACGAACGACACGGCCACGGCTTCGGTGACCGTGACGGCGGGAACGTGCACCTCGCGCGGCAGCAGCGTCATCGCGCTACGTGGTCCGTTTGGCGTTCGTCCATCGATCCCTGCGGCGAATGCGAACGAGCCGCTGACGATCGCCTGGACCTATGACAATGGCGCGCCGGCCCGGCAGACCATTTCGAGCTCCGATTTCGGCAGCGTCACTCTGGCTCCCGAAGTCCGGAGTTACACGTACACGCCGGAAACGGGCGGCGGCAAGCAGATTGTTTTTGACGCCGTGATGCGGGCGTCTGCGGATCCGGCGGCGGCGCCGGTGTCGTCGAGGCGACGGGCTGTTGCGAACGGACCGGCCGGCGCGTCGGCATGTTCCGAGGTATTGCACACGATGGTGCCGTACACGGTTGGGGAGTGCGTCGCCCCATCATTGATTCTCGATGCGCCCGACTCGATCGTCGCGGATACCGCCTTCCAGCTCAGCGTCGTGCCGCAGCCCAACGCGGTCGCTACGTGGACGATCACCAACGGCTCTCCCGCCACTGCCACGGGCGACAGCGTGATGGTGACGCCTGTATCGACCGGTACGGTGGACGTCAGCGTGCACATGTCGCGCGGCACGTGCAGCGCCGACAGGAAACGAAGTATCCCGATCGCGGCCAAAGCGGTCTGCAACAACCCGAAGGCGGTGGTCTCTGCCGGACGCGTCGGATGCGGCGTCAGCATCGTGAACACCTCGTTTACCGGCACGCCGCCGTTCCGCGGCATGTGGTCCGATGGCGTTCCGTTCACGGCCGCCGGAATGTCGATTGCCCGCTACATCACGGCGCCGGGAACCTACAGCATCATCAGTTTTGAGGATGCAGCGTGCGCCGGCACCGCCTCAGGCGTCGTTGCGGTTCCCATCGTCGGACCGGCAGCGGTGATTACGGCTAACGGAAATGGTTGCGTCGGCGCGGACACGATGACGGTGCACTTCACCGGAAAACCGCCCTTCACCGGCCGCTGGAGCGACAACACGAGCTTCGTTACCAACGAGATGCAGATCGAGAAGCCGGTAACGGAGCTCGGCTACAACACGCTCTCCTGGGTCTACGACGCGACGGACTGCTATCTCAAAATTTCCGGAGGCGTGCAGGGACGGCCACGCCCGTCGGTCGTCGTCGACTCGTTCTGCCTGGCACCCGAATTCGAAAATGTCGTGCTCATCTCCGCGACCTTCCACACTTACGCGATGCCGCTCACGGTGACGTGGTCGGACAGTGTGACGCAATCCACCAGCGAGGGCGACCCGGTCTGGCGCTCCATTCAACCGTTGAAACAGACCACGACGTTCACCGCCGTCAGTGCGCACGATGCGTACTGCACGGCCACGATCGACGTGCCGTCGGTCACCGTCTACGCCAGTCCGATCCCCGACTTCCACACCGGTCTTGGCGACATCTGTGCGGGCACGACGATGGGCGTCTCGCTCGACACGCCGCCGCCTCCCGGCGCTCAGATCAACTGGTTTGCCAGCAACGGCATCATCGTTTCGGGGCAGGGCACGAGCTCGATTCAGTACAAGGCAGGGGACGTTGGCGTCATGACGTTGGGATGCACGTTCACGTATCCGGAGACGGGGCGCTGCCCGACGTCGCACCGGCAGCAGATGGGCGTCAAAGGCGCACCTGACGCGAGCATCTCGCTGGACAAGAACGAGATTCATGCCGGGGAGACCGCGATCATCACGATCACAATGAACAACAACGTGTGGACGTGGTCCCTCGATGACACGCTGAATGATCCGATCACGCAGCTCGGTAATTGCGGCGCGAACGGTTCGCCTTGTCACTACCTCTACCAAAGCGCGCACGCCGGCAAGTCGAAGATCACGCTGCATGCGACAGGCTTCTGTCCCGACACGAAGGATGTTTCGATCGATCTGAACATTCTCCCGTGATTCAAACATTCGCCTTGACAGATGTATTTTGCGGACCTATCTTCTCCTCACATTCGCGATTGCGAATGTGAGGAGGCCGCACATGACCGACATTCTCAAAGCCCACGTTTCCATCAACGTCCGCAACGTCGAACGCAGCATCGACTTCTACCGGCGCATGCTCGGCATCGACCCGTCGAAGGTTCGCACCGGATACGCGAAGTTCGACGTGCAGAATCCGCCGCTGAATCTCGCGCTGAACGAAGTTCCATCTCTCGATTCCGCCGGCGCGCTCTCGCACCTCGGACTCCAGGTCGCGTCGACCGACGACGTGTTGGCGATTCGGAGTCGCTGGGCCGAGGCGGGTCTGGTCACGCGCGATGAGATGAAGACCGACTGCTGCTACGCCACGCAGGACAAAACCTGGGTCCACGATCCCGACGGCAACGAATGGGAAGCGTTCGTGGTGCTGAAGGACAACCTGCCGGAGACCGCGGACGCGGCGTCATGCTGCAGCAACGGGGTTTGTACGACGGCAACGGCGTAGGTCAGGTTCGCGGGGTCGCCGTCGGAGCGCTGGCGTCCCGCCGGCTGGCCCGGCGGCGTCTCGCCGCCGAATGGGAGGCTTGCGCGGGCGTCGTGTTACCAGCGAGTGTTGAGGGTTTGGCGGTTCGGCAGCGAGACGCAGCCGAGCCAGCCGGCGGGACGCCAGCGCTCCGTCGTACCATCCCGCTGTGTCTTTGAAACGTCCGGCAGCGATCCTGATCTTGCTTCTCTTCGCGTGCGCTTGTGCGCGGCGGGAGAGCCATCCGCCGGTCATCATCATCTCGATCGACACCCTGCGCGCCGATCATGTGTCGGCGCGCACGACGCCCCATATCGACGCACTATCGCGCGATGGGATCGTGTTCCGGAATGCGTGGTCGCATTCGCCGCTGACGTTGCCGTCGCATCTCTCGGTGTTCACGGGGATGCTGCCGCCTGAGCATGGAGTGCGCGACAACGCCGGGTATCGGTTCGATGCGAAGGCGCATCCGACGCTGGCTTCCGTGTTGCGCGGCAACGGGTATCGGACGGGCGCGGCGGTGTCGGCGTATGTGCTCCGCGCGGCGACGGGCGTGGCGGCGGGGTTCGATGAGTATGACGATGCGATTGGGATCGTCGACGGTGCGCCGGTCGGGGCGCTGCAGCGGTCAGGTGACGTCACCGAAAGAATCGCCGAGGGATGGATTGCGGCGCAGAGCGAGAAGCCGTTCTTCTTTTTTCTGCATCTGTATGAGCCGCATACGCCGTACACGCCGACGTACGACGCCGACGTCGCGCACGCGGACGCGATCGTTGGAAAGTTCGTCGACTTTTTGCGGCAGCGCGGTTTGTACGATCGCGCCGTGATCGTGCTGCTCGCCGATCATGGCGAAGGGTTGATGGATCACGGCGAGCAGGAGCACGGGGTGCTGCTGTATCGCGAGTCGCTGCAGGTACCGCTGATCGTGAAACCGGCGGGCGCGCGCGAGCATCGCGCGGTCGATTCGCCGGTGGGGCTGATCGACGTGATGCCGACGATTCTCGATTTGGCCGGCTGTCCGGCGCCGCGTACCCGAGGACGATCGCTAATGAATGCGAGTGCGACGGCTCCGATCTACTCGGAGTCGCTCTACGCGCGCATTCACCTCGGGTGCGGCGAGTTGCGTTCGATCGTCGATGGCGACCGGCATGTCATCGCTGGTGCGCGGGGCGAGGTCTATGACTTACGCGCCGACCCTGCAGAAAAAGTCAACGTCATCGATCGCGAGCGACGCGCGTATGCGAATGCCCGCGGCGCGATTGCGCAGGTAGGCGGCGCGTTTGTGACGCCGGACGCGATCGATGCCGAGGAGGCGAAGAAGCTGGCGGCGCTCGGGTATGTGAGTGGCGGCAGCGACGGCGGCGCGACATCACGCGATCCGCGCGAGTGCCTCGGCGATCTGGCGCAGTTGAAGGACATTGCGACGTTGCGCCAGCAGGGGAAGGAAGCTGAAGCGATCGCGCGGCTGGAGTCGATGCTGGCGGCGAATCCGCGCTGGAGCGACATCCGCGATCAGCTCGGCGCCGCGTACGACGATGCAGGCGATCACTTACGCGCGGCGCGGCTGTACGAAGTTGGGATTCGCGCTACGCCGCGGCTTGCGGGTGCGTTCGCGCTGTCGGCTGCGTCATCACTGTTTGATGCGCATCGGTTCGATGATGCAGCGGCGCATGCGCACGCCGCCGAGACCACCGAGCCTGCCGGCGCGCATTTACTCCTTGGCGAGATCGCGCTGGCGCGCAACGATCTCGCGGCGGCGTCGCACGAGCAGAGCATCGCTGCGTCGTTTCGAAACAGCCGAGGACATGCGCTGTTTCTCGCGGCGCGGATTGCGGCGGCGCAACATGAGTTCGCGCGGGCGCTCGACCTGCTGAAAGTTACCAACGACACGTGCCACCAGGACGGCGAGTCATTGCCGCGCGGATTCCACTACGTCGCCGGCGATGCGCTTGCGCATATCGGACGGACTGCGGATGCCGAGCGCGAATTCGAAGCGGAGATTGCTGCCGATCCGCACGATGTGCAGCCGTACGCGGACCTGGCATTACTGCAGATCATGCGGCGCGATCGCGCGGCTGCGCTTCGGACCATCGACCGGATGGCGGCCGCGAATCCGAGCCGCGACACCTATCGCTTCGCCGCCGAGAGCCTCGATCGATGGGGCGAGCATCAGGAAGCAGAGCAGTGGCGTAACCGAGTGCGCTGAACCATTCGTTCGAGCAGAACGACCGTTCGCCGGCGGATATCGACCGTTCACGGCGGAAACAGGGGTCGCTGGCTGAGCACGAGGGTCGCAAATTGATCCGTGAAAATAGGGTCAATGGATCATAAACGCACCCTCAATCGACGTCAGCTGTGAATAAGTCTTTTGTTTACAACGAAGTAGCTTGTGGCTTGGCCGTTGCTCTTCCGCTGCCCACTCATACAACCCCGGAAACGAATTGCAACGAAACGGAAAAGGGAAAAAGACTGCATGAAGAAACTCCTCTCAGCCGCGCTCCTCTTAACTGCAACACTTGCCTTCGCGAAAGATAAAACCGAGAGCAAGGTCAAGGTCCACGATCAGGACCACAACGGCAATCCAACCTTCGTCACCGGCGACATGGGCAAGCTCGGCCCCGGCTCCGACGACAAAGCTGCCAAAGAC
>JAXDIO010000410.1:0-13539 GCA_034663965.1 Thermoanaerobaculia bacterium | reverse complement strand
GACCCGAACGACTTCGGTCAGAAAAGCCCTGACGCGGCGTGGATCGCCAGAGACGACCAGCGCGGTCTCTGCATCCCGCCGTATTTTGTTTTCCAGTTCCGATCGGACGGTCATCCCGCGCCGCCGGAGCTCGTTCCGCCCACTGTCCCGCCGGTGGCCGGCGCTACTTCTTCGGCATCTCGCTCGCGACCCATCGATTGATGCGCGCGTCGAGAACGTCCAACGGCAGACTGCCGCCCGCGAGCACTTCGTCGTGAAAGCGGCGAATGTCAAAGTGCGTACCGAGTTGCTTTGTCGCGCGTGCCCGAAGCTCGCGAATCTTCAGCTGCCCGAGCTTGTAGCTGCACGCTTGCGCCGGCCAGGAGATGTAGCGATCCGTTTCCGACTGGATGGTCGGCTCGTCGACCGCGTGCGACTTGCGCATGTAGTCGACGACCTGATCGCGGCTCCATCCCATGTCGTGGATGCCGGTGTCGACGACGAGCCGCACCGCGCGGAAAAGTTCCGAACGCAGACGGCCGTAGTCGGAGCCGGGATCCTGATAGAACCCGACTTCCTTCCCCAACTGCTCCGAATACAGCGCCCACCCCTCGGTGTACGCCGAGTTGCCGCCGTGCTTGCGGAACTCCGGCAGGCCCTTGAGGGTCTGCTGAATCGAGAGCTGCATGTGATGGCCCGGGATGCCTTCGTGATACGCGACCGCTTCGTCGTTAATGAAGGAGCGGCTGGTGTAGTCGGAGACCGCCACTGAAACGCGTCCGGGACGCTTTCCATCCGGCGTGCCGGTCTGGTAGTGCGTGGCCGCGGCCTTCTGGAACTCAGGGATCGCTTCCACGGTGACAGGCGCCGAGGGGATGACGTTGAAGAGCTGCGGGAGCTTCGGCCGCATCTGTTTGATGTAGCGGTCGAAGTCGTCGACGATCGCCTGCGCCGATGACGGCTTGTACTTCGGATCGGATTCGATGTAATCGCGGAAGCTGGCCAGATCGGCGTAGCCGTTCGCCTTCGCCAGCGCCGTCATCTCGCCGACGATGCGGTCGTACTCGGCCAGCCCGATGCGATGAATCTCAGCCGGCGAAAGGTTGGTGGTCGTCAGCCGGCGGATGGCAGCCTGATACCGGCGCTTGCCGTCCGGAAGACTTTCGATCGAAAGCGTGGCGCGTCCGTTGGGGACGTAGTCCGTCGTGATGAACGACGCGAACTGTTTGTACGCCGGGAGTACTTCGGTATCCACGGCCGCCGTGATCGCGTCCGCCAAACGCTTCTTGTCGGCCTCGGAAAAATCAGCCGGCATCTTCTTGATCGGAATCAGAAACGGATTCGCGGCGATGATCCCCGCGCACTGCGCCGGGATCTTCTCCGCCACGAACTTGACGATGACCATATGATCCTTCACCCCCGCGCGCAGCACATCCTCGGTCTGCAGCAACGCGTTCGGGATCTGATGCAGCCGCGCGATGTAGTCCTCGTAGTGCTTTACCGAATCGAGCGGAACAGCGTTCGGTAGGTCGGCGAGCCCCGTATGCACGCCGCCCTGCGCGGTGACCGGCATCTCGTAATTCTTCAGATCGAAGTCGTCGGCGTTCTCCTGCATGTTCCGCAGAAAAAGATCATGCGACGTCCGATCCTCCTCGCTGAATCCGTCCGTCGAAATCGCCTTGATCTTCGCCAGAAACGACGCATTAATCTCGTTCCGCCGCACGACCGCGGCGAGCGAGTTGTCGCCGAGCTTGTCGTTGTATCGATAGTCGCCGACCGCCGTCGCCTGCGTCGGATTCAACTTCAGACTCGTCTGCCAGAAGTCTTCGAACAGGGCGTTCTGCGCCGCGAGGCGCTTCTCCGCGGAATCCGCCGGCTTCGATTGCGCCGAGGCGGAGAGAGTGGCAAGGACGACGAATGCGGCGAAGGTCGAAACAAGTTTGCGCATTCGCGCAGCGTAGCAGAGGCGGCGCAATGAGCGGAGAGGCTATCTCTTCTCGGGATTTCCGTCCCGAATTAAAGACTGGAAGGCATGATTTCTTTTGGCAGGTCTTGACAATTAAACATATGGGGCTTAAATAAAGAAGTCTTAGCTTCAGCAAAAAAACCACGGTCGATTCCTTGTCATGAATTGGCGGTGGTCTATGGAGGGTGATCATGGCTGGACAGTCAGGGCAGGTCATCGCGATAACCGGGCAGGAAGGGAACAACGTGATTCTTTCCGTGCCGATGGTCGGGTTTCCAGAAGGCTTCCAACTTCACAAGGGTGACCAGGTCGTCCTCGTCCAGGGCGACGAGGGCCCGGCCGTGCGGCCGCTCACGCGCGCGAGCAATGTGGACCGTTTACCGGAGGCGAAGGGCGGCCGGTTGAGCGCCGCAGGGCGCGAGTTCATTTTGCAGAGCGCGACCGTGCGGGCAGAGGCGCCGGATAACCAACACATCGTTTTCAGCGTGCCGAATGAATCAGGCCAGCCGGAGCAGGTCATCTCCGTCCGCCAGCCGAAGTAACGGAGACGACGTGGCTCTACTGGCGCAAATTGCGGCGATCGCGATGGCTACGGTTCTGTTCCGGGCGGCGCTTGGAAAAGCGCGGAACCTGGGCGAGCTGGCGGCGACCATCCGAAGTCTCGGCGCACCGGGCCCGATCGGTCTGCCCGCCGCGTTGTTGGTGAACGTGGCGGAAATCATCGTGGCAGTCGCGCTCCTGTTCCGGCCTGAAAACTCGTTGACGCAATTCGGCGTCGTGGGCCTCGCTGCCGTCTTTGCATTCGCCGGCGTCCTGGCGCTGCGCCGCGACGAACCGATCGCGTGTAACTGCTTCGGAACGGAAGGTGGTTACCTCGGCGTCCGGCAACTTCTGCTGTTCGTCCCGTGGGCTGGTGCGGCGATGGTCCTGCATTACGGCGCACCCGAGGTCTCGCCGGTGCGGGCCGCGGCGTTCCTCGCTGCCATTGCCGGCGGCCTGGCGGCAATTCGAGCAGTCGACATTCTCAAAGCACTTAGCGAAGCGCGCGGCGACCGGCGATCGGCGGAGGAAATGTACGAATGGCTACCGTCTTACTGATCGCCGTGGCCGCTTTGGCGTTTCTCGTGGCGCTGCTGTTCGCCGCGCTCGTCGAGATGTACCGCGACCTCCGGCAGATCCGCGACGCCATCGGCATTCTGGATCGTCCCGTCAATATCGACATCGGCCAGGTGGCCGGCACACGTCCCAGCGACTATGGTCTGCCTCGTGCGCTCGATTCCGCCGGTGCGGCGATCGTGTTGTTCCTCTCCGAGCGGTGCGCGACCTGCCTAACGCTCGCCGCGGGCCTGGTGAAGCCGATACCACTGGCGCTCTGGGTCGTATTTGAGACGAGGACCGCAACCTCCGCATCGCTGCTACTGGAACGTTATGGGCTGACAGAAAGCGAAACGGACGGACGCGTCATCGCCGACGTTGGAGGCGAGATCGCCGCACGCATGGCACTGCACACGACGCCGGTTGGCTTTCGCGTCGAAAGCGGGCTGATCACGTTCGCCACCAGCGTCCCGTCATCGCGTTATTTGACGTCAATTCTGCCGGAGACCTTCCGGCTCAGAGAAGCGGGGTAACTCGCCCGAGGAGGCAACGATGAAAAGGAACCACACGGAAGATGCATTGGGCGGCATGATCAATTCGGAGCCAAGGCGTCCGCTGTTCGGTTGGTTTCCCAGGCTCGGAATGAACCTGTTGGCATTCGCCGCCGACGCCGGTGCAGGAGCGTATCGCGCGGAGAACACAGCCTGTGGCCCGGGCTGGTCCGGCGGAGGCACCATCGGCGATCAGAAGTGTTGCGGCCTCGCACGTCGCGACAAAGAGTGCTGCTATCCCGACAACAGAAGCAAGGCCTTGTACCGATGTGCCCCAGGCTTCCAGAAGACCTGGTGGTTCTGCATGGTCGGCCGCGAGGCCTACGGATGCGGCGAATGTTCCTCGGGCAACACGTGCTACATCGGTCCGTGGGATTGTTCGATCATGTGGAAGGTCGAGCCGTGCTAGACGTCGCCGGCGCAGGAGCGGCGGAGGTCGGAGCCGCTCTTGCCGTCGCTGCCGGAGTGGCGCAGCTGTTCAGTCCCTGAGGGGTTTCCTTTCAGGGCACCCTGGGGCCCTTCGTGAAAGGGTCTTCGATCGGTTTGCGCGTGCGTGTGATGGCGGCCTTCGCCAGTTCGTTCATCACAGGCGCAGTCGTCATCTTTGCGCTGGCGTCGCTTGGCGGCGCTGGCGCACGACTCGCCGTTCCGCTGCGCTGGCGAATCGCCGCCGCGGCCGTGTGCCTCGTTGCGCTCGCAGCGGCCGATCTGTTCTCGCTTCACCGAAAAAGCTACTGCCTGATCGGGATGTGGCGGCAGGCGAGGCAGTCGCTTGTACGCGACCATCCCGTGACCACCGTCGCCGCGGTGTGGGGGTTCGACACGGGACTGGCCATCACCACCTTTCGCGTCGCTGCCGTAACGTGGGGCGCATTGGTGCTCACCCTGTTCGGCTTCGCCTCCTGGTGGATCGGCATCGCCTATGGAGTTGCCTTCACCGTGCCGTTGCTGACGCTGCTTCTGACCGAGACGAACGGCGGGCAACTGGAGCACCTGCTGAGACGGCGCCCGCTGATCCAATCCCTTTCAGCGGTCATGCTTTTCGCTGCAGGCGGTTTTCTTTTGATTCCGATCCTCTGAGGTTCTCGTATGCCCGTGCGCATCTCGCAGAAGATCGTCGACTTGATGAGAGAGGAGCAGCACGACCTCCCGTGGCTCATCCGCGCGGTGCAGGCGGCCATCGAGCTCGAGCTCTCCACGATTCCGCCGTATCTCTGCGCGCTGTGGTCGATCCTCGACGACAGCCTGGCCCTGAGCCACGTCTGGAACATCGTGCGCGACGAGATGGGCCACTTAGGTCTGATGTGCAATCTGCTCAAGGCTCTGAGTGGTCAACCGAAGATCGTATCCGCGGCGCCGCGCTTCCCTGGCCCCCTGCCAGGCGGCGTCAGGCCGGAGTTGACCGTCTACTTAAGCGGGTTGACGATCGACTCCGTGCGCGATGTCTATATGGAGATCGAGAAGCCCGAGAATCCGCTCGCGCTGTTTCGATTGGAGGAGACTTTCACCAGCATCGGAAAGTTCTACGAAGCTGTGAGGAATGCAGTCGCGGCGTTGCGGCCTCCGTTGTCAGCGGCGGGGCAGCTCACCAGTCCGCAAGTCGAAGTGAAGGTGCTGGCCAGCATCCCCGGCGCACTTGCCGCCATTGACCGTATCCGCATGCAGGGCGAGGGAACTACGACGTCGCCATATTTCGACGGCAGCCTGGCGCACTTCTACAAATTCGGCGAGATCTTTCACGGCAGGATGCTCGTAGAGGCCCCTCCCGGTACATTCGCGTTCACGGGCGATCCTGTACCGTTCCCCAATACATTGCCGATGGCGCGAGTTCCCGAAGGCGGGTGGCCGAATCGCAACCCTGATGGCAAGGGAACACTCGAAAAGTTCAACTCTACGTACCGATTAGTGCTGGAAGGTCTCGAGAACGCATGGACCTCCGGAACGCAATTGACCCTCGATCAGACCATCGAGTTGATGGCCACTGAGTTGGCCGGGCCGGCGCAGACTCTGATGCAGACGCCGCGGAAGAGCGGCGGCGGAAATTACGGGCCGGACTTCGTGATCTGAGACAAGCAGCCGCGGGCCGCTTCGATCTCGACGCGGTTCCTGCCGCTCTCCTTCGCGCGATAGAGCATCGAATCGGCGGCGGCGATGGCGGCGCTGGAGTTGTAGTCGCTGGTGACGCAGACGCCGAGGCTGATGGTTACATGGAGATCGGGCGCGACCGAGGATAGGTCGAGGCGTTCGACGGCGAGCCGCAGACGCTCGGCAATCTCGCGAGCCTGTTGCGCGGTCGCCAAGTGGAGAACGACCAGGAACTCCTCGCCGCCGATGCGTCCGATCAGATCGGCTGGGCGCAGCGCGACGCGGCAGGTGCGGGCTACGCTCTGCAGCACCGTGTCCCCGGCGGCGTGACCCCATGTGTCGTTGATCCGCTTGAAGTGATCGATGTCGAGCACGATGACGGCCGCAGGACGCCCCTCGCGTTTCGCGGCGTCGAATGCGATTTCGGCCGCGGCGAGGATGTGCCGGCGGTTGGGTAGGCGCGTCAGCTCGTCGGTCATGGCCATGGAGCGCATCCGGCGCGTGTTCACGACCTGGCGCCAGAAGAGGATGGCCAGGGCCGCGGCCAGGAGCGCGATCAACGCGCTGACGATGATCTGCAGTTTCCGGCTGCGTTCGGCCTCGCGCAAGGCTACTGCGCGGAGACCATTTTCGCGGGCCAGCGCGCGATTTTCCTGATCCTTCTTTTCCGTATCGAACGCGACCCGCAGCCGCGACGACAGCTCGTCGTTCCTGCTCGTTGCCAGCGTCTGCGCGAGAAGCGCATGGCGCACTGAAGCGTCGTACGCCTTCCGCCAGTCGCCGAGTTGCGAATAAACGAGCGCCGTCTCCTCCGCGTTCTTCTCCAGGAAGCGGACATTGTTTTCCTGCTCGAAGAATTGCCGCGCCGATTCGAGCTCGGTCAGCGCTTCGGGATGACGCCCGAGCCTGCGGTACGCCATCCCGCGAAACTGCCGCGCGCTGGCGACGTTTTCCGCCTCATGCGCACGCTCGTAGTAACCCACTGCCTCATCGAGCAGCGGCAACGCCTCGGATGCGCGCCCCTGCTTCATCAGCGCCGACCCCAGCGAGCGCTTCGTGAACGCGACGTCCGTCGCCTGTCCCAGTTTCTGAAACGACATCAGCGCACGGCGGTAGTGCAGCTCGGCGGCGCGGAAGTCGCCTTTCGTTTCGAAGGTGCTGGCGATGTTGAAGAGGGTGTCGGCGACGTCGCTCGGCTGTCCATGTTTCTCATACTCGCCGAGGAGCTGGCGGTAGTACTCGATGGCCCGGTCGTACTGCGCGACGTGCGCGTCGGCGTAAACGTTGGCGATGACGGAGAGCACGTCGCGCCGCCCCTTCTCATCGCCGATCTGCGCGCTGAGCCGATACGCCGTCTGCAGATTCGTAAGCGCGTCCGCCATCGCCCCGCGGCTGTACTGAAGGTAGCCGATGTTGCCCAGCGTCTCCGCCTCCAGCGACACGTCGCGCACCTGCCTCGCCAGCGCGATGGCGTTGCCGTACTCCTGCTCCGCCGCGACGGCTTTCCCGTCCACGGCCAGCGCCGCCGCCCGGCACGCCATCAACTTCGCCCGAAGCCCGACGCTCCCGGCCCGCTCCGCCGCCGCAAGCCCGATCGTCACCGCGCCATACGCCGCCGCCGGAGCATTCGCCCACTTGCACTCCAGCAACTGCACTCGCGCAACGATCTCCGGATCGGCGGGCTTTTCGCGCTCGACGGAATCGAGCAACTGACGCGCGTGCGGTTTGTCACTCGCCCGAATACGCGCGGCCTCGTCGAGAAGCGCGCGCGTTCGCCCAACATCCGCCGCGCCGGCACGCACACACGCGATGACGCACACGAACGTGTACACGAGCCGCCGAAAAATCATGGGCGGCTAGTGTCTCACGCACCCCCTACATCGACCCCGCAGACCGCTTCGCAGTACTCGACTTAGACGTGACCTGCGTCGCGCTGCGGGAAAAAGTAAGTAACTCGTGCGGTCAATGCGGGAAATGTCTGTCGATGTCCGACTCGCGCTCCTTCAAGATCGACTCGCGGATGAGGTTTCCCTCAGTCGCTCTTACTTCGCTCACGATCGAGCGGAAGAGTTCACCAGCCCCCTGCCCGGGAATCCCGAGCACGGTGAGGAGCCGTTCGGCCGCATCGAGCCGGCCCCAGACGTAGTCTGATTCCCTCCCCGGACGCGACAGAAAGGCGCCGAAGTGGGCTTTGCTGGCGCCCACCAGCTTGTCCTTCGCGGCGCCGCCACCCAGGAGCGTCGCATCATCGGGGCTCAACCGGACGACGCTGATCTCGGCAAGCTCACCGAGATCCGAGAAAGCGATCAACGGGTAGATCTGCCGATCCCAGAACGGGAAACCGAAGTAACGCACCAGGATCTCTTGCTTCTTCTTGGCCGGCAAGCCGAGGCCCAGCGTTTTGAAGTCTTTGAAGGAGCGGTCGCGGACGTCCTGTTGCAGGCGACGGAGAGCGGAGCCGAGGTTCTTACGAGCTCCGTCCAGCGCCGAAAGGTTCGTCGTATCGTTCACGAATTGGTTGGCCAGCTCCTGGATCGTCAGTGCTTTTCCGTCCGGCGCCGGCCAGGGGCTCAATTTTTCAAAGAGGTCGTGGAGACCTCCAAGCTGGTCGGTCAATTGTCGATCGGGATCCTTCCCCGCCACGAGTTGGGTGAGCTCGTTGATTCGTTTCGCCGCTGCGGCTTTCAGCTCGTCGAGAGCCTTGCGCTCTTCCTGAGTCGGTGGCGGCACCGCCGTGTACTGTCCATTGATCCAATCTGTGACGAAGCGGAGTTGGCGCCGCTGATAGCCGACGTCGAAATCCATCAAGAATTCTTTCTGGAGTCTTTTCTGTTCGATCGGATCCTGCACTTTTTCGGGGCTCGCGGGATCGTCAATCAAGCCGCGCTTCTCCGCCCAACGCGCGATGATCCTGGCCACTAGCGCGCGGTGAGCGCTCTCCGGCGGATAGTTGTTGACTCGTTCGCTCGCAATCACGTCAACGAATTGATCCAGCACGGAGTGGACCCGAAGGCTGTAGTAGCTCCGGCCGGCAAAGTCGGTCACGCCCTGATCGGCCATTTCCTCGACAGACTCGCGAGCCTGGCGCAGGCGAGCCTGGTTCGCCTGCAATAGATCCGTTTCAAGGTTCTCCGCAGAGAACCCAACGGCAACGCCTAAGCGCTGCGCCACCGTGAGGCTCTCGGAGGTCTGACGATCGAGGTTTGCCGTACCCTCTTTTTCGAGCTTCTCGAACGCCCTGGTTGCCACTTCCTCTGAGTGCACAATGTCGCGAATCCGCCTCACTTTTTCGTTGTACGCAGCAAGGTCGTTGAGCTCATTGAGAATCGGCTGCTGGCTCGGGATTCCGGATAGACCGGCCATGATCGTAGTCAGCAGGCCCGGCGGCTTGCCTTGGGGGTGCGCTTGCGGCGGTTTTCCAGGATCGGGTTGGAGGTAGAGGAGAAACCGCCTTACCTCCTGATCCTGCGGGCGGCGCAGGACCTCGGCGATCGCGGGTCCGAACGGGTGGTTGTCAAGCACGCCGCCATCGACGAAGTACGTATGAGTGGCATACGTCGGCTCCTGCTTCGGCTCCTGCAGTTGAAAGTTACGGAAGAGGCGTTTGACGACGTCGTTCTCCGAAGCCGCCGGTGCTACCCCGGGAATCTGTTTTCCGGGCGGTGTCATGCCATTGAACTGCTCCAGCGTCTCGCTCAGATTGAGCGGCGGGAAGACTCCTGGAATGGAGGACGAGGCCCGGGCGGCGAAGGCCATCGCCGGTGTCCACTCCGGGCAGAAGTCGTCGAGAATCCCATCCTGACCCCAGCTATGCGCGCAGCCCCTGTTTTGCCCGGAGTAGATGAAATGGAGGACGTGCGGAAAGTGCTTTTCGGCCGCGAGCGGCGGGTTGTCGATCACGACCTGCTGCGGGTAGCCATAGAGGTCGGTCGTGGTCACGAAGAGATCGAGCCGGTCGCCGCGTGGCAAAAGGCTGGGATTCCCCGCCCTTCCCACCGCCTGACGGTCCATGCCGTCGAGGGCTTCGTAGAGCCAGCCCGCAAGGGCCTTACCGTTGATCGGCGCGCCGCCGCCCAAGATCCTGAAGAAGCCGAAGTAGTTGTCGGTCAGGCGTCGGAGCGACGCCTTCTCCATCCAGAGCTCGGTCAAGCCGTCTTGCGAGAGGTCATGCGCCAGCGCTTTGGCCAGGATGACGCCGTTGATCCCGCCGGCCGAGGTGCCCGCGATCACATCGACGACGACCCGCGTGCGGACCCGTTTCTTGTCCATGAACCAGATGTCCAGCAGGCGGTCGTACCAGACCCGGGTCGACCCCGTAAGCTTCCGGCCCTCCGCTCCGGCTTCGGGCTTCACCATGTTGCTGAGGTCGGCCATGTAGTTCTGCATCGCCGCGGAGTTGGACAGGGCATCGATCTGGAGCGCCTTGGAGGCGAGGACCAGGCGATGTAGCTCTTTGGCATTGCCATGGATGTAGATAGCGAGCGAGCTGCCGCCATAGCAGACGAGGGCGAGCCGGACTTCGCGAACCAGACCCGCATCGCCTTTTCGGGTCAGCGCCTGCGACTCGCTTGCAGACGTGGCCTCGAGCGGCGCCGTCACTTGTTGCGCCCGGATGGGCCCCGCGAGTCCGGCCAGTGCGATGCCAATCAGTCCTGCCGCGACCAGCGTTCGAAGTCGTAACATGCACGCCTCCTCGATGTTAGGCGGCCACCTCGGCCGCTTGATCAGTAGGACGGACGTGCGCGCCACTTTCCTTTCTCTCGCGCCGGCGTGACGCACGGCTCTGCGATCAGAGAAAGGGTAGGGATTCCGGCTCCTTTATCCTCTCCTAACCGAAGAGAGGGAGGAGTCCGCATGAAATCCCGTTCGAGTTTTGTCGCTATCTGTCTGCTCATTGCATTCACGACGACGCAATCGGCCCGCGCGTTTTACGAGGACCTCTGCCTGCCGCGTCCGAACGCGAAGGGCAAGCTTTCGTGGTGCCTGAATCCGACCTGCGCGCAGCCGCCGCAGCCGAACACCGCCTGTCCGCAGCAGATCATCGACTTCGGAACGGTGATGCCCGGCCGCAGCATGGTCCACGCCGATTCCACCTACTTCATCGCCCTCGCCCTCGGATACCGCAGCGACGTCGCCTACTGGATCGCCGCGTACAACGAGGTCACCGATTACGCGCAGTACGTGCCGATCGACCAGTGCGGCAAACAGGCCGCGAATCAGAACCCGATCGCTGCGGGGAAGACGTTGCAGCTGGCGCCGAACACCGGCCGCAACTTCATCACCGCGAACTTCAACGGCTTCCAGCGGACGAACGTGCTCACTGACGGCCCGCTCGATCACTACACGCTTTCGTTTTCGCCGAACGGGCAGGGGACCGACGTGCACGGCGCCGGCGGCGTGCAGGCGCTCTATCCGCTGCATTATCCGACGCCCGGCTATCCGAAGAACATCGACGACACGTATCAGAAGACGCTCGCCAATCTGCGCGGCTGGGCGATGCTGAAATCGAGCGATCCCGGTCTGCTCTGCACGGTCGGCCTCGTCGATCCGAGCGGCACGAACTGCATCACCGGCGCGACGATCTCCGGCATCGTTCCGATGTTGCTGCCGCAGAACGTTCCGGCCGGCGCAAATCCGGCCAATGCGCCGGTGCAGATCAATATCGCCACAGGACAGAAGGTCCTCGACATCACCAACGGCGTCACGACGTACTACCCGGCGCTGCAATCGTGGCTCGACGATAAATCGCGCACCACCGGCACGCTGTGGAAGTCGCCAACGCCGACGCCCGTCCCGGTGCAGATCGCGCGCATCGGCATCTACCTGCATGTGCTGCAAGACACGTCGTCTCACTCGACGTACTGCGGCGACGACGCGCCCACGCCTCCCGGCGGCGGCGATCCCGGCACGTACATGTACCGGTCGAACGATACCTATCTCCTCTCCTTCGGCAACTCCTGCGCGACCAGTCCGCACCTCGCGGGCCACATTCAGGAAACGGGCACCGGCGACGCCCCGCTGCCGCTGCGCGATTACGTCGCGCTCAACAACACGGTCGACGAGCTGATCGCGTTCGGAAACAGCGTCGCGCTCGAGCATGGATGGATCGCGAATCCCGAACTGCTCCCTCCGGACGTCACCGGCGGCCGAAGCGAGCAGGGCCCGAACGCTAGCGATCTGAAAAACACACTCGTCGGAACAATCGTCAAAGGCGCCGCGTACAGCCGCGCCGAAGTGTACAAATCCGGCGTGGTTACGCTGCCGCTTCAGAAGACGAATTCACACGAGCGCCTGACCGCGATGAACAAGGCGCTGGCCGATTACGGCGAGACGGTGCGCAAGGTCTCACGGCATCCGGAGACGTTCGTGCCGTTCGAGCACATGCCCGGCAACTCCGCGGACCCGCTCGACGAAAGCGTCTGCTGGAAGCCGCTGCCGTCGAAGCCCGCGGGGACGATGTAGGCAACGACACGCCCCCAAACGAAAACGGCCCCGCCTGCGCGGAGCCGCAAATCCCATGGTCGGGGCAAGAGGATTTGTACGATTACATCCCCAATAGAATCAGTAACTTACAGATTTCAAAAGACTCCAAACACGCCCGAAGCGCTCAAATTCCATGGTGTAAGTACGTTTGAAGTACACGGAGAGGTGTAAAATTCGCGCCGAAAAAGAGGAATGCAGATGGGCAACGTTAGAGAGTTTGTTGGAGCAGAACCGCCGAGCGACGAAGACTTCATCGTGATTCACCCGAAGCTCGGCGTCGAGGTCTATCCAAACCAGAAGGGCCAGATCGTTATCAAGAACATCGGCGACCCGAACAGAGATGACGACGACTTGTGTTACGCGCTCATCGAACCGGAAGATGCCGAGATGATTGCCAAGGCGATCATCGCCATGGCGGCTGACCTAAGAGGCGATTCGCCTTTCTAGCCGCACAAACTCTGTTTGGGAGTAGTCGAATGATCTTCTGCGACCACTGCCGCGGCGTAGTTAGTCACAACGAATACTGCGTCTACGAGCATCGCGACCTCCACACCCGCTGCCTTGAGCTAATCCGAACACAGAGGCTCATCATCGAGTACGGGTACTGGTGTGACGAGAACGGCATGATGAAGCCGGACGAGTTCTTCGCCACGTGGCTAAAGGAACGGAGCATTCAGGTCACACCGAAGAACGACGACGATCCTGGCCCACCGCTTCCGTTCCCTCGGCGGTAACACAAACGACGCTCTTCCGAGCGTCGTTTGGGGGCTGCCTACTTCCACGCGTTTTCATCGTGGCATCCGAACGTTAGCACTTCGTTCCGAGCGTAAGGATTCTTCCTGTACGCGTGGTCGAAGCCTTTAAAGATGTCCATCGACTTGCCGCTCGTCGAGAACAGCGCAACCTCACCGTCTTCACTCCTGAATGCGCACCTGTACGAGATTTTCTCGGGACCGGTTGTGAACTCATCACCAAGGCCCGAACCAGGACCGTCACAATCGCAAACGGTCACACACTTCGGTTTTAGAAGTTTGATCTCAGGCTGAGGACTGTGCCAATTGATTACCTCTCCCCGGTGCCAGCCGTCGATGATGATGATTCTCATGGCTTTAACTAAAGCACGCGAGCAAGAAAACGCAAGTCCAAGCCTGTGTGTAACTTAGCCACGACTCAAGTACATATCAAGTACACGAAGAGGGCTTTTAGGTAGGACTCCCAGCGACTAAACAACTGGGAGTACGGGAGATACGAATTGGTCGGGGCAAGAGGATTTGAACCTCCGACCTCACGGTCCCGAACCGTGCGCTCTAACCAGGCTGAGCTATGCCCCGGGGAGTGGATGCGCTGAAGGGCGCAAAAAGAGACGCGGATTCTAGGGGA
>JAXDIO010000256.1:0-4356 GCA_034663965.1 Thermoanaerobaculia bacterium | reverse complement strand
AACTCGGATCAGCCGAGGCGACGTACCGGGAGTTGCTACGAGCGCGCGATGTGTCGGTGAAGGCAGCGCAGGCCAAGCTGCAATCGCTGAAGAACAGCATCGATGATCTGAAGATCAAACGCGCCACCGCGGAGCTCAACGAAATGGCCTCCGGGATGATCTCCCAGATCGGCGGCTCCGGCGACACGCTCAACCGCCTCCACGAGATGGTGGAAGACGAGCGCGAGAAAGCCGCCGGCCGCGCCCGCGTCGCGCGCGATACCCTCAACTCCGGCGAGATCGAGATGCAGGAGCACGAGCAGAAAGCGCTCGCCGATCAGGCGCTGGAGGATTTCGCGCTGAAGGAAGGGCTGGTGCTGGAAGCGCCGCGGAACACGGTCACGATCGAGAAAGCGCCAGCGAAGAGTTTGGGGCCGAAGAACGAGTAGGATTTCGTGTTACGCGAGGTTCGCGGCTGGCAGCGCTCCTATATGCTCTAAACGGAGGTTTCATGCCTATCGATGTCGACGGTCTTTTCAACACGTATCGCGAAGCCATCAAAACGGCGCGAGACCAAGCGCCAGGAAACGAAGGCGAGTGGACGCGAAGCAGTCAAGAATCACTAAACACCATGGCTTTGATCGCGATAGCTGAACAATTGAAACGGATCGCGGACCGCATCGAAGTCTCAGCTTTTGAGGGGTCAATCACGCATCTGACTTAGCGGTGTGGCGAGCTGACGACCACACGTTTCGGAACTTCCCTGAAGGCGGCCCGCCAGTCGTCTTCATCGTCCGGATCTGTTACAGCGGCCGCTGCCCGGCGCTGAATCTCGGCAGCCCAACAGTTCCGCATCGATCATCGCGCGTCATCCATGCGTCAGCCGGTCGGCTACTCCACCACTTCGCTCGACAAATCCACCTTCGGGTACTCCATCCCGAGTGACTCCAGCGTCTCCACGATGACGGCGCCGATGACCAGGTTGCGGTACCACTTGGCGTCGGACGGGATGACGTACCAGGGCGCGTGCTTGGTGGACGTCTTCTCCAGCATGTCTTCGTAGGCCTTCATGTAGTCGTCCCAGAGCTTGCGCTCCTCGATGTCGCCGTGCTCGAACTTCCAGCGTTTGGTTGGATCGTCGATGCGTGCCTGCAGGCGCTTGCGCTGCTCGTCTCTACTGATATGGAGGAAGAACTTGAGGATGATTGTGCCGGCGGCGGTCAGCGTCTTTTCGAAGGCGTTGATCTGGTCGTAGCGTTTGCGCCAGACCTTTTCATCGACCAGCTCGTGGACGCGGACGACGAGCACGTCTTCGTAGTGGCTGCGATTGAAGACGGCGATCTCGCCGTTGCCGGGCGTCTTCGCATGGACGCGCCACAGGAAATCGTGATCGAGCTCCGAGGGTGCCGGACGTTTGAACGACACCACGCGAACGCCGGCCGGGCTGACGCCGCTCATCACGTGCCGCACCGTTCCGTCTTTGCCCGAGGTATCCATTCCCTGCAGGACGACGAGGATTTTGTGGCGGTGCTCGGCGTAGAGGAGCTCCTGTAGCTCGCCGAGCCGTTCCTCGATCGCCGCGCTCTGTTCCTTCCCCTCGGATTTGTCATCACACAACGGCGTCGCGTCCGGATCGAAGTCGTCGATGCGGACCTTGCTGCCCGGTTCGATTCGATGCACATTCGTTTTCATCCGCCGATTCTCCTCCAGGCGCGGGCCGCTTCACCTGCATTTTGCATAGTCTTTCCACCGCGGAAGTCTCCGAGCGCAGATACTCCTCACCGACATGGCCACGAAACCGCGGCGGATCGCCGCAATCGACGTCGGCACGAACTCGATTCACATGATCGTGGCGGAGACGCGCGAGCATGGCTATCGCGTCGTCGATCGCGAGAAAGAAATGGTGCAGCTCGGACTGGCCAGTCTGGACGGGCAGCCACTCACCGCCGAGGCGATGGATCGCGGCGTAGGCGCGATCAAGCAGATGGCGGAGATCGCGGCGAAATGGAACGTCGACGAAATCTTCGCCGTGGCCACGAGCGCCGTGCGCGAGGCGCCGAATCGCCGCGATTTTCTGCGGCGGGTGAAGGAAGAGACGGGCGTGAAAGTGCGCGTCATCTCAGGCGAGGAAGAGGCGGACTACATCCTTCGCGCGGTGCGATCGGCAGTGGAAGTAAACGGGCAGACCGCGCTCTGCATCGACATCGGCGGCGGAAGCGTCGAGCTGATCGTCGGCACCGCCGACGAAACGTACCTGACGCGGAGCGAGCCGCTCGGCGCGCTGCGGCTGGCGCAGCGATACGGCCTCATCGAGCGGCCTGCGCCGCGCGCGGTCGAGCAGTGCCGCCGGCACGTCGAAGAGCGCATCGGCAAACTTCGCCGCCGCATTCTCCGGCTCGGCGTCGATCTCTGCGTCGGAACGTCGGGCACGATCCAGACGCTGGCGACGATGGCGACGGAGAGCGAGACGACCGCCACCACGCATGGCTTGCGTCGCCTTTCCCGCGAGACCGTTTCCGCGCTGATTCCGGTGCTGGCGTCGATGTCCGCCCTCGAACGCGCGGAGCGATTCGGACTCGATGGACCGCGCGCCACCAGCGTTCTGGCGGGCGCGATCGTGCTGGACGCGCTCCTCGATGTCCTCAAGATCGACGAACTGCTGGCCTGCCCCGTTGCCATGCGCGAAGGAATGCTCGAAAGCCGCGTGGCCGCGCTCGAAGAGCCGGAGGAGAGCGGCGGCTCGCTGCGACAGGCGTCGGTGCTTTCGCTGGCGCAGCGCACCGACTGCGATCTCAAACATGGGATGCACGTTGCGAAGCTGGCCTCACGCATCTTCGACCAGACCAAGCCGCTTCATGCGCTGGAGCACCATATGACGGCGTTGCTGGAATCGGCGGCGGTCCTGCACGAAGCGGGGCTGCACGTGAGCGACCGCGCGCATCACAAACACAGCTACTACCTCATCCGCCACGCCGATCTGCGCGGCTTCACGGACGAAGAGATCCTGATCATCGCCAACGCGGCGCGCTACTACCGCAAGTCGACGCCTGAGGCCGGGCATGAGAACTTCGCGGAACTGACGCCGACGCAGCAGCAGGATGTGGAGAAGCTCGCGGCCATCCTGCGCATCGCGGAGGCGCTCGACCGCGGACATCGCGGATCGGTGCGCGATGTGGCGGTGCGCGTGCGGCGCGACCAGGCGCTCTTCACGGTGCGCACGCGGTCGGATGCATCGGTCGAGATTGCCAGCGCCATGAAACGCGCTAAATACTTCGCGCAACTCTTCGACGTCGAAGTGCGCTTCGAGGCCAGATGAAAGACAACGAGAAATTCGTCGTGCTGCTTCGCCACGGAATCGCCGAACCTCACGGCGCACGTGCGGACGATGACGCGCGCATCCTGACCAAGACCGGCAACCGCCGCATGAAACAGATCGGCCGCGGTCTGGCGAAGCGATTTCCGAAAGCAGACGTGATCTATTCGAGTCCGCTGATTCGCTGCGTGGAGACGGCGGAGTGGGTGGAGAAAGGGTACGGTTCGTCGATCGCGGTGAAAACGTACAGCGCCCTCGCGCCCGATGCCGGCGTCGATGATTTCCGCGCGCTCATCGACGGTAGCGAGGCCCGAAGAATCATCTGCGTCGGTCACGAGCCGAACCTGTCGACGACGATGCTGGCCGTGACAAAGATGAGCTCCTCCGACGGCGCGATCGAGTTGAAGAAAGGCGGCTGCTACGGCCTCCGCATATCCGCCGACGGCGCAGCGCAGTTGGAGTGGATGCTGCCGCCGCGTGTTTTGCGGCGGCGGTAACGTTGCGCCTCCGCGCGCGAGACGACCCGCAGGACGCGGCTCCCGCAAAGACGCCGCGTTTTGAGATCAAACGGTTGCATTACGACTTCTTTTTCTTTTTCCCGTCGTCCTTCTTCGGCGGCTTCGGCGGCTTCGCCGCCTTGCGCACCTTCTTGACCTGCTTGCGGATGGCTTTCTTCGCCACCTTCACGGTCTTCTTGCCGACCTTCAGGCCGAGGGGGAGCGTCGCGGAGACGACGATCATTTCCATCACCGAGGCGGACACGCGCTCCACGAAGTGCTCCTTGTCCTCGGGCGCCATGTCTTTCCAGTGCTGGACCAGCGTCTGAATGGCGCTCGTCGGTAGCGGCGCGGTTGCGTTTTCGCCCTCGGGCGTTGCGGGAGGGGCCGGGGCTTCGAAGTGTTCGGCGAGATGGTCGAGGGAGCGGACTCCGATGTCGTGAATGTAATTGGCGACGCGTTTCGGCAGAAGATCGTGCGGTTCCATGCTCTTCCTTCCTTCAATGCTTTTTCTTTTTCTTGGCTTTGCGGCGGATGGAGGCCGGGTGGCGGATGCTCTCTTCGTAC
>JAXDIO010000370.1:0-2808 GCA_034663965.1 Thermoanaerobaculia bacterium | reverse complement strand
GCCGGCGCGGCGGCAAGCCGCAGGGCTACTCGGGCGAGATGCAGCAGGCACCGCCGATCGATCTGCCCGCCGGCGAGCTCGCGCCGGTTTCCGGCGTGCTCTGGATCAAACCGAACGGCACCGGCCTTCTCGTGCAGCCGGCGAACAATTACGTTCCGACGGTCGGCGACGCAATCGTGCCGCGGCCGGTCATCGAGCGGCTGCATCTGCAAGCGGGCCTGATGCTCGCGGGCAGCGCACGTCGAGCCGGCAACAACATCGAGTTCGTCGGATTGGAGCAGGTCGAAGGGATGGCGCTCGAGGAGTATCGCGAGTCGCGCCGCCCCTTCTCCGAACTGATCTCGATCGATCCGAACGAAATGTTCAAGCTCGAGACGGAGCCGGAGCGTTTGACCACGCGCGTCATCGATCTCCTCTCCCCGCTCGGCAAAGGGCAGCGCTGCCTCATCGTCGCGCCGCCGAAAGCAGGCAAGACCACGCTGTTGAAAGACATCGCGCACGGCCTGAACCTCAATCATCCGGAAGTGATCCTGTTCGTTCTGCTCGTCGATGAGCGTCCGGAGGAAGTCACCGACTTCCGTCGCTCCGTAGCGAAGGGCGAAGTGGTCGCGTCGAGCTCCGACGAAACCGCCGAGAACCACATTCAGATCGCCGAGGTCGTGCTCGAACGGGCGCGGCGTCTGGTGGAGATGAAACAGGATGTGGTCATCCTCTGCGACTCGATCACGCGCATGTCGCGGGCGTACAACAACGAGCAACGCGGTTCTGGAAAGATCCTCTCCGGCGGCATCGACGCGCGGACGATGGAAAAGCCGCGGCGCTTCTTCGGCGCGGCGCGCAACGCCGAGGATTGGGGATCGCTGACGATCATCGCTACGGCGCTCGTCGACACCGGCTCGCGCATGGACGAAGTCATCTTCCAGGAGTTCAAGGGAACGGGTAACACCGAGATCGTGCTCGACCGCGGTCTGTTCGAGCGGCGCATCTTCCCGGCCATCAACATCGCCCAGACCGGCACGCGGAAAGAGGAAAAGCTCCTCCCGCCGACGGTGCTGCCGAAGACGCACACGCTGCGGCGCGCGCTGGCAGGCACCGATCCGTTGAACGCGATGAAGATGCTTCTGGAGCGGCTGCAGAAGTTCCCGTCGAACGACGCGTTCCTGAAGAGTTTCTGAGCCACGGCGGACCGTAAAACGTTTGCATACAAAGTTGGGTCGCCGGTGGTAAGGTATCCAGCCGTGTCGGGAGCGTCGGGAGAGCTGCTCCGCCTCACCAAATCGTCCAGTAATCAAGACCTTCACCGGTCGATTAACGCGTAAAAAAACATTTCAGGAGGATCTATGACCAACTTCGCAGCATTTGCGCGGAGCCGGACGTTGCTGCTGATCGCGGCACTCTGCGCCTTCGCACCCATCCTGCAGGGACAGGTGACGACCGGAAATATCGGCGGCACCATCACTGCAAAACAGGACGCCGCGGCGTTGCCTGGCGTGACCGTGGAAGCTGTCCACATACCGACCGGTACACGCTATTCGACGGTTAGCGGCAGCAATGGTTACTACACCATTCCCAACGTGCGCGTTGGCGGACCGTATCGGGTCACCGCGACCCTCGAAGGGTTCAAGGCCGTGACGGTCGAGAACGTCCAGGTCGGTCTCGGTTCAACCGCGAACGTGCCTCTGTCGCTCGGCCTTGCCGGCGTGACCGAGGCCATCACCGTTACCGCCAACGTCGATCCGGTCATCAACCCCAACCACACCGGCTCCACGTCGGAAGTGACGACGCGGCAGATCGAATCGCTGCCGACCGTCAATCGAACGTTGCAGGACTTCGCGCGTACGAACCCGTACTTCACGACGGACCTGTCGGACGTGAACGGCACGTCGCTGAACGTGGCTGGCCGCAACAACAAGTACAACAGCATTCAGATCGACGGAGCCGTCAACAACGATCTGTTCGGACTGGGCGTCACCGGCACGCCGGGCGGCCAGACCGGCGCGCAGCCCATCTCGCTGGACGCGATCCAGCAACTGCAGCTCGTGGTCTCGCCGTACGACGTCCGCCAGAGCGGTTTCACCGGCGGCGGCGTAAACGCGGTCACGCGCTCGGGAACGAACGACTTCTCCGGCTCCGTTTTCGGAACGAAGCGCAACAACAACTTCGTGGGACGCGGCCTGAATGACACGCCGGTGGCTTCGTTCAACCAGACGCAGTACGGCGGCCGCTTCGGCGGTCCCATCATGCATGACAAGATCTTCTTCTTCATCAGCGGCGAGAAAAACCGCAAAGCGACGCCGCTCGGCATCAGCGGATCGATTTACACCGGCAGCGGCGTCGGCAATCTCCCTGGCCTTCAGAACGTGATCGACTACGCCAAGTCGAAGTACAACCTCGATCTGGGCGGTACGGGGGACATCACCTCGCAGGTGAACAGCGACCTCCTGTTCGGCCGCGCTGACTTCAACCTCGGCGCCAGCAACAACCTCACGCTGCGCCATAACTACGTTTTTGGTTCGCAGCCTTCGGCGCCGTCCAGCTACAGCCGTAAGAGCTCCCAGTTTTACTTCGACACCTCGCGCTACTTCATTCAGGACCACACGAACTCGACGGTCCTGCAGCTCAACAGCGTCCTTGGAGCGAACTACTTCAACGAAGCCCGCGTCACGCACCAGCTCATCAAGGACGCACGCGCCACGCCGGTTCTGTTCCCGACCGTCGAAATCGGCGGCAGCGCCCCACGCGCCGGCGCCGTACAGATCGGGACGGAGCGGTTCTCCGGCGCAAACACGCTGGACCAGAACGTCGTCG
>JAXDIO010000250.1:0-25284 GCA_034663965.1 Thermoanaerobaculia bacterium | reverse complement strand
ATGCCTATGAATGAGCTCCTCGGGATCCTCATCGCGATCATCGTGATCTGGGTCATCCTGAAGCTGGCCAAGGTAGCGATCCGGCTGATCCTCTTCGTGATCGCCGTCCTCCTCATCGCCGGGGCGCTGTACTACGTTTTCATGAGGTGATCCATTTGAGCGACAGGAAATACAGGCATCAGGGCTACCAGGACAGCGGCGGCTATTCATCGAATACGAACCGCGGCCCGCGCCCGCAGACGCCGTACGAACCGCAGAACCAGCGCATCGAAGGCGCACCGCGCGGACGCACCGCCGGCGGCTTCGGCCCCGAGGTTTTCAAATGCAACGCGTGTGGGACGCAGAGGCTCGGACTCGATCAACCGACGTCCGAGGAAACGTGCGTGAAGTGCGCGGCCGATCTGCACACCTGCGGCAATTGCCGCTCGTTCGATACGACCACGCTGTGGGAGTGCCGCGAGAGCATCCCCGCGCGCATCTCCGGCAAGCACATCAAGAACGAATGCGCCTTCTTCCAGCCGAAGTTCGTCCGCGATCTGACCGCGGACAAAGCCCGCCAGCCGCAGACGCCGGACGACGCGCGCAAGGCGTTCGACGCGCTGTTCAAGAAGTAGGCGCCGATTCGTGTCCGACGCCGTTGCGGCCGCGATACCTGGCTCGGAGCAAGTGATTGCTTGGTTCGGAAGCTGGCCTACCTTTCACGACGCGGAAGTTTTGGAAGTCTCGCTCAAGCGTGAAGGGGAGTCGTGCCTGCGTATCCAGATCTGTAAACCGCAGGAGCCGCATTCGTCCGTCTCGGACGATCAGGCGGTCGTTTCCTTTTGGTTTGAGGGGATTGTCGATCTCGAATTGACGGATTTCGGCGTGCAGAACGTGATCTTCGAACTGCGCCTCAGTCAAACCGAAAATGGTTATCGCGCGACGATGTCTCCTTGCTTCGGGATCGCTGGCTACCTCGAGGCGAAACAAGTAACGATTTCCATCGAGACTTCATCTTTGACCGATGCAGCGGGATCGTAGCGCCAGCGGCCCGCTGGCTGGACCGCCGCCGGCTCGGCGGCAATTCGAGCAATAGGCAACGCGCCGGCGAGCCGCCGGCGGTCCAGCCGACGAGCCGTCGGCGCTACGAGGACATCTCGTTTATCCTTCGCCCGCCTTGCGACTCGCCATCAACATTTTCCTCGCCGTCCTCTCCGGCGTCCTCTTCGCCTGCGCGTTTCCGAACGTCGCGGCGGGATGGCTGATCTTCATCGCGCTGCTGCCGCTGTTCGTGGCGCTGTCGCACGCGCGGACGTGGCGCGGCGCGTTCGCAATCGGCTGGCTTTCGCAGACGGTTGCATGGCTGTTCATGGTGCCGTGGGTGATCCGGGTGATGTCGCATTACGGCGGGCTGCCGTACGTCACCGGCGTCCTGATCTTTATCGCCATGTGCGCGTACCTCGGCGTGTACGGCGGATTGTTCGGCGTGCTTTTCCACCGCATCGCGCCGTCGACGAGTTTTCGGAGATGGCTGCTCATCCCACTGGCGTGGGCGGCGGTGGAGTACGCGCGGACGTATCTGTTCAGCGGATTTCCGTGGAGTCTTATCGCTGCTTCGATCATCGACTACGCGCCACTCGTGCAGTTCGATCGCGTCGCAGGACCGTATGCGCTCGGCGTTTTGATTCTGTTGCCGTCGACGCTGATTGCCTGGTTGGGGGTAGGGGGTTGGGGGTGGGGAGTGGGAGCAAAGGCCGAACAAATTGCCGGCGCGAACTCCCACTCCCAACTCCCCACACCCCACGCCCGTCTGTTCGCAATCGCAGGCGTCGTGATCATCATCTTCGTATGGTGGTCGACCGGCTACATCGCAGCGAAGGTGTTCGTTCGTCCCAACGGATTGCCCATGTCGCGCGCGGCGCTGCTGCAGCCGAACATCTCGCAAGAAATGCGATGGGACAACGACAACCTCGTGCTGATCTTCCGCCGCATGATGGCCATGACCGAGGAGGCTGCGTCGCACGGCGTGGACGTCGTGATCTGGCCGGAGTCGACGGTGCCGCTGTCGTACGCATCGACGGACTTTTACCAACAAGCCATCGAGTCGGTCTCGCGAACGCGCAACATCGACGTCATCCTCGGCTCGGTGGCCGAGGATCCGACGCAGCCGAACAAAATGTGGAACGCCGCGTTTCTCGTGAGCGGCGGGAAAACGATCGGCCATTACGACAAGATCCGGCTCGTGCCGTTCGGCGAGTACGTGCCGCTGCGGCAGATGCTTTTCTTCGCCCACGCGCTCGTTCACGCCGTCGGGCAGTTCGAATTCGGGACGAAGGACACGCCGCTCGACGGGCGATTCCGCTACGGCCCGGCCATCTGCTACGAGGTGGTCTTCCCGCAGATTCCGCGCGCGCAGGTCGTGCATGGGGCGGATGTTCTCGTAACGATTACGAATGACGCCTGGTACGACGGCACCTCGGCGCCGCGGCAGCATCTGAATCAGGCCCGCTTGCGCGCCGTCGAAACCGATCGTTATCTATTGCGCGCCGGCACCACCGGCATCTCCGCGCTCGTCGATCCCGCCGGACAGATCGTTCAGCAGCTGGAGATGGGAAAGCAGGGCATCATCTACGCCGCGTTCCAGCCGCGGACATCGACGACGCCGTACGTCCGCTACGGCGACTGGTTCGCGTGGCTGGCGATTGCGATGGTGCTATTCGGTTGTGGTTTTCATCGGCGTCCATCTGCGTAATCGCGGATAAACGGGTTACCCTACGCGCCATGAAAGACGACACCCTCTCCAAAGTCTCCGACCTCAAAGACCGTCTGCAATCGGTCCGGAGCTATCTTTGACCTCGACTCCGCACGCAAGACGCTCGATGAGATCGAGCGCGAAATGTCTGCGCCCGGTTTCTGGGACAAGCCCGAGACCGCGCAGGAAGTCGGTCGCAAGCGCGCCCGCGTAGAAAAGCGCATCGCCTCGGGCGAAGCAATCCTCAACAAAGACAGTGAACTCGACGTGCTGCTGGAACTGCAGCGCGAAGGCGAACCTGTCGATGCCGAGATCGACGAGGTCATGTCGCAACTCGATACGGAGATCACCGCCATCGAGATGACCATGAAGCTCTCCGGCGAGCACGACGAGCGCGACGTCATCCTGGCCATCCATCCCGGCGCCGGCGGCACCGAGTCGCAGGATTGGGCGGAGATGCTGCTGCGCATGTACCTCCGTTACGCCGAGCGCAAAGGGTGGTCGGCCGAGATCGTCGACTATCAGTCCGGCGAGGAAGCGGGACTCAAGAGCGCGACGGTGATGGTGCGCGGCGACTACGCGTACGGCTACATGAAGTCCGAGCACGGCGTGCATCGCCTGGTGCGGATCTCGCCATTCGATGCGGCCAAGCGGCGGCATACGTCGTTCGCGTCGGTCTACGTCTATCCCGACATCGATGAAGAGATCGAGATCGAGATCAACGACAAGGATCTGCGCGTCGATACGTATCGCTCCAGCGGCGCGGGCGGGCAGCACGTCAACGTCACCGATTCCGCGGTGCGCATCACGCATCTGCCGACCGGCATCGTCGTCACGTGTCAGAACGAGCGCAGCCAGCACAAGAATCGCGACGTGGCCATGAAGTTGTTGCGCTCGAAGCTCTATCAGCTCGAAGTCGACAAGCGGCAGGAGGATCAGGAGAAGCTCGAAGGCGAGAAGAAGGACATCGCCTTCGGCTCGCAGATCCGCTCGTACGTGATGCAGCCGTACCAGATGATCAAGGACCTCCGCACCGGCTACGAGGTCGGCGACGTGCAGCGCGTGATGGATGGGGACCTGGACGGATTCGTCGAGGCGTATCTGGCCGCGGGCGCGAGGAAGACGGCGGATTGATGAGTGCGGGAGTCGGGAGTCGGGAGTCGGGAGTCGGAACGGCAGTCGCGCTGTTTTCGCCGCTGCCTCCGACCCGAACAGGCGTAGCACATTACGCGTCGATGCTTCTGCCCGCGCTTCGCAAGCACCTCGATGTCACAACGACCTCAGAACCCAGCTCCGACCCCCGACCCCCGACCCCCGACTCCCGAATTTACTTCCTCGGCAACAACCCTCATCACGCCTGGATCTACGAAGAGGCCATGCGCACTCCCGGCGTCATCGTGTTGCACGATCTCGTGCTGCATCACCTCATCGTGGAGATGACGCTGGCGCGCGGCGATGTCGATGGATATGTCGCGGCGCTGGAGGCGAATCACGGCGAGGCGGGGGCGGCGTGGGCGCGGGGACGGGCGGCGGGGCTGCACAGCGAGATGGGCAACTTCCTGATGCCTGCGTCGGTGGCCGTCGCGAATCGCTCGCGTGCGGTGATCGTGCACAACCGGTATGCCGCGGAGCGGTTGCAGTCGTTCGGCGTGACGGCGCCGATTCATGTGGTGCCGCATCCGTTCGAGCCGCAGCCGTCGGCGCGCGGGCGGCGGGATGCGGTTCGTGCGCAGCACGGGTTCGCACCGCACGACCGCGTCATCGGTCTCTTCGGGTTTCTCACCTCGGCGAAACGCGCCGAGGTTGTTCTGGCCGCGTTTGCGAACGCGAGAGTTCGTCACGACAAGCTGCGACTCCTGATCGTCGGCGAGCCTGCTCCGAATGTCGACGTCGATGCATTGCGCGGCGACGGCATTACCTTCACCGGCTACGTCCCGGACGAAGAGTTTGCCGCGTACTTTGCGGCAGTCGACCGGCTCGTGAATCTTCGTTATCCAAGTGCGGGAGAGACTTCGGGGACGCTGATCCGCGCGTTCGAAGCGGGAAAGCCGGTCGCGGTCAGCGACTACGCGCAGTTCGCCGAGTTTCCGGATGACTGCGTGGTGAAGATTCCATTCGGCGATCGCGAAGTCGAAACGCTCGCCGATTTCTTCGTGCGCGATCTCGCCGATCCGTCCGCAGCGCAAGCGGAATGGCTGCGCGAAAACGCCTCGATGGAGTTGACGGTGCGCGGCTATCTCGCCGCGTTGGAAGATGCATCGCGCGAGTCGCATTCCGCGATCACCCGCACGATCCCGCTCTTCCCGAAACTCGATGCGGCGTTGCACGGCGATGCAGTCAGCCTTCGGAACACCGGCGATTTCACGCTGCGCACGCGGAGCTACGGCGAACCGGGATACAGACTGATGATGCTGACCTTCGACGGCGATGCGGTCATCGACGATCGCTGGGTCGAACTGCCGCGTGATCTTCGTCCCGGCGATGCCGCCGAGGTCGCGCTGCCGCGCGCGCGAGGAACGCTGCGGCTCTATCACGCCATCGAAGGGATTTCGATGATCGCGCCGGAGCCGTTCGCGGAATTTCAGCGGGAGCCGGGAGTCGGGAGTCGGGTATCGGAGAGCGATCGTTTGTGACGCTCCGACCCCCGGCTCCCGACTCCCGACTCCCGCGGTTTGACGACGCGGCGCTGATCCGCCTGCGCGCGATCCTCGGCGCGCGTCCAGCGATCGAAATCGATGCGCCGGCACTGAAGCGCGCGGCTGTTCTCATCCCGCTCGTTCCGAACGATGGCGGTTGGAGCCTGCTCTTTTCGCGGCGCTCCGCGAATCTCGCCGCGCACAGCGGACAGATCGCCTTCCCGGGCGGCGGCGTCGAATCGGATGAGCCGCTCGAAGCGGCCGCGGTGCGCGAGGCGCACGAAGAAGTCGGGATTGGTGCCGAACACATCGAACTGATCGGACGCCTCGACGATCTCGTCACCCACAGCGGTTTCCTCGTCGCTCCGTTCGTCGGCATCATCGATGAGCGCGTCGACTACGTATTGCAGGCCAGCGAAGTGGAGGAAGTCTTCGAAGTTCCGCTCGAGGCGCTGCTATCGCCGAACCAACCCGAGGTGCGCTACGTTGCCTTTCGGAGCAAGAACTATCCCGCCTACTTTTACCGCCACGAACAGCACGAGATCTGGGGATTGACGGGACGGATCCTCAAGCACTTTCTCGATTTCGTGTGGCGCAGCGTGTGAGGGATCGTAGCGCCAGCGGCCCGCTGGCTGGACCGCCGCCGGCTCGGCGGCGAGCGTAGACGCCAGCGAGCCGCTGGCGGTCCAGCCGCCGAGCCGGCGGCGCTACGTCGCTACTTCTTCAGCGCCGCGTTCACGTAATCCGCGAGCGCCTTCCCATCCGTGCCCGGATCGACGAACGTTCCGTTCACGATGTAGGTCGGCGTCGCGCGGACGTCGTTCGTGAATGCGTTGCCGGTACCGTTGACGAGCTCCGTGCGAAGCTCGGGCGACTGCACCTCGGCGTCGTATTTCTTCATGTCGAGCTCGTGATCCGAGGCGAAGCCGCGGGCGAACTCGTCGATGGTGAAGGCGGAGAGCTTGTCCTGATTCGCGTAAATCTGCTCCTTGTACTTCCAGAACAGATCGGGCTTCTGGTGCCACACGGCGCGGCCGGCGATCGCCGCGGCTAGCGCCCACGGATGGATCGTCACCAGCGGCGTGTCGTAGCGGATGTAGCGAACTTTGTCGCCGTGCGCTTCCAGGATCGGCTTCATGTATCCCGCGGCGTGCATGCACGACGGGCATTCGAAATCGGAGAACTCGATCACCGTCACCACCGGAGCTCCGGCGCCGGTGGCGGGAGACAGACTGAGAAAGTGGTCGAAGGCCTTGAGCCGTGAGGCGCGGTAGTCGGTAGCGATGGGAACGAAGTGGCCGATGAAAAAGACCGTGCCGGCCGGATCGATCTCACCTTCCAGCGGCAGCTTCCCGCCTTCAACGGTCTGATAGAGCGTCGCGCGATACAAACCCTCGCGCGTTTTGGTCTTGTCGATGACCGGGTTGTACATCTCCTTCATGTACTGCATCGTGAAGTTTTTCAGCTTCTCTTCGAGCGTTCCCTCCATCCCGTCCAGGAACCATGGTGTGCCGAAGAAAAAGCCGCCCTCGGTCGATGTGATGGCCACCCACTGCCCCTCGCACGTCGAACGCTTGCTGGCGATTCGGACGACGGCGCCGATCATGTCCGGCGGCAGCGCATGCTGCAGAGCCACGCGCGATTCCGTCGCGGGATCGGAACAAATCGGCAGTGCGTCTTTGATCAGCTTGTCTGCGCGCGTGCCGAGGGGCGGTGCGGGTTTCTCGTTCGTCTTTTCGGGTTCGTCAGCGAAGGCGGCGGATGCGAGGCACAGCACAAGCGCGGCGACGGCAAGTCGTTTCATGCGCTGGCGAAACGGACGGGGCGGTGAGCGGATTCCACTCGTTACGGCATATCCTTCGCAGTCGAAAGCAACCATGAGCAAACAAATCAACGTGAATCCGAACTTCTACAAAGACGGCGGCCGCGAGCACACCGAGGGCGCCGACAAGGGCGACTCGCAACTCGAGGACAAGGGCGCGATGAGTCAGCCGCGCGAGACGCAGGGGAAGGAAGGGCATCCGAACTTCATCCCGGGTGAGGCGCCGGTCGGAGAATCCGGCCGGAAGAAATGACGGCGTTGGACGAAGAGACCGTGCGCGCGTTCGCGGTGTCGCGGCGCGCGCAGGCCATGCCGGCCTCGCCGATCCGCAAGCTGGCGCCGCTGGCCGAGCTTGCGAAATCGCGCGGCACGAAGGTCTACCACCTCAACATCGGCCAGCCCGACATCGAGACGCCTGCGTGCATGCTCGATCGCCTCAAGCTGATCGAAGACAAGGTTCTCGAATACTCGCCGTCCACCGGCACGCCGGCATTTCTCGAATCGCTGCGGCAGTACTACGTGAATCGCGTCGGCGTTCCGATCGAAACGCGTCAGATTCTCGCGACGACCGGCGGCAGCGAGGCGATTCTCTTCTCGTTCATCGCCTGCGCGAACGAAGGCGACGACGTGCTCGTCCTCGAGCCGTTTTATGCGAACTATCGCGCCTTCGCCACGATGGCCGGACTGAACATCGTCCCGGTCACCAGCCGCGGCCGCGACGGATTTCACCTTCCGCCGCGCGAGGTTTTCGAAAAGGCGCTGACGCCGCGCACGCGCATCGTCATCGTCTGCAATCCGAACAATCCCACCGGCACCGTCTACACCCGCGACGAGCTGGAAATGCTGGCCGGTTTCTGCCGCGATCACGGACTCTTTCTCATTTCCGACGAGGTGTATCGCGAGTTCGTCTACGACGGACGCAAAGCGGTCAGCGCATTGGAGCTGAAGGACGCAGGCGATTTCGTGGTCGTCGTCGACAGCCTGTCGAAGCGCTACAGCGCCTGCGGCATCCGCCTCGGCGCGCTGGTCACGCGCAACGGCGAGGTCTACGACGCCTGTCTGCGCATGGCGCAGGGCCGCCTTTCGCCTCCCGGCCTTGCGCAGTTCATCGCCGTCGGCGCCGCCGGCCTCGGCGAGGAGTACACGCGCGCGATCGTCGATGAGTATCAACGCCGCCGCGACGTCCTCTACGAAGGGTTGCGCACAATTCCGGGCGTCGAGCTGGCGAAACCGGAGGGTGCGTTCTACTGCGTCCCGAAACTGCCGGTGCGCGACGCCGAGGATTTCGCGGTCTGGCTGTTGACCGAGTTCGAGCACGACGGTGCCACCGTCATGATCGCCCCCGCCAGCGGCTTCTACGCCTCCGACCTCGGCAAGAGCGAGATCCGAATCGCCTACGTGCTGAAGGAAGAGGATCTGCGGACGTCGATCGAGCTCCTGCGCGTAGCGCTGGAGCGCTATCAACGCCGCGACGTAGCCGCGTAACGCGAACGTTCACGTCCGGAGCGCTGGCGTCTCGCCGGCTGGCTCGGCTGCGTCCTCGCTGCCGATGAGATGCTTGCGCCGCCTTGGTTACCAGCGAAAGTTGAGGGTCGGGCGGGCCGGCAGCGAGACGCAGCCGGGCCAGCCGGCGTAACGCCAGCGCTCCGTTGCGCTACGGTTCTTGCGGCCGGCTACGCCGGCGCAGTCCTTCCAAACCGATCGCTGCGATGATCGCGTACTGCGGAATCACCGGAACGCGGAAACGCGACTCCGCTTCGCCGCCGGCGGAGATGAGGAGAAAGTAGACGACCGTCGCGATGATCATCGCCGCCAGATCGCGGTCGCGCTTCCAGAGCGCGGCCGCGCCGATGACGGCGAAGACGAACAGCGCGGCGGTGTACGCATCGAGCGACCTGCGGACGATCTCGGTAGGGAAGCGGCTGATGATTTCCAGCCCTTCCCACCGGCTGTCGAAAATGTTCACCAGCAGTCCGCGCAGCGTGAGCATCGCCGCGCCGCGCGGATGCTGCCGCAGAACGCGCCATCCGATCTCCGAGTAGTACTTGCCCCTCACCGCCTCCGGCAACTCCTCGGCATCCGGAATGTGCAGGCGCGTTTGGATTTCGTCATCCGCGCTGTCCTGCAACCCCTGCATCTCGTCGGCGAGATCGGAGTCAAAGTCGCCGTCATCCTCGATCGCCAGCGCTCCCGCCGCGCGATAGGTGAGGAGGTTGATGCCGCCGATCGAGGAGATCGTGAAGACGCCGGTGTGATGCAGGTTGCGAAGTCCCCAGCCAACTGGCAGCAGCAGCGCCAGCGCGACGTAGATCGCGATCGTGCGAAGTCGGACTCGCCGCAGCAAGAGGCAGAGTGTGACCACCACGAAATATGCGATCGCGACCGGCCGGATCAGCACCAGGACGCCGGTCAGCACGCCCGCCAGCGGCAGCTTGCGCGCGTAGACGACGAGCGCGAAGACGACGAACAGCAGCGCCGTGAAGAGCGTCTCCGTCAGGATCTTGTTCGCGTAGTGCAGCGTCGGCGTGTCGATGGCGAAGAGGATCGCCGCACCGATCGCGATGCTGCGTTCGCCGAGGCGGCGCATGACAAATAGATAGATGGCAACCGCCAGCGCCACGTTCAGCAGATGCTGGAACACGATCACCGTCACGATCCGCAATCCGAATGCCGCCAGCAGCAGCGGATAGCCGGGCGTACGCAGCGTGTCGGTCAATCCGCTCGCGTCGAGGAAGCCGAGGCCGCGGATCAGATTGCGCGCAGGCTCGAGGTAGGTGAAGGAGTCGGGGAAAAAGTAATCGTTGTTGGCGAACGCGAAGTAGAGGAAGTTCGTGGCAGCGGCGATGACGGCGACGATCGCGGTCTCGATTCCTTCGTGTCTGCGCATCTACGCCGGAACTCTATCCTGACGCGCAGCGTCAGGATCTCCGGTGGCACCGAACGGATTTCGCCCGAAGCAAGAATCGCGCGGTATGACCGGAGATCCTGACGCTGCGCGTCAGAATGGAGCTAAGTCCGTAATTGGCTCTCCAGCTCATCCGGTCTCGCGGAGCGCATCTTCGCATCTTCGGGCGTGATCACGCCCTGCCGCACCAGGCGCGCCAGCGAATCCTCGATCGAGATCATCCCCTGGCGTTTGCCGAGGGTGATTTCGGTGATCAGGTTCTCCATCTTGTCGCGGCGGATGTGGTTGCGGATCGCGTGATTGGCGAGCAGCACCTCCACGGCAACGGCGCGGTTGTCGCCGGTCGAAGATGGGATCAGCTGCTGGACCACGATCGCGTTGAGGCTCAGCGACAGCTGTTGCCGGATCTGCGTCTGCTGCGCCGGCGGGAAGACGTCGACGATGCGGTGGATCGCTTGCGCTACATCGCTCGTGTGCAGCGTGGAGAGAATCAGATGTCCCGTCTCCGCCGCGGTCAGCGCCGTCGCTACCGTTTCGAGGTCGCGCATCTCGCCGACTAGGATGACGTCGGGATCCTGTCGCAGCGCATTACGGAGTGCCGATGCGAACGACGGCGCGTCGCGTCCGACTTCCACCTGCTCGATCACCGACTGCGCGTTCCGATGCTCGAACTCGATCGGATCTTCGATGGTGACGATGTGCCGCGATTCGTTGCGGTTGATCGTGCCGATCATCGCCGCGAGCGTCGTGGTCTTGCCGGCACCGGTCGGTCCGCAGACGAGCACCAGTCCGCGCGCCGGCTTCACCAGCTCCGCGAAAACCGGCGGCAGGCCGAGCTCGGGAATCGTCGGAACCGCCGTCGGCAACGCGCGGATGGCCGCGGCCAGAGTGCCACGCTGCCGGTGGATGTTGACGCGAAAGCGCCAGGCACGGCGCTCGTCGCTCTCCGCCGGCGCGGCAAGCCGCAATGAAAAATCGACGGCGCCGTCTTCGAACATCCGCTCGCGTACGCGCGGCGTCATGAACGTGTCGAGGAGCGCGGCGACGTCATCGCCGGAAAGGGGATCGGCCTCGCCGCGCACGAGGCGTCCACCGACGCGGAACACCGGCGGCGATCCGGCGATGAGCAGCAGATCGCTGGCTCCGCGCCGCGCCTCCTCGACGAGCAACGCCTCCAGCGGATTCCCGCTCGGCACTTGCGCCGCCGGCCACGCCGAACGCACGCCCTCAACAGCCGCGTCGCGTTCATTGAGCTCGCGAACGAGCTGTTCCAGTTCCGGGTCGGGCACGAGTCGGGTCATGCGTCAGAGTACGAACGAATCATGCCAGAGGTAACGGAATGCTCAATGTGAGGCCACTGGTTCCTTCTCCCGATGCGCAAGTTATTTGCCGCGATGATCCTCGCCACCGCCGTCGCCGCCAACGCCGACGACATTTCCAGTCGTGCCATCCAGTCGGGATTTTTCGAAAGCAACACGCCGCTCTTCGATCACGGCATTTACGGACAGCGGCAGGTCATCGCCATCCTCGACACCGGCCTCGATTGGGACGGCTGCTACTTCGCCGAGCCGGATGGCTCGCCGCCGCCGATCAACACCGGTTCGCCGCAGAACGGCCTCAACTCCTCGAACGTCGACACCAGCCGCCGCAAAGTGATCGCGTACGATTTTCTCTACTCGTGCGACCAGTTTCCGGGCGCGAAGGGATGCGATAACCCGGGCAACGTCCACGACTACGACAACGCGCTGCACGGAACGATCGCCGCAGCGGTCGCGGCGGGCGATACGGGAATCCCGTTCGTATTCGTAATTGAAGATCCCGCCGAAGGGATCGCGCCGCGCGCGCAACTCATCGTGCAGGACGGCGGCTACATCGGCGGCGACAACTGCAGCCAGCGTCCCGGTTTCGGTTGTCCCGTCAACATGACTCCGATTCTCGAGCAGGCCTACAAACAGGGGGCGCGCATCCATTCGAATTCGTGGGGCGACCGGCAATCGACGCCGTCGTTTCTTCCCGCGCCGACCGGCAACTACTCCGCCGCCGCGCGCGACGTCGATGCCTTCGTCTACGCCCATCCGGACATGCTGCTCGTCTTCGACACCGGCAACGCGGCAGCGAACACGCCTCCGCCGGCCAGCTCCGTGCCCGCGCCCGGCTGCGCCAAAAACGGCATCCAGGTGGGCGGCACGCGCTACATCAATCTGCATCCGCTCGACGACGTCGTGGCGCCGTTTTCGTACATCGGTCCAACGCGCGACGGCCGGGTCAAACCGGATCTCGTGGCGGCGTCGTACGTGCTCACCGCCAACAGCGACGGCGATGTGTCGACGCACGCGTGTCAGCAGACGCGCCAGACGGGGACGTCGTGGTCGGCGCCGACCGTGGCCGGCGCGGCGGCGCTCGTGCGGCAGTACTACACCGACGGTTTTTATCCGACGGGCGTGGCCACGCCGTCGAACGCGTTCGTGCCGAGCGCCGCGCTGCTCAAGGCGACGCTGATCGCCGCCGCGCGCTCCGTCCCGAACGATTGGATTTACGGCCAAGGTCTGTCGCCCGCGCAACCAGCGCCGAACTTCGAGCAGGGATTCGGATTTCCCGTCCTCGACGATGCGCTCTACTTTCCCGGCGATCACGCGCGCACGCGCATCGCCGACGTCCCGCTCGCGCAAGGCCTCGCGCAGAACGACACGGCAACGCTGCGGCTAAGTGTCAGGGGCGGCACGCGGCTGAAAGTGGCGCTGGTCTGGACCGATCCCGCCGGCATTCCCCGCGGCGTTTCCGATCCAACTCCGGAGATCGTCAACGATCTCGATCTCCGTGTGACCGACGACTTCGGCACGACCCGCCTCGGCAACGATTCACTCCATCCCGGCCAGCCCGATCGCCTCAACAACGTCGAGGTGGTCTCGATCGACGCACCGTTCCCCGGTCCCTACACGATCTCCGTCACTGCCGCGCACCTCGGCAGCGGATCGCGCCAAAGCTACGCGCTCGTCGTCACCGGCGATCTCGCGGACGCGATTCCGTCGATGGCCAACCCGACAGCGCGCACGCGCGCCGCGCGGCGTTGATGCCGTAGAATCGCGCGCCATGCTTTCCCGTGAATATCTCCGCGAACACGCGGATGCCTATCGCACCGCACTGAAAAATCGCGGCGCGACTGTCGATCTCGATCGCTTCCTCGCGCTCGAAGCGGATCGCCGCCGTGTCATCGCCGAGGTCGAAGCACTCAAAGCGAAGCGCAACGCCGCGTCGATGGAGATCGCCAATCTCAAGAAAAACAAGCAGGACGCCACTGCCCAGATCGAGGCGACGAAAGGCCTCGGCGACAAGATCAAGGAACTCGATGCCATTCACGAAGTGACCGATCTCGGGCTTCGCAACGTCGAGTTGTTATTTCCCAACGTCCCACACGAATCGGTCCCCATCGGTCCCGACGAAACGCACAACCGCGTCGAACGCATCTGGGGCGAGAAGCCGTCCTTCAACTTCACGCCTAAATCGCACTGGGACATCGGCGAAGCCCTCGGCATCCTCGACTTTGAGCGCGCCATTAAGATCACTGGCGCCCGTTTCTCCATCCTCTCCGGCGCGGGCGCGAAGCTGAATCGCGCCCTGATGAACTTCATGCTCGACGTTCACGAGCAGCAGGGCTACACCGAGATCGTTCCGCCGTTCATCGTCAACGCCGACTCGCTCGAAGGCACCGGCCAACTGCCGAAGTTCGAGGAGGATCTCTTCAAGCTGACGGACCGCGACTACTACCTCGTCCCGACGGCGGAAGTGCCCGTCACAAACCTGCACCGCAACGAGACGCTCGATGCCGCGAAGTTGCCGCTGTTGTACACAGCGTATTCGCCATGCTTCCGCAGCGAGGCCGGCTCGTACGGCAAAGACACGCGCGGTCTGATCCGCCAGCATCAGTTCGAAAAAGTCGAGATCGTGAAGTTCACGACGCCGGAGACGTCATGGGCCGAGCACGAGAAACTCACCGCGGATGCCGAGGCGCTGTTGCAGGCGCTGGGGCTGCACTATCGAGTGATGACGCTCTCCACGGGCGACATGGGATTTGCGTCCGCGAAAACCTACGACATCGAAGTCTGGCTGCCGGGACAGGAGACGTATCGCGAGATCAGCTCCTGCTCGAACTTCACCGACTTTCAGGCGCGCCGCGCGAACATCCGCTATCGCACGGCGGAGAAAAAAACCGGCTTCGTGCACACGCTGAATGGATCGGGACTGCCTCTCGGCCGGACGCTCGTGGCGATCCTCGAGAATTACCAGAATGAAGATGGGTCGGTGCGGGTGCCTTCCGTTCTGCGGCCGTATCTCAAGGGGCTCGAGACGATACAGGGAACCTAGTTCACGCGGAGGCGCGGAGGACGCTGAGGGCTTGGTTTTCTCCGCGTCCTCCGCGCCTCCGCGTGATAATCGGTTCTCATGAGAAATCTCGCAGCCGTCGCACTTCTCCTCGCCGCCTGCACGACCACAGCCCCGCCGCCACCAAAGCCTGTGATCGTCGAAAAGTCGGCGATGGAGACGAAGACCTCCAAGCTGCAAAAACTCGACGGCTACATCCCTCTTTTCTGGGACGCGGAGAACGGCAAGCTGCTCATGCAGATCTCGCGGTTCGGCGAAGAGCTGCTGTATCAGTCGTCGCTGCCGGCTGGTGTCGGCTCCAACCCCATCGGACTCGATCGCGGACTTCTCGGGCAGACGCAGATCGTGACGTTCGACCGCGTCGGACCGAAGGTGCTGATGACGGCGACGAACTATCGGTTCCGTGCGATCAGCGACGATGCGGCTGAGCGGCGCGCAGTCGCCGATTCGTTCGCGCGATCGGTGATGTGGTCATTCAAAGTTGAGGCGAGTGACGCGACGTCGGTGCTCGTCGATGCCACGGATTTCTTTCTCAGCGATCAGCAGGGCATCGCGCGCACGCTGCGGCAAACGCAGCAGGGGAGTTACGCGCTCGATCGCAATCGCAGCGCGATCTACCTGCCGCGGACGAAAGCGTTCCCGAAGAACAGTGAAATCGAAGCCGTGCTGACGTTTCAGACCAGCGACCGGCCGGGGCCGTTCGTCAGCGGCGTCACGCCGATTCCGGACAGCGTCACCGTGCGCGCCCATCACTCGTTCGTGCAACTGCCGCCGCCCGGCTACACGCCGCGGCGCGCCGATCCGCGCGCCGGCGTTTTCAGCGTCGACTTTTTCGACTACGCCAGCGCGTTCACCGGTCCGATTCAGAAGCAGTGGATCGCGCGGCATCGGCTCATCAAGAAGGATCCGACCGCCGCGATCTCCGACCCTGTCGAACCGATCGTCTACTACGTCGACGCCGGCGCGCCGGAACCGATCCGCAGCGCGCTGATCGAGGGCGCGTCGTGGTGGAGTCAGGCCTTCGAAGCGGCCGGCTTCCGCAACGCCTTCCAGGTGAAGGTGCTCCCACCCGACGCCGATCCGATGGACGTTCGCTACAACATGATCAACTGGGTCCATCGCGCCCAACGCGGCTGGTCGTACGGCGCCGCGGTCATCGATCCGCGCACGGGCGAGATCATCAAAGGCAACGTCACGCTCGGATCGCTGCGCATTCGTCAGGACGTGATGATCGCGGAAGGTCTGATCCCGCAGTTCGACGAGTTGCACGATCAGGCGCTGTCGGCTCTCGATCCAACGACGTCGCCATCGATGATGGCTCTTGCGCGCATTCGCCAGCTCGCCGCTCACGAAACGGGACACACCCTCGGACTCGATCACAACATGGCCGCGTCGAGTTACGGCCGCGCGTCGGTGATGGACTATCCGTCGCCGTACGTGAAGATCACGAACGGCAAGCTCGATCTCTCCGACGCGTACGCGACTGGCATCGGCTCGTACGACAAGTGGGTGATTCAGTATGCATATGCGCAGTTTTCTCCATCGGATGAAGAGCGCGAACTGGACCGCATCGTGCGCCAGGCGCCGCTCTTCATCACCGATCCGGAATCACGTCCGGTCAGCGCCGCGCATCCGTCGGCGTCGGTGTGGGATGCGCCAGGCAACAACATCGAGATGCTGCGCCACGAGATCGAGGTGCGCCGCATCGCGCTCTCGCAGTTCGGACTGCGCAACATTCCGATCGGAACGCCGCTGGCGCAACTCGAAGAGATGCTCGTGCCGCTCTACCTGCATCATCGTTATCAACTGGAGGCGGCGGCCAAGTCGATCGGCGGACTCGATTACACGTACAGCGTGAAAGAAGAAGGGGGACTCGTTCCGATGCCGACACGGCGCATCGTTCCGGCGGCGTCGCAGCGCGACGCGCTCAACGCAGTGTTGTCGACACTCGATCCGGCCTTTCTGGAGATTCCGCCGCGCATCGTCGCGCTCATTCCTCCGCGCGGAAACGTCGACGTCACCAGCAACACGGAGCTGTTCGAGCATCGCACCACGCCGGCGTTCGATCCGGTCGCCCCGGCGATGGCGTCCGCGGACATCACGCTCGCGGCGCTCTTCGACGCGCGCCGCGCCGCGCGGCTGGTGCAGTTCCACGCCGAAGATGCGGCCAATCCGTCATTCAACGAAGTCATCAACGACGTTCTCGACGTCGTCACGAAACGCGAATCCGGCTACCGCGGCGCGATCACTCGCGGATCCGCGCGGCTGACCGCCACGCGTCTGATGGATCTGGCCGCGAATCGCGACGCCGATCCGCAGGTGCGCGCGGAAGCAAGCGAAGGATTGCGCCGCTTCATCGTCCGGCTCAATGATGCCGGCATCCGCGACGACGCCGAGCTCGCGCATCGCCACGCACTACGCGACGACATCACCCGCTTCCTCGATCGCCCCGACCAGCCGCGCACGCAACCGAAACTGCCGGAAGTTCCGCCGGGACCACCGATCGGAGGGGACTGAGAGTCAACATTGGACATTCAACATTTAACATTCCGACTCTTCGAGCCTTCCGTGCAATCCTGAGGAAACCAAAGGAACCTATGGCCGCTCACGCAAAACCGATCGTCATCCTTCTCGCCGACGACGACGAAGAAGACCGCATGCTCACCTCGGACGCGCTCGAAGAGAGCCGCGTCGTCAACGATCTGCGCTTCGTGGAGGATGGCGAAGAGTTGCTCGACTATCTCTACCAGCGCGGCCGCTACGCGGATCCCGATTCCGCGCCGTCGCCGGGACTGATCCTGCTCGATCTCAACATGCCGAAGAAGGACGGGCGCGAGGCGTTGCGCGAAATCAAAGCGGATCCGAACCTCCGCCGCATCCCGGTCATCGTCCTCACGACCTCGAAAGCTGAGGAGGACATCTACCGCACGTACGACCTCGGTGCGAACTCCTTCATCACCAAGCCGGTGCACTTCAATGCGCTCGTCGAAGTGATGAAAGAGATCGGCCGCTACTGGATCGAAATCGTAGAGCTGCCGTCAGGAGCACCGCACCGTTGATCGACTCTCGGGAAATCCGGGTGTTGCTGATCGAAGACGACGAAGACGATTACGTCCTGACGCGCGATCTTCTCGCCGACAGCCGCCGCACTCGTTTCTCGCTCGATTGGATCTCGTCGTTCGACGAGGCGTTGAGCGCGATCGGCGATGGTCAACATGATGTCTATCTCGTCGACTACCGCCTCGGCGAACACGACGGACTGGAAGTCCTGCGCGAGGCGCGCGTGGCCGGATGCTTGCGTCCGATCATCCTGCTCACCGGCCAGGGCGACGGCGAAGTCGACATCGCCGCGATGAAGGCCGGAGCAGCCGACTATCTGGTCAAAGGGCAGATCGATTCGCAGATCCTGGAGCGCTCGATCCGCTACTCGCTCGAACAGAGCCGCACGCTCGAGGCGTTGCGCGAAAGTGAAGAGCGTTACGCACTTTCCGCGCGCGGCGCGAACGACGGCTTGTGGGTCTGGGACCTCGGCGCGAGCACCGTTTACTACTCCGATCGTTGGAAAGAGATGCTCGGATTTTCGAAGGACGAGATCGGCGATTCATCCGAGGAGTGGTTTTCACGAGTGCATCCCGATGATGTGGCCATGCTTCGCGCCGACATCGACGCACATCGCCACGGCGCGACCCCGAGCATCGAACACGAGCACCGCATGCGCGCGAAGAACGGCGACTACCGCTGGATGCTGGCCCGCGGCGTAGCCGTGCGCGACGCTGCCGGCAACGCCACGCGCGTCGCCGGATCGCAGTCCGACATCACCGAGCGGAAATTCGCCATCGAGCGGCTCATGCACGACGCGTTTCACGACGCGCTGACCGGCTTGCCGAATCGCGCGCTGTTCATGGACCGCCTCGAAACCGTCATGGAGCGCGCACGCCGCCGCGGCGGGCATCAGTTCGCCGTCCTCTTTCTCGACCTCGATCGCTTCAAAGTCGTGAACGACAGCCTTGGACATGCGCTCGGCGACATGCTGCTCATCAGTGTCGGCGAGCGGCTCCGAGGCGTTCTGCGCGCAACGGACACCGTCGCGCGGTTGGGCGGCGACGAGTTCACGATCCTCCTCGAAATCAGACACCTCGCCGACGCCGTGCGCATGGCCGAACGGATTCAGGACGAACTGCGCGTTCCGTTTCGCGTCGGAGAGCACGAGATTTTCACCACCGCCAGCATCGGCATCGCGCTCAGCGCCACGGGCTACGAGCGGCCGCACGACGTCCTCCGCGACGCTGACATCGCGATGTATCGCGCGAAATCGCGCGGCCGCGGCATTCACGAAGTCTTCGACAAGACGATGCACGAGCGCGCCGTGAAGCTGCTGAAGGTGGAGACGGAGCTGCGGCACTCGATCGAACGCGGCGAGCTGCGCGTCCACTACCAGCCGATCGTGTCGCTGGAATCGGCGGAGGTGGTGGGATTCGAAGCGCTGCTTCGCTGGCAGCGCGGCGACGAGCTGGTCGCCGCTGACGAAATCGTTCCGATCGCCGAGGAGACGGGACTGATCCTGTCGATCGGCCAGTGGGTTCTGCGCGAATCGCTGCGGCAACTCGCGGAATGGCCGGAGTCGCTGCACATGCACGTCAACCTTTCCGCGAAGCAATTCCTGCAGCCGAACCTGCTCGAGCAAGTTGCGGACGCGCTGGCGGAGAGCGGCGTGGCTGCCGAGCGGCTGCATCTGGAAGTGACGGAAAGCGTCGTCATCGATAATCCCGAGGCCGCCGCGAAATTGCTGGAGCGCCTGCGCGCGACGGGCGTCGGCATCAGCCTCGACGACTTCGGCACCGGCTACTCGTCGCTCAGTTCTCTGCGCCAATTTCCGTTCGACACGCTCAAGATCGACCGCTCGTTTATCTCAACGAACGGCGACCGCCGCAACGATGAGATCGTCCGCACGATCAGCAACCTGGCCCGCATCCTCGGCATGGACGTGACGGTTGAAGGCCTCGAATCCGCCGGCCAGGTCGAGCGCATGCGCGCCCTCGGCATCGACTACGCGCAAGGGTTCTATTTTTCGCCGCCTGTGGATGCACAACGGGCGTTGAACAGCGTGGCGATGCCGGCTCAGAAGTCGTGAGGAAATCTGCGCGCGAAGGCGCCGCGCGACCGCCGCAAAGATGAGTTTTTTTGCAGCGCGACAGCCTCTTCAGGACGACGGGTTGTAGGCATGCCTTACGCAATATCTCCTCTTCGTTGAACCTCAACTAAGGAGACAAAAACATGCCGAATCCGATCACCATGCTGAAGGCGGATCATGTGAAAGTGAAGGGGCTGCTGCGTCAGCTCGAAGCGACTGGTTCTCGCGCCGTGAAAGAGCGCGAGCGGTTGGTGCGCGATATCGAGCGCGAGCTGAAAGTGCACGCTCAGCTCGAAGAAGAGCTGTTTTATCCGACGTTCAAGAAGGTGTCCGAGGATACAAAATCCGAGGACTTGTTCTATGAGGCGACCGAGGAGCATCACGTCGTGGACATGGTGCTGCCGGCGCTCAAGGCTGCCAATCCGAAGTCGCACGAGTTCGAAGCGAAGGCGAAGGTGCTGAAGGACCTGCTCGAACATCACATCCGCGAGGAAGAGACGGAGATGTTCGTCGAAGCCCGCAAGCTGATGGACGACGAGCAGCTTCGCGCCCTCGGCGATCTGATGCAGACGCGCAAGGAATTGCTTCTGAAGATGTGGGACAGCCCCGTGCTGCGTCCGGTCAAGAAACTCCAGAGCGCCGTGCACAAGATGCTGCCGACGAAGGTGAAGAACATGAAGGCGGACGCCATCGCGGCGATGCTGCCGGAGCGGTAGGTTTTGGAGGCGCGGAAAATCCGCGCCTCTTTGTTGCAACCTTGTACGAATGCCTTCGTATCAAGCCCGCAATATGCGAACGAAGGCTAACTCTGCTCCCTCCGTCCCGTCCTATGCATTCGTGAATCGACTCATCGCGATCCTCTTTCTTTTCCTCGTCGCCGTCTCAGCCTTTGGTGCGGATGCGCCGGTGAATATGACCATCCGCCGCGCCACCGGACCGATCACGATCGACGGTGAGTTGTCCGATCCGGGCTGGCAGAACGCGCTGAAGTCGGAGACGTGGTACGAGACCAATCCCGGCGACAACACCGAGCCGAAGGTGAAGACGATCGGCTACATCACGTACGACGAGCATTTCTTCTACGCGGCCATTCACTCGTTCGACAAGCCGTCGGACATTCGCGCGCAGCTCGGCGATCACGACGGCATCAGCGGCAATAGCGATGATTTCGCCGGCGTCATCCTCGATACGCGCAACGATGGCAAGACCGCCATGGAGTTTTTCGTCAACGCGGCCGGAACGCAGTACGACGCCGCGCTCGACGACGCCACCGGCAACGAGGACTCCTCGCCCGATCTCTTCTGGGACTCGGCGGTGAAGCGGACCGCGGACGGATGGGTGATGGAGCTGCGCATCCCGTTTTCTTCGCTGCGCTATCAGCAGAAAAGTCCGCAGGTGTGGGGCATCATCCTTTACCGCAACATGCCGCGCGAGCGGCGGTATCAGTTGTTCGATCACAAGCTGCCGCGCGGTTCGAACTGCTTCGTCTGCAACTACAACAAGGTTGGCGGACTCGAAGGATTGCCGACCGGCGGTCATATCGTGGCTGCGCCGTACGTGACCGCGAGCGAGAACGGCACGCTGCGCGGCAACGGCAACAACAGACTGCTCAATCGTCCCGCCAAGGGGGACGCCGGCATCGACGTGAAGTACACGCCGAACGAACATACCGCGCTCGATGCCACGCTCAATCCCGATTTCTCGCAGATCGAATCGGACGTCGCGCAGATCTCGACGAACCAGCGCTTCGCCATCTTTTTCCCGGAGAAGCGGCCGTTCTTCCTCGAGCGCGTGGAGTTGTTCTCGACACCGATCCAGGCCGTCTACACGCGCACGATCACGTCACCGCGATTTGGCATTCGCGGTTCCGGCAACAGCAATCACGACAGCTACACGATGCTGATCGCGCAGGACCGCGGCGGCGGGTCGGTGATCATTCCGTCGGCGACCGGCTCGAGTTTCGCCAATCAGGATTTCGGAGCAACCGACGCGATCGGCCGCTGGCGTCACGATTTCGGCGGCACGTCGTTCGCCAGCTTCCTCTTCACCGACCGCGAATACGAAGGCGGTGGCCACAATCGCGTCCTCGGGCCGGACTTCCAGTGGAAGCCGACGGAGAAGGACACGTTCACCGGCCAGTTCCTGGTCAGCCAGAGCCGCACGCCGAATCGTCCCGATCTGGCCAGCGAATGGGACGGCCGCAATCTGTCGTCCTACGGCAGCGATCTGTGGTGGTCGCATTCGAATCCGAAACTCGATCTCTATTCGGAGTTCAAGGATTACGGCGATGACTTCCGCGCCGATCAGGGCTTCGTGCCGCAGGTCGGCTACCGCTCGAATTACGGCGAGGCCGGCTGGACGACGCGGCCGAAGGGTTTTTTCAGCCGCATCCGCTACTTCGGCATGGCCGAATACGACTCGGAACAGAACGGCGACATGCTGTACCGCCTCCGTTCGGCCGGTATCGGCGCGGATGGCAAGTTCCGCTCCTTCACGCGTCTCCGTATCGCGAACGAGAGTTTCCGCAACAACGACGAAGTGTTGAGCCGCAACCAGCTCGTCTACACGATCCAGTTCGCGGTGAGCCGGCTAGTTCCGCAGGTGTCGTTCGACGGATGGGTGGGACAGGACATCGATTTCTTCAACAATCGCGTCGGCCACGGCGCGCGCGTGAATTTCTCGACGTCGCTCCGTCCGACCACGCGCCTCTCGATGTCGACCACGACCGTCCTGCAGTGGCTGAGCGAAAAGGGCGCGACCGCCGGCGTTGAAGGGAGGCTATTCACGGCGCAAGTTGAACGCGTTCGCGCGCAGTACATGTTCACGCCGCGCATGTTCGTCCGCGCGGTCGTGCAGAACCAGCGCACCAGCTCGAACCCGCTGATCTACGGCGTCGACCTGCCGCTGCGCGATGGCAACCTGTCGTCGCAGCTGCTCTTCGCCTACAAAGTGAACTGGCAGAGCGTGCTGTACGTCGGCTACGGCGACATCCGCGACGTGAATGAAGAGGTGGTTTCAGTCGACCCGGTGAACCCGCAGAACCGCGTCTATCGCCGCAGTTTCCTGCTGTCGAACCGGCAGTTGTTCTTCAAGCTGAGTTACGCATTTCAGAAGTAATTTGCGCGCGTTCGCTTCGCGCGGCGAGGAAGAATGGGACCATCGCCATCGCGGTGACGACGAGGCTCACGAGCAGACCGAAGCTCAATCCGCTTCTGTCGCCGATCATGCCGGTGATGAGCGGGCCTGGTCCGACGCCGAGGAGGTTGAGCACGAGCAGCGCGAAGGCGACCATCGTCGATCGCGCGCGGACCGGCGAGAGCTCCTGGAATGTCGAGAACAGTGGTCCGAACCAGGCCGTGGTTCCGGCGCTGGTGAAGAACCAGCAGGCGTAGAAGAGCGGCGAGCCGGGGACGACCGAGTAGAACAGCCATGCCGGAATCGTGAAGAACGCCGTCATGATCGCCAAGCTCCAGAGGCGGCCAGCGGCGAATCGTTTCGCGCAGAAATCGCTGAACGCGCCGCCTGCGAGGTTGCCGAGGAAGCCGGCGAAGACCGCGACGACGCCGGAACGGAAGGCGGCGTCGGCGTAACGGAATCCGCGCTCTTCGACGAGCCACGTAACGCCGTGAAGCGCCGCGCCGGATCCGTAGCAGAGCAGCGATCCTCCGGCGAGTGCGAACGCGAGCGCCGGACGATCGACGAGCGCGCGGCCGATGTCGCGCAGGAGTTCGCGTACCGAGGGGCGAGCCTCGGGTACTCCGCGCACGAGGGCGGCTTTGCGCCGCGCTGGTTCGCGCAACACGAACAGCAGCACTGTCGCCAGCAGACCGATGAGGCCGAGGGCGAAAAATGCCACGCGCCAGCCGAAGCGCGGCGCGATGAAGCTCGACGAGATCAGCGCCACCGCCAGTCCGAGCGGGATGCCGGAGTAGTAGACGCCGATGGCCAGCCCGAGACGGCGGCGCGGAAAGGCATCGCCGAGCATCGAGAGGGCGGCGGGCGTCAGCGTCGCTTCGCCGACGCCGACGAAAATTCGCGGCAGTGCGAGCTGCAGGAAACTGCGCGCGAAGCCGGAGAGCGCCGTCATCGCACTCCAGAGCGCGAGGCCGATGCCGATCAGCGGGAAGCGCTTAAATCGGTCGGCGGCCACGCCGAGGAACAGGCCGACGAACGTGTAGAAGAAGACGAATCCGAATCCGGCCAGCAGTCCGATCTGAGCGCGCGTCAGTCCGAGGTCTTTGATCAGCAGGGGAGCGAGGCTGGCGATCAACATCCGGTCGACGAAATTGAGGACGTTGAGCGCCGTCAGAAACGCGAGCAGTCCCCACGAGGCTGCGGGGACTGGTTCGATTGCATCGCCGGCCGCGATGGCCGGCATGAAGCGCAGCTCCTCAGGAGTTTCGGTCATGCCGGCCTCGCGTTGCCCCTTGATTAGAAGAAGCGATTAGAAGAAGCGATATTCGATCGTGGCCAGCACCGTGCGCGGCGCACCGTACGAACCGGTGAGGATGCCGAGCGACGGGATGTTGTAGCCGTTCGTCAGGTAGCCTTTGTTTGTCAGGTTCTTGCCGTTGATGCCGAGTCGCCATTTCGCGTCGGGCGAAAGCCAGCTCACCCACGCATCGTAGATCGTGTAGGCCTTCTGCGTGATCGGTTTCAGCGGCTGACCGGGACGGCCCGGATACGCGCCGCCCTCATTCGTGAGGACGGAGTTGTCGCGATACGCGCCGCCGACGCTCGCTGTCACGAGTCCCTTCATCAGCGGGAAATCGAAGTTGAGGTGGAGGCCGGTGGTCCAGTGCGGCGCGTTCGTGATCACCTGCGTGTCGACGAAGCCGTCGTGATTCGCGTCGAGGAAGCCATCCGGTTTGAGATCGAGATAGCTGACGTAGCCATTCATCGCGAACCAGCTCACGCTCTTACTCGACGAATCAAACTCGACCTCGGCGCCCTTCATGCTCGCGTTGCCGGCGTTGAGGAAGTTGCCGAAGAACGCGTCCTCGACGCCGTCGCCATTCGAGTCGTACGAAGTGAATGTCGAGACCTGGATGTCTTTGTATTTGCCATCGAAGACCGCGGTGTTGAGGGTGAGTTGCCCATCCATCAGCGTCGACTTCAAGCCGATCTCGCCGACGTCGAGCACTTCGTCCTTGAACGGCTCCGCCGATTTCGGGAAGACCGTGGACTGCGCGCGGACGTTGAATCCGCCGCTCTTGAAGCCGCGACTGAGCGAGCCGTACGCCATGATCTTGTCGCTGATCTTGTAGTCGAGCCCGAGCTTCGGCGCGACGGAGGAGAACGTCTTCGACTTGTTGTAGTTCGCCGTGACTGCGTTGACGACCGAGAACGTGTCATTCGTGTAGCCGGCGTTGAAAGCGATGCCGTTCTTCTTCTCGCTGGTGAGCCGCAGTCCGCCGTTGAGATTCAACTTGCTGTTGACGGCGTAGCTGCCGTCGCCGAACACCGCGTACGATTTCGTGAGCGTCTTGCCGTCCGTCGTTCCAAAGATGCGGTTGAGGAAGATGTTCTTCACCAGGCCGCCGGCCTCGCCGTCGAAGTAGTACGCGCCGAGAACGCCGTTGACCTTCGTGCCGTGGTCGTAGATGAACTGGAACTCCTGCGATTTCTGCTTGTCGTAGTACGTGGCGATGACGTCGGTGATGCGCGCCTGCGTCGTAT
>JAXDIO010000298.1:0-2684 GCA_034663965.1 Thermoanaerobaculia bacterium | reverse complement strand
CCCGGCGTGCTGTACTTGCCGATGGTGAGATCGAGCGTCTCGTAGCGCGCGAACTGCGGCGCGTCGACAGGCCCGAGGTACGTGTTGAGGTGGTCGCCGGGGATGACGATCGGATCTTCGTCGAGCTTCCAGATCTGCGCTTCCTGCTGCCGCGGCAGGAACTGCAGACTCGGCGAGTCGACCATCGCGAAGTTGACTTCATTGCGCGGCGGCGGCGCGATGCGCACCTGTGCCGGACGCTTGCCGTCGCACGCGGCGAGACTCGCGATCAGGAGCGCGAGAGCGATTCCAGGAACGCGATGGTCACGCGCACGCCCGCGCCGGTCGCTCCACGCGCCTCGCGCGCCGTTTCGTGTTCCGCGTATGCCGTGCCGGCGATATCGAGATGCGCCCACGATGGACAATTGACGAACTCCTTCAGAAACAATGCCGCCGTGATCGCGCCGCCCCAGCGGCCGCCCGAGTTTTTCATGTCCGCCCAGTCGCTGCGGATCAACTCCTTGTAATCGTCCCACTCGGGCAGTCTCCAGAGGCGCTCGCCGACGCGCTCCCCACACTCAATCAACTTCTGAGCCAGCTCGTCGTTATTGCTAAACAACCCCGCCGCTTCACTGCCGAGCGCGACGACGCAAGCGCCGGTCAGCGTGGCGTAATCGATGATGTGATCGGGCTTCAATTCCGATGCGTAATGCAGCGCGTCGCTCAGAATCATGCGTCCCTCGGCATCGGTATTCACGACCTCGACCGTCTTGCCGCTGCTCGTGGTGATGATGTCGCCCGGCTTGTACGCGCTGCCGCTCGGCAGGTTGTCGGTCGAGGCGATGACGCCCGTAACCCGCACTGGCAGCGCCAGCATGGCCGCCGCCTGGATCGTACCGATCACCGCCGCGGCGCCGCACATGTCGAACTTCATCTCCTCCATCTTCTCGGCCGGCTTGATGGAGATGCCCCCGGAGTCGAAGGTGATGCCTTTGCCGACCAGCGCCACATGCTTCTGCGCTTTGCGCGGCGCGTATTCGAGGACGATGAACCGCGGCTCTTCGACCGATCCGCGATTGACGGCCAGCAGCCCGCCCATCTTCATCTTCTCGATTTCGCGGCGCCCATAAACGGTGCACTTGATCCCGGCGCCCTTCGCCACTTCCTCGGCACGCTCGCCGAGGAACGTAGGCGTGACGAGATTGCCAGGACCGTTGCCGAGGTCGCGCACGGTACGCACGCCGGCAGCGATCGCTTTCGCTTCGTCGTCGAGCTGTTTCGCGCGCTTCGCATCGACGCCGTCGGGCGGAACGAGCGACGCAGAGATCGGCGACGACTTGTCGTCCGTCTTGGTGATGTAGACGTCGTATTTGTAGTCGGACGCGGCCAGCGCTTCCGCAGCGACCCGCGTGGTCTCCTCGGCACCAAGCTTCGGCACGGAGACGGGCATGACCACGATGATGTTGCGATCGCGCTGCTTCTTCGCCATCTTGGCGATGCTGTAAATCGCGGTGCGAAGTCCGCGAATGGTGAGCGACTCGGCCTTGCCGATGCCGATGAGCGTGATCTTCTTCGGCTCGCCCGCGACGGTCGACAGCGACTCGTCCGCGCGCCCGGCAAACCCGGACGCCGCAATCGCCTGCATCGACTTCGCCGCGACCGCAACATCCGGCCTCGCTCCCTCGGCGATCAGCACAAAAAGATGATCCGCCTTCGCAACCTTCGGTTCCCGAGTAATCGTGACGTCCATAGCGGCGCGGATTGTACTTGACGGTAGTGCGGGGCGTAGCGCCGGCGGCTCGCCGGCTGGCCCGCCGCCGGCTCGGCGGCATTACTCGGCAGGATCAAAATCAAAATCGCCAGCGAGCCGCTGGCGGTCCAGCCGCCGAGCCGGCGGCGCTACGGTGCGCAGCCCATACAATTGGCCGGACTCATGCACGAGCGAGGTACTTGAATGGCGTTCCGAATTCTGGTCATCGACGATGAAACGGCGATCCGCGAAGCGATCCGGATGACGCTGGAGTACGAGGGTTACCGCATCGATGAGGCGCGGTCGGGGCAGGACGGGATCGACAAAGCCACGCGCACCGCGGCGCCGTACGACGCCATCCTGCTCGACATCAAGATGCCCGTCCTCGACGGCATCGAAGTCCTCGAAAATCTGAAAGAGCAGCACGTGCCGTCGCCGGTGATCATGGTCTCCGGACACGGCGACATCTCCACGGCGGTCGAGTGTACGAAGCGCGGCGCGTTCGACTTCCTCGAAAAGCCGCTGAACCGCGACAAGCTGCTGCTCTCCGTCCGCAACGCCGTCCGCCAGCAGAAGCTCGAGGAGGAAGTCGGCGAACTGCGCGAACGCGAAGCGCGCGACTACCAGCTCGTCGGTGAGTCGTCTTCGATGAAGGAGCTCAAGTCGCAGATCGAGCTCGCCGCGCCGACGAAAGCAACCGTCCTCATCACCGGCGAGTCGGGAACCGGCAAGGAGCTCGTGGCGCGCGAGATCCATCGTCGCTCTTCGCGCGCCGCGCAGCCGTTCATCCAGGTCAACTGCGCGGCCATCCCCGAGGAGTTGATCGAGTCGGAACTGTTCGGACATGAAAAGGGATCGTTCACCGGCGCGGTCCGCAAACAGACCGGCAAGTTCGTGGCCGCGGACGGCGGCACGATCTTCCTCGACGAGATCGGCGACATGTCGCTGCGCACGC
>JAXDIO010000263.1:0-9724 GCA_034663965.1 Thermoanaerobaculia bacterium | reverse complement strand
GCTGGCGATGGGACTCGAACCCGCGACCTGCTGATTACAAATCAGCTGCTCTACCAACTGAGCTACGCCAGCGACAAACCGCTAGATTTCAAAGACACAAACAGCCATTCGACGCTAAGCAAAGGGTAGAAGCTCAGACGGCGGAGGCCGAGGAACCGTGGGTTATAGCAGAGGGCCAAACGGGACGCAAGTGGGGGTTATTTCGCGTACGTGACGATGCCGGATCATCCGCTGGCTATACTCCAAGCGATGCTCAGCCCCCGCGCGCGCGAGAGTCTGACGGTGGCCGGGCTGCTGGGTCTTGTCACCTTCTTCTTCCTCGACATCCTGCTCGCCGGGCTCAACCTCTACACGCGCGACATCCCTCTCGTGTACTACCCCGAGCGTGCCGTGCTGCGCACGATCCTTCGCGCCGGGGCGCTTCCTCTCTGGAACCACTTCGCCTCGGGCGGGCAGCCGCTGGCCGCGAATCCCGGCTACGAAGCGTTCTATCCGCTGCAGTGGCTACTCGCGCTCGGCCCGCTTCGCGACATGTTCCATCTGGAGGTCGTTCTTCACTACCCCATCGCGGCGCTCGGCATGTACCTCTTCGGCCGTTCTCTCGGACTGAGCCGCACTGCCTCGGCGTACGGCGGCTTTGCGTGGGCGCTCGGCGGGCTGATGCTGGCCCTCTCGAACCTTCTTCCGTTCCTCTTCTCTGCGGCCTGGCTGCCGTGGGTCGCCTTCACCTTTCGCCGCTATCTGATGGATGGTGGCATCCGGCGATTGGCGATCGTTGCGCTTCCGCTGGCGATGATTTTTCTGGCCGCGGACGTCTCGATGATGATGCAAACGTGCGCATTGCTCGCCGCCTATGCGATCGATCACGCGCGCCGCACCGGGGCATGGCGAAGTGCTCTCGCCGGCTGCGTCATCGCAGGCCTGATCGCCGCCGCCATCGCAGCCGTCCAGCTCATCCCGGCGCTTGATTTTCAGCGCGATTCCGGCCGCGCAGTCGCCCTCAGCCTGGCGGTCGCTACGCATTGGTCGATGCCGCCCGTCCGCCTCGCGGAGTTGATCTGGCCCGCCACGTTCGGATCGGCCACCCCCGATGCGATTTTGTCGTGGGGCTCAAGCCGTCTCTATCCAGAGGAAGGAATCCCCTTCTACTTCAGCATCTACCCCGGAATCGTTTCCATGTTGCTGGTCGCAGCAGGATTCATCCGCCGCGTGCGAGGCGCTGGACTCACGGCGCTTGTCGCGATTGTGTCGTTCGTCATGGCGATGGGCAAGTACGGCCCGCTCTTTCCGCTGTTTTATCGACTCGGGATGCATTCGTTGCGCTATCCGGAAAAATTCGCCGTGGCCGGCATCTTCGCGCTGTCGGCGTTCGCAATGATCAGCGCCGATGCCGTTCTGCGGGATGCGATGATGCAACGCGCTGCCCTTCGCATCGGACTGTTGATCGCCGCGATCACGCTTCCAATCATCTTCGTGACTTCCGACGAGCGTTTCGCGCGCCTTTGGCAGCTGCCGTCGATCGATCCCTTCCTCACCAATCGCTTCCGGCACGGAATGCTGATGACGCTCGTCTTCACCGTCATCGCCGTAACGATCTTCCGCGCCACCCGCCTCGCGCCGCAGCTGCGCCTGCTCCTCCTCGCCGCCACCGCGCTCGTCGACCTCGGACTGCGCGTCACCTCCACAATGCCTCGCGCCACCGCCGATTTCTACACCCCGCCGCCCGCCGCACGAGCGCTGGCCGCGAGCACGGAACCGGTGCGAATCTACAGTTACGCGGGGCGGCTCCGCACGGTCACGGAGAGAAGGCCGCTGCCGTTCGGCGTGCAGCGGTGGATCGTGCGCAACGGAATGATCCCGTCGTCGGAGATGACGTGGGGCTTCGAGGGGATGCTCGACCTCGACGTCACGTCGACGCATCTGCTGCCAACGGTGCACTTCGAGAATCTCTTCAACACGGCTCTGACCCACCGCCGCCTCGCCCCTCGGCTCCCGTTGCTTCTGCAAATGAGCGGCGTCACGCACATCGGATTTCAGAAGGATTACGACCCCGCCGTCCTCGCCGATCCGGCGCGCTTCGATGCAATCGATCCGGTCGAATTCGTGGCCACGCGCAACGCCGGCCCCTTTTACGTTGCCGACCGGCTTCTCCCCGCCGCAGACATCGGCCGCATCGTCTCTTCGGACCAGCGCCTGTCGCCGCGAACGACGTTCACCGACGTCGCGTTTCCACCAGCTCCCGCACGTGTCCTCGCGTCGCACGTATCGCCGAATCGAGTCGCTGTCGATGTCGAGGCCAGCGGAAGGTCGTTCCTCGCACTTGCCGTCACGCGTCACAAGTACTGGAGTGCAACGATCGACGGCGCGCCTGCAACGATCCATCCAGCCAACGTGGCCTTCCAGGGAGTGATCATCGAGCCGGGACGGCATCATCTGGAGTTGCGTTACCGGAATCCCGTGATCACCATCTGCGGCTGGATCTCGATTGCCGCGCTTCTCGCAACGATTGCCGTGGCGATCGTTCCGCGCCGGACGACTTCGATCGGGGCATACTGAGGCGTGTCGCGAAAAGCAGATGCTGTCGCTCTGGCGGTCGTCGGGTCGTGCGTCCTCGTGGCGTTCGCGGACGTCATTCTTCTCGGCAAGGTGTTCTACGCCCGCGACATGGTGCTCGGCTTCTATCCGGCATTCGCGTCGTTGCGGCACGTTGTCCGCGCAGGTCAGTTTCCTTTCTGGAATCCCTTTTTCTCGGCCGGTCAGCCGTTGGCGGCGAATCCGGCGTACGCAGCGCTGTATCCGCTCCCGTGGCTGGCCATCGGCTTCGACGGTTTCAAGCCTTTCGCCCTCATCGTCATCTTTCATTACCTGATCGCCGCGACCGGTTTTTTCTTCCTGCTGCGCTCACTCAGGCTTTCTCCCGTCGCCTCGGCATTCGGGGCAATCTCGTTTGCGCTCGGCGGGCTGATGATGTCGCTCAACAATCTGGTAACCGTGCTCTACGCCGTGAGCTGGATGCCGTGGCTTGCACTTTTCAGCCGGCGATTTTTTCGAGAACGCAAACTCCGCGATTTCGCTCTGGCCGCACTCACTCTCGGGCTGATCCTGCTCATCGGCGAGCAGTCGGTGATCCTGCAGTGCGGCGCGCTCCTCGCCGCCTACGGCGTTTACCGCTGGCGCAGCGCCCGGGCACTCATCCCCACCACCGTCATCTGCGCGATCGCGCTTTTGGTGGGCCTGGCGCAGATCCTTCCGGCGCTCGACCACCAGCGCGATTCAAGCCGGGCACATGCGCTCACGTATGCGGATGTCACGACCTGGTCGTTGTTCCCGGCGCGGCCGCTCGAGCTCGTCAATGCGAACGCGTTCGGCAACTTCGCGCCCGACGTCATCTACTTCTGGGCGTCCGACCACCCGAGCAAACTGCCGTGGCTCTTCAGCATTTACGCGGGCTTGTTCGCCGCAGCATTGATCATCACAGGCTTCGTGCTTCGCATTCGTGGTTGGGCATTTGTGGCGGCCGTCTCGCTGGTCAGCTATGTCGTCGCGCTCGGAAAACATGGACCAGTCATTCCGCTCCTCTACAAACTCGGCCTGCGCTCGCTGCGTTTCCCGGAGAAGTTTTTCATCACCGCGATCTTCGTTCTGACGATCTTCGCGGCGATCGCTGCTGACGAGTTTCTGCGCGATGCTCGTTTCCGTCGAGTCGCGTTCCTGACCTCGATCGCCTTCGCCGTAATCGCTGCCGCGGTACTGGCGTTCGCCTTCTCGCCGCTGTTCCCGAACGTCCTGGAACCGAAGACGGTGGACGTAGAGCAGACGTTGATCGCCGCGCGTTCCGGCGCGCTCGCATCCTTCGTCACCTCCATCGGCCTCGTCCTGATCCTGGCGCTTCGCGACCGCACGCGGCTCTGTTACGGACTGCTCGCACTCTTCGTGGCGGTCGATCTCGGCTCGCGAGTCCGCTCCGTCGCTCCGCGCCTGGACGGATCGTTCTACGAGCCGCCGCGCCTCGCAGTCAGCCTTCGCGCACAACCCGGACCCGTACGGATCTTCAACGATGCCGCGTGGAAATATCTCACCGGCGCCCCACGCATTTCGCAGGAAGACAGCGAATGGCGGCTGCGAAACAGCCTGCAGCCGGAGATTCAGACGGCGTGGGGTATCGAGTCCGCGTTGGAAATCGACGTCGCAGGGACGGATCTGCTTCCGTCAGCGGAGCTCCAGTTGCTCTTCTGGAAGGCCCGCCGCCTCGGCCGCGACGATCTTCAGCGGAGATTTGCCTCGTTCGCCGGCATCACCCACGTCCTGCTTTTGCGCGACGCGCGGTCGGCAGACGATCCGATTCGCATTCAGCGCTTTCCTGGCAATCGTTACTACTTCGCGCAGCAGCTCCTGCCGGCGACGCGGGTCATGGATCCCAACCTGCCGCGATTCGCGGCCTTCGTGGAACAACCATTCGCGCCCACGCCTGGCCGCGTCCTGCGCGTCGTCGAGCGTGGCAACAACGTTGATATAGACGTTGAATCCGCCGGCAGCGCCGCGTTGATCATGAGCATCACGCGGCACAAGTACTGGCGTGCGACGATCGACGGAACACCGGCATCACTCTACGCCGCCAACGTCGCGTTCCAGGGGTTGACGATCCCGCGCGGACGTCACCACGTCACGCTGCGCTACCGCAATCCGCTCATCGTCATCTGCGGGATCGTTTCGCTGCTCACGTTCGCCGCGCTACTCGTCATCGCTGTTGCCGGCGGATTTCGTAGCAGAGAATGGCCGTCGCCGTCGCCACATTGAATGACTCGATGTGCCCGCTCATCGGAATCGTGACGGTGCGGTCGCAGTGCTCGAGGACGTTGCGGCGAATCCCTTTTCCCTCGTTGCCGACCACGAGCGCGACCTTGCCGGTGAAGTCGATCGCGTCGGGCCGCTCGCCGTTTTCCGCCGCCGCGTAAATCCAGTAGCCGCCCTTCTTCAGCGTCTCGATCGCGCGCGAAAGATTCGTCACCTGCGCCACCTGCACCCACTCCGACGCGCCGGCGGACGCCTTCACCGCCACGGGCGTGAGTCCGACGCTGTCGTGCTCCGGGATCACCACGACATCAACGCCGAATCCATCCGCGACGCGCAGGATGGCTCCGAAGTTCTGCGGATCGGTGATCGAGTCGACGATGAGCACGAAGTTCGTCTCCTCCTTCTCCACGATCTCGTCGAAATCCGCATACGCCGTCTCCGACACCTCAGCCACCACCCCGTTGTGTACGCCGCGCCCGGCCAGCCGGTCGATCTGATCGAGCGCCAGATTCCGCACCGCCACGCCGGCGCGCTTGGCCTCCCCCATCAGCCGCTGATGCCGCGCCGTCTCCTCGCGCGCGACGCCAACATACCGAATCCGCTCCGGATGCGAGCGGATCGCTTCGAGAATCGGATTGACGCCGTAGATGATCATGTCGTTCTCGCCAGCCGCTTCGCCATCAGTGGCCCTTCATACACGAAGCCGGTGTAGATCTGCACGAGGTTCGCGCCGGCGGCGAATTTCGCGCGGACATCATCGGCCGTGAAGATGCCTCCGACGCCGATGAGTGGATAGTTTTGGCCAACACGCTTGCGCACCTTCGCGAGAATGGACGTCGACGGCTCCATCAGCGGCGCGCCGGAGAGGCCGCCGGTTTCGTTCGACACGAACGGGCGCGCGATCGTCGTGTTCGTACAGATCATGCCGCGCGCGCGTTTCGCGCAGACGTCGCAGATTTCGGCGAGCATGACGTCGTCGATGTCCGGGGCGATCTTCACAATCGCGGGGCCGACGGCGGCGAGGATGCGTTCGAGATGTTCGGGGCGTTGCAGCTCGCGGAGCGATGGCGTGTTCGGCGATGACAGGTTGACGACGACTGCATCCGCGTACGGCGCGAGTTTCATCGCGCAGGCGCCGTAGTCATCAGCGGCAGCGTCGATTGGGACGTCGCGATTTTTCCCGATGTTGACGAAGAGCGGAACGGTTCGTTGCCACGACTGCAATCGCTCGGCGACGACGTCCGCGCCGTCGTTGTTGAAGCCGAGTCGGTTGATGAGCGCGTGGTGCTGGGGATAGCGAAAAAGGCGCGGACGCGGATTGCCGGGTTGCGGTCGAAGCGTGACCGTTCCTACTTCCACGAATCCGAAGCCGAGGGCGGCCAGCATCGGCATCAACAGTCCGTTCTTGTCGAAGCCTGCGGCGATTCCGATCGGCGATGGAAACGTCAATCCCATCAGCTCGCGGCGCGCGCTCGGCGGCGGCGCGCAGAAGCGTTCGATGGCGCGGAGAATGATCGGGATTTTCTGCAGCGCGATCATCTGCCGCACCGCCAGCTCGTGCGCGTCTTCGGCGTCGAGCTGGAAGAGCAGCTTGCGGATCAGCGAATACATTGCTCAACATTGCTCAATGCACTTGTCAGTGCGCGCGAGCGGCGAGAGCACGCGCGGGTCCGACTCGCTGGCGCGTTCGAGAAGTGGAATCGCGCGAACGAGCTCGGGGCCGTGATCCATGCCGGTCAGCATCAATCGCAGCGGCATGAAAAGCTCTTTGCCTTTGCGGCCCGTCGACTTCTTCAAACGCTCGTTCATCGCCTTGACCGCATCGGCATCGAGCGGCGCGCCGTGCTCGCGAAGATCGTTTGCGACGGCAAATGCGAACTCGCGATCGATCTCCGGCGCCGTGTAGTCCGTCACGAAGCGAATCATCTCCTTGAACTGCGGCAGAAGATGGACGGACGTCTTCACGACGTCGATCGCCTCCTCCAGCCACGGCGCATCGAATCCGATCGCGTTGACGACCAGCGGCCGCAGCTCCGTCGCGGACATCGAATGAATGTACTGCCCGTTCAGCCACTCGAACTTCTGCGGATCGAAGACCGCCGGCGCGGAGTTGACGCGGTCCAGCGCAAAGTTCGCAATCGCGTAGTCGCGGTCGAAGACATCCCGTCCGTCCGGTGCGGACCAGCCCAGTAACGTCAAGTAGTTGACCATCGCCTCGGCGAGAAAGCCTGCCTCGGCATACGCGGCAACCGAGGTCGCGCCGTGGCGTTTGGAAAGCTTGGTCCGGTCCTGCCCAAGGATCAGCGAGACGTGCGCGAACTGCGGGATCGCCCACTCCATCGCTCGATACACCAGCACCTGTCGATGCGTGTTCGTCAGATGCTCCTCGGCGCGGATGACGTTCGTGATCTCCATGTCGTGATCGTCGACGACCACGGAAAAGTTGTACGTCGGCAGACCGTCGGAGCGGACCAGGATGAAATCGCCGAGCGACTCGCGCTTCCACGTCACCTCGCCGCGAATGGCGTCGTCGATGGTGACGTCGCCATCATCGGGGACATGAAAACGGATCGCGTGAGGTAGGCTTTCGTCGTCGCGGCGATTCAACCAGCAGGTGAGATCGTAGTGCGGCGGCCTGCTTTCCGCCTCCGCAATCTTCCGCTTGGCCTCGAGCTCCTCCTCGGTGCAGTAACAGCGATACGCGATGCCGCGCGCGATCAGCTCGCGCGCAACGTCGCCGTAGCGCGCGACGCGCTCCGACTGGCGATACGGCGCATGCGGCCCGCCGATGTCAGGACCTTCATCCCACATCAATCCGAGCCAGCGCAGATCGTTCAGCACCATCGTCTCGGATTCGGCGGTCGACCGCGCCTGATCGGTGTCCTCGACGCGGATGATGAACACGCCGCCGTGGTGCTTCGCGAAGAGCCAGTTGAAAATGGCCGTGCGCGCACCACCGACGTGGAGGTGGCCTGTTGGCGACGGTGCGAAGCGGACGCGGATCATGGTGTTCGTAACTCTATCCTGAGCGTAGCGAAGGATCTCCGGTGGCGGTGCGAGGAACGAGATTCCCTGCCACGGTCCGTGCAATCGCAGCAGTCATCGCGACGCCACCGGAGATCCTTCGCTACGCTCCTCAGGATTGAGTTTGAAGAAGCACCACCGCCATCACGCAGATCCCCTCCCCCCGCCCCGTGAAGCCGAGGTGATCGGTCGTCGTCGCCTTGACATTGACGTGACCCGACGGCAGATCGAGCAGCGAGGCGATCTTGCTGCGCATCGCTTCGCGGAACGGCGCGAGTTTCGGCTTTTCCGCGATGACCGTCACGTCGATGTTCGCAATCTCCGCATCCATCTCGTCGACGACTCGTTTCGCTTCGCGCAGAAAGAGAGCCGAGTCTGCATCCTTCCAACGCGGATCCTCGGACGGAAAGTACTGGCCGATGTCGCCCGCGCCAGCGGCGCCCAGGAGCGCGTCGGTGATGGCGTGGAGGACGGCGTCGGCGTCGGAGTGGCCCGCGAGGCCGCCGGTATCGCTGATGCGGATGCCGCCGAGGATGAGCGGACGCGTTTCATCGAAGGCGTGAACGTCGATGCCCTGACCGACGCGGATCATGCGTCGCCCTCGCCGCCCCACTCGGCCCAGATCCGTTCGGCCATGACCAGATCCTCCGGCCGCGTGATCTTGAAATTCATCGAATCGCCGCGAACGAGATGGACATGATGGCCATATTTCGCCGCCAGTCCCGCTTCGTCGGTGGCATCCGCGTCTTCGCGTGCCGCGCGCGTGAGAATGTCGCGCAGCACGTCCGCGCGAAAACACTGCGGCGTCTGCGCGGCAACGAGCACGCTGCGGTCGAGCGTCTTCGCAACCGCTTCGTTCGCGATCTGATGCACGGTATCCGGCAGCGAAATCCCGGGAAACGCGGCGCCGTGCTCGCGCGCGGCATCGAGCGTGGCGTGGAACGTATCGAGCGAAAAGAACGGACGGACGGCGTCGTGGATGGCGATGAGATCGAAATCATCGCCGGCTGCTTCGAGTCCGCGCGTCACCGACTGCAGCCGCGTATCGCCGCCGGCGACGAACGTCACGCGCTCGCCCGGCGACGACTTCACCGCATCGACGAGTTTCTCCATCACCGGCACGATCACGCGCGTCACGACAGCATCGAACAGGAATCGCTCGACGGCGCGCTGCACCAGCGGCTTGCCGCCGAGCGGCTGGAACTGCTTCGGCACGTCGCCGCCGAAACGCGTTCCGCTTCCGGCGGCCGGGATGATGACGAGGACCCGCTCCGCGCCGGCCACTACACCGCCATGATGTCGACTTCTTTGCTCTTCAGAACGCTGCCGACTTCGTCGATGTGTTTGTCGGTCATCTTCTGGATCTCGTCGAGGGCATGCCGCTCATCGTCCTCGGAAATCTCGTGGTCCTTGAGCATCTTCTTCAGCTTGTCGTTGCCGTCGCGCCGCACCTGGCGAATGGCCGTGCGCGATTCCTCAGACATGTGATGCGCGCGTTTCACCAACTCCTTGCGCCGCTCCTCGGTGAGCTGCGGAATCGGGATACGAACCACCTTGCCGTCGGTTGCTGGATTGAGGCCGAGGTCCGAGGTGCGGATGGCCTTCTCCACGACCGAGACCATCGACTTGTCCCAAGGCTCGGCGACGATGAGCGATGGCTCCGGAACTTTGAGCGACGCCACCTGTGCGATCGGCGTCGGCGTTCCGTAGTAGTCGACCACGATGCCGTCGAGCATCGACGCGTTGGCGCGTCCCGTGCGGAGCGTCTTGAACTCGCGATGCAGCGCGTCGAGCGCGCCGTGCATGCGGTGCTGCACATCTTTGATTACATCGTTGATCATGATTTCCTCGCGTCAAATCAATCGCTGACGATCGAGCCGATGTCCTCGCCGAGGAGGGCGCGGCG
>JAXDIO010000231.1:0-11495 GCA_034663965.1 Thermoanaerobaculia bacterium | reverse complement strand
CTGACCGCTGCGGTTACCAGCGAGTGTTTGCACTCTGGCGGTTCGGCGGCGGGACGCCGCCGGGCCAGCCGGCGAGACGCCAGCGCTCCGGCCGCGAAGCTCGCACCATCCGAATCACATGACCCTTCGCACCAAACTGCTCCTCTGGTTCATCGTGCTGCATCTCGTGTTTGCGGGATTGGCCGTCGTGGTGTTGATGGAGCATCAGAACTGGCTGTTTGCCGTCGAGGTGTCGTTCGTCATCTCGATCGTCATCAGCTATCGGATGGTCAACGCGCTGTTCGTGCCGATGGAGTTGATCCGCACCGGCGCGGAGCTGATCAGCGAACGCGATTTCACGTCGCGATTCGTGCCGGTCGGGCAGCCGGAGATGGACCGGCTCATCGAGATTTACAACGCCATGATCGACCGGCTGCGCGATGAGCGGCTGGCAGCGGAGGAGCAGCAGCAGTTGCTGCAGAAGATCGTCGAGGCGTCGCCGTCCGGACTCGTCATCTGCGATTTCAACGGAGCGATTCAGCAATCCAACCCGGCCGCACAGCGATTGTTGAGCGAGCCGGCGGTGCGCGAGGCGTTGCCGCTGCTGGCGGCGGGGGAGTCGAGACTTGTCACGCTCGCGGGCGCGCGGAAGCTGAAAATCTGGAACGCCGAGTTTCGCGATCGCGGATTCGCCAAGACCTTCTACTTGCTCGAGGAGATGACCGAGGAATTGCGGCTGACGGAGAAGACGGCGTACGAGAAGCTGATCCGGATGATGTCGCACGAGGTCAACAACTCCGTCGGCGCGGTGCGGTCACTGCTGGAGTCTGTCCTGCGATATGCAGAGCAGATCGGTCCGGACGATCGCGGCGATTTTACGAATGCCTTGACGATCGCCGCGGCGCGCATCGAATCGCTGAATCGCTTCATGAGCGGCTTCGCTGACGTCGTGCGCCTTCCGCCGCCCCACCCGCGCGATGTGTCACTCGCGGACGTCTTTGACGACATCGCCACGCTGCTGCGTCCCGAGTTGGATCAGCGCCGAATCGTTTTGCGCGTCGATATCGAGCGCGACGAATCCATCCACGTCGATCAGAGCCAGTTCGAGCAGGTCATCATCAATGTGATTCGCAACGCCATGGAGTCGATCGGCGAAGATGGTGAAATCGCCGTCGCGTTCCGCGATCACGCACTCACGATCTCCGACACCGGCCGCGGAATCGATCCTGCCGCGCGCGACGAGCTCTTCACGCCCTTCTTCACCACCAAGCGCGAAGGCCGCGGCCTCGGACTTACGATCGTCTCCGAGATCCTGAACAACCACCGCCTCCCGTTCACGCTACAGAATCGGGAGGGCGGCGGGGCGGAGTTCCGCGTCTCTTTTACCTGATGTCGGCCATGCGGAAGGTGCTGTCCGAGGTCTTGTTGTCGATCACCGAGCTGTAGACGAAGGCGCGTCCACCGAAGGCGTTGAACGTGATCACGATGTAGCCACCCGGCGGCGGCGAGGACATGCCGGTGAACGTAGCCACTGGCATTTGGTCAAAGACATTCGCGCCATACGCCGGCAAGGTTCGGGTGGCGCGGAGAGTCCCCGCTGAGTCGTACGTAGCGACATCGAGCGTTGCGCCGCTGTCGAGAGTGCGCACACCGATGTTCATCCGGAAATTCGTCAGGTCCGCCGGAATCAAGAGGATTCCTCGGCTGAAGAAATCGAGCGCGGCGTTCGGCGAGACGCCCTCTTCGGAGAAGCCCGACGTGCCGAGCGTGCCGCCGTCACTGAAGACGCGCGCCGTGGCAATCGGCGCATTTCCGCCGTTCGTGACGATGTCGAGAGAGCCGAGACCGCTGGTGCCCATCGACGTGAGGACATCCGCATACGAGATGGTCTGTCCGGGTGCCAGTGTGAAGGGAAGGGAAGGATCGCCCGGGGCAGCCGGCTGCAACTGCTTGTGAAAAACGAGATTGCCCGAGATCGTGTTCGAGGTCGGATTCAGCATCTGCAATGAGGTGCGAAAGAAAGCGGTCGCGCCTTGCACCGCGCCGGCGGCGGGAAGGATGCGCACCAGCAGAGGATTCGTGCTGAATGCGACGGCGCCGATGGCGAGGCCGCTCGAGTAGTTCGTTGAGGAACCGACTGTGCCGCCGGTCGTGCTCATGTCGGCGGTAGTCACCAGGTTGTAGCCGGTGTTGTCCGGGAAGGACTGCGTCCTGACCGAACCGCACGTTGCCAACGGTTGCAGCTGCACGACGCCGATCAGATCGCCCTGGTTCACGTTGACCGCGGGAGAGAGAGTGACTTCGTTGCGGCCGCTGACGGCATTGAATGGTCCGCGCGTGGCGACTACGGTAAATGCCGCAACCGATTGGAAGGTTTCGCGAAGGAAGACGATCTTGAACGCGTTCGAGCAGGTCGCGCTCCAGGCCACAGTCGCCTTATTGACCGTTCCATTTGCCGTCGCACCGTCGCTGAGGTTCACGTAGGTAACCGGCCCACCATTCGTGATGGTGGCCGTGCCGCCGGCATCGACGATCTGCGTGCCGACCGTAAGAGGTTGAGCAGCGAGTGAGACGGCGAAGAGGATTGCGAGGATCGCGAATGTCGTGCGCACGTTGGCTCCTTTGAATTCCGTTGAGGATACGCGCTTACCGCAAAGCTTCCAGCGCCGCGGCGTCGTCACGCAACGACGGCGCCAACCATGTGTACGGTCCGGCCGCAGTCAATCCCGCCTTCTCGAACAGCTTTCGGTACCACGCGGCGGGGCGGCGGATCATGCCGTTCAAGTCGCCGATGATGTCGTCGTCCGCCGTCAGCACTTCGAGAAACAGCACTCCGCCTGCGAGGCGCACCAGCTCCGGGAGGCCCGCGCGGACGTCGTCATCATTGATGTAGTGAAGCGCGTCGGAGCAGACCACGAGATCGTACGGCCCGCGCAGCCGCAGTTTCGGCAGCTCGCCGAACGACGCCTTGCGGAGATTGCGCGACTCGCCAAACCGCGACACCGCGTACTCGCTCGGATCGAGCCCGAGGTACTTCGCGCCGGGACGCAGCGCCTTGATGTGCGGCTGCCACGCCCCCTCGCCGCACGCGACATCGAGCACGGAACGCAGCCGGCGGCGGAGGAAGTATTCGCACTCCGCCACTGCCAGCGAAACCTTGCGCCGCACGTCATCCTTCGTGCTGACGCGGCTCCGGCCGCGATACCAGTGATCAAAGTAGGCGCGGTCATAACGCTTCTCGGGCATGACCGCGATTATGGAACAAGCGTGTTCACGGCCGGAACGCCGGCGATTTGTCGCGCTTCGTCACGCGCAGCGGTGACGGTGGCGATTTGATGCGATCCCAAATATATTTACGCTTTGTGCCATGAATGACAGCCAACGCATCCTCGATTCCATCCGCCGTCTCGTGCGGATGCTGCGCGTCAGCGACCGGCAGGCGCAGACGGAGCTCGGCGTTTCCGCCGCGCAGCTTTTCGTGTTGACCGAACTGGGCAAGACGCCGTCGCTGTCGCTGAACGATCTCGCCTCGCGCACGCTCACCGATCAGAGCTCGGTCTCCGTCGTCGTCACGCGGCTCGTCGAGGCGGGTCTCGTCACGCGCGACCGCGACGATCGCGATGCGCGGCGGCTCGTCCTCAATCTGACTCGTTCCGGCCGTGCGCTGCTGCAGAACGCGCCGCCGGTCGCGCAGGAACGGTTGTTGGCAGTCTTCGATGGGTTGCCCGAAGCGGAGCGCAAGCAGTTCGCGGACACCTTCGAGGAAATCGTCGACAACGTTGGCGGCGACGACGGCCCCGCGCCGATGCTGTTCGAGGAGGGTCCCAGGCAACATCAACTCAAGGTGGTACCCGACAAGGATGCGGCAGCGAAGTGATCTGAGCGTCGAAGGGTCGGCGACGGCGGAAGGGATTCCGGTCGCGCCTGACATGACCGAGCCGCGCGTCCCGATCGAGCGAGCCTACATCGACAAACGCGTCGTGCTGCTGTGCGTCTGGTCGATCGTTCTCGCCGCCGTCACCGGCTTCATCGCGCAGGGGTTGGTGGCGCTCATCGGCATCGTCACGAACATCGCGTTCTACGGCCGTTTCTCGACCAGGTTCGTTTCGCCGGCCGGCAATCATCTTGGATTGCTCGTGCTGGTCGTTCCTGTGATCGGCGGATTGATCGTCGGCGTCATGGCCCGCTACGGATCGAAAGCGATTCGCGGTCATGGAATCCCCGAGGCGATGGAGCAGGTGCTCTTGAACGAGAGCCGGATCCCGGCGCGGGTCACCTTGCTCAAGCCCATCAGCGCCGCGATTTCGATCGGCACCGGCGGTCCGTTCGGCGCCGAGGGACCGATCATCGCCACGGGCGGCGCGTTGGGATCGCTGATCGGACAAATCCTCAAGACCACGGCCGACGAGCGGAAGATCCTCCTCGCCGCCGGCGCCGCGGCAGGAATGGCGGCGACGTTCGGAAGCCCGGTGTCCGCCGTGTTGCTCGCGGTCGAACTGCTGCTGTTCGAGTTCCGTCCGCGATCGATCGTGCCGGTCGCACTCGCAAGCGCGGCGGCGACCGCGATCCGCATGTTGTACGTCGGTACGGAGCCGATCTTCGCGATGCCGATGCTGGCGCGGCCGAGCGGCGAAGCGCTGGCGGCGTACGCGATCATCGGCGCGCTAGTCGGCTGGCTGGCGGTGTACGTCACGCGCGCCGTCTACTGGGTCGAAGATCTCTTCGAGAAGCTGCCGATCCATTGGATGTGGTGGCCGGCCATCGGCGGGCTCGCGGTCGGCCTGGTCGGTTACTTCGCGCCGCACACGCTCGGCGTCGGCTACGACAATATCGAAGGGATGGTGGCGGGCCGCCTCGCAGGACAAGCAGTGCTCTTCCTCTGCATCATGAAGTTCATCTCGTGGTCGATCTCCCTCGGCAGCGGAACATCCGGCGGGACGCTCGCTCCGCTCTTCACCATCGGCGGAGGCGCCGGCGTCGCGCTCGGCGAGCTGGCCACGATGCAGTTCCCGCGCTTCGGCATCGATCCGCGCATCTGCGCGCTGGTCGGAATGGCGGCCATGTTCGCGGGTGCATCGCGGGCGTTGCTGGCGTCGGTCGTCTTCGCGTTCGAAACGACGCTGCAGCCGATGGGACTTCTGCCGCTGCTCTCCGGCTGCACGGCCGGCTTCCTCGTATCGTCGCTGCTGATGCGCAACACGATCATGACCGAGAAGCTGGCGCGCCGCGGCGTGCGCGTACCGATGGAGTACGGCGCCGACTATCTCGACCGCATTTCGGTGAGCGATGCGTGTTCGCACGCGGTGGTCACGCTGCGCGACGATCAGCGCATCAGCGAAGTGCACGCACTCGTTCCGACGCATCAGGGCTTCCCTGTCGTCGATCGCGACGGCCGTCTTCTCGGTGTCGTCACGCGGCGCGACTTCATCGACCGCGAACCGTTCACGCGCGTCGGCGATCTGATTCGCCGTCCGCCGGCCGTCGTGTATTCGGACATGTCGTTGCGCGAGGCCGCCGATCACATGGTCCGCGAGGAAATCGGACGGCTGCCCGTCGTCGAGCGCGCCGATCCGTCGCACGTGGTCGGCATTCTCACGCGGAGCGATCTGCTCAGCGCGCACGCGCAACGCTTGGACGAAGCGCGGCGCTGACGTACTCTTCCATCTCATGACGAGACAGGAGCTGCTGTCGAAAATCCCGCTCTTCGAGTCGCTGACCGACGACGATTTGAACGCGCTCACGATCCGCCTCGAGGAGAGCGAATTCGCTCCGGGCGATGTGATCTTCAACCAGGGAGACGAAGGAACATCGCTCTTCATCATCGAAGATGGCGCGGTCGACATCTGCTACGGCGAAGGCGCCGGCAACATCACGCTGGCTACGCTTTTCAACGGTCAGTATTTCGGCGAGCTTTCGCTCTTCGACGGCGCGCCGCGCTCGGCCACCGCCACCGCGTCGAAACCGACGCGCGTGATCCGTCTCGACCGCGAAGACCTCGTCGACTTCGTCCACAAGAATCCCGCCGCCGCGCTACGCATCATCGAAGAGATGGGCGACCGCCTGCGCCAGACCAACGAGCTGATGTCGCGTCAAGTCTCGCGCAACGTGCTGCAGGAACAGGAAGAGACGCTGACATTCGGCCAGCGTGTCGCCGACCGCGTCGCCTCGTTCGGCGGCTCGTGGCCGTTCATCATTCTCTTCTCGATCATCATGACCGTCTGGATGTCGATCAACGTCCTGCGCGTAATGAGCTTCGATCCATACCCCTTCATCCTGCTGAACCTCGCCCTCTCATCCGTCGCAGCGCTTCAGGCCCCGATCATCATGATGAGTCAGAACCGCCAGTCGACGAAGGACAAGCTCCTCGCCGAGAACGACTACCAGGTCAATCTGAAAGCGGAAATGGAAATCGCGGCACTGCTGCGAGGACAGTCCGAGTTGCTGGCGAGAGTCGCGGTGATGGAGCGGACGATCATCCGTCGCGGCGAGTAGCTACCGCCACGTCATCTCGAACGCGCAGTGCGAATCACCGAGGGTCTGGCACTTTGTCTCGACGACCGCCGGGTCGGTGCCGCCGTGGCGGAGGATCGACTCGAGGTAGAAGCCGACGGCGCTGGCGCAGTAGATCGGGCTGTAGACGGGGTAATCGTTGCAGAGCATCCGGCCGCCGTTCGGCGTTTTATCGAAGCGCACGTTGCCGAATTTCTGAAACTGGTTGTGGAAGAGCGCCTGGCTCTCCATGAACTTCACCAGCTCCGTGCTGTCGAGCGATTTGTAGACGCGTCCGATGCCGAGTTCCGCCGAGGACGCGCCGATCAGCGCGAGGACGTTCGGGTACTTCTGCTTCAGCGTCTCGTACGCCGTCCGATCGAGCTCGATCAGCGACGCGAACTCGCACCAGCTCGATGCCAGCGGCGTCTTCGTGTAGCTCGCGGTGCGCGGCGTCAGTTTGGCGATGATCGCCGCGAAACCCTCTTCGCCGGCTACCTCGGTGAGGAATTGCTTGCGGCCGCCGAACATCACGCCTTTGACTTTGGCGGCATCGGGATTTGGTCCCACCAGCACTTCTTTGCCTTCGAGACGCGGCAACGGCGCCGCGGGACCTTTGCGTTGCAGGAGCAGGGACATGGGCGCGAATTCTATCGCCGATCCAAAAGTGCGCCGTCACCGTTCGTGTCAGACTCGTAACGCCATGCTTCCGTCAGTTAGCGCATTCTGTCCGTTCGTTATTTGGGAGAGAATCATTTCGATGCGGTGCCTCGGACGCATTGCTTTCCTCATTCTGCTCGCGACAAGCGCTGCATTCGCACAAGTCAAAGAGACCATCGACGTTCACCTCGTCGAAGTGCCGGTCACGGTTGTCGATCGTGCGGGCAATCCGGTGCGCGGACTGACGGCGGCGAATTTCGAGCTGTTCGATCAGGGGACAAAGCGCGTTATCGGCAACTTCGACGCGATCGATTTCGAATCCGAGGCTGTGCGTTCAGCGTCGCCGCTGAATCCGAGCGCGCGCCGCAACTTCATCCTCCTTTTCGATCTCTCCTTCTCATCACCGATCGGGCGGAACAAAGCGCAGGAGGCGGCGCGCAACTTCATCGCCAAGGGGATGGGACTGCGCGACCTCGCCGCCGTCGCCACGATCGACGTCGATCGCGGCTTTCGCATGGTCACGTCGCTGACGACGGACCGCAATCTCCTCGGCGGCGCCATCGCCAATCCGCGCACGTTCGTTTCCAACGATCCGCTGCGAATCGCCGGCACCGACGTCCTGCAGGTTCCGTCGACAGACAACGTGTCGCGTGCCGACGTCAACGCCGTTGACGATTTCGCCGCCGACATCGCGCGCGGCGAGAAGAAGCTCAACGATCAATACAACCGCAGCCGCATCGAGCGGCAGTTGCGCCTTCTCTCCGACCTCGGCCGCACGTTGCGCGTGCTGCCCGGCCGCAAACAGATCATTCTTTTTTCCGAGGGGTTTGATCCGAGGCTCGTGCGCGGCCGCGATGCGCGCGCAGGCGCCGACGAGCAGGACGACGCATCGCAGACTGCGTCCGGCAACGTCTGGCGCGTCGATACCGACGCACGCTACGGCAGCTCGATGACCATGACGCTGCTCGACGAGATGTCGCGCTCGCTGCGCGGCTCCGACGTCGTGCTGCACGCCGTCGACATCCAGGGCGTGCGCGTGCAGAACGACGAGAACGGATCGCGCATCAACTCCAACGACGCGTTGCATCTTCTTTCGCGGCCGACCGGCGGCGAGGTTTTCAAGAACTCGAACGACGTCAACGCCGATCTCGAAAAAATGCTTCGCGCGCAGAACGTCGTCTACGTCCTCGGCTTCCGCGCGCCGGCGTCGAACAGCGGCAAGTTTCACGAGCTGAAAGTGCGCGTGAACGGCGTGCCTGGCGCCCGCGTTTTCAATCGCGCCGGATACTACGACTCAGGCGCTGAGAGTGCGCTGGAACGTTCGCTGTCGAATGCGGAGATCATTCTCAACGACATCGGGCAGAGCGACATCCACGTCGCCGCGCTGGCCGCCGCGTTTCCGGCGAAGGACGGCAGCGCGCAGGTGCCGATGGTCATCGATATCGGCGCGCCCGGGTTGCTGCACGACGCGAAGGCGAACGATGTCGTCGCCGAGGTGTATGTGTACGCGTTCGATGACCAGGGAGTCGTGCGCGATCGCACGTACCAGCGGATGACCATCGACAGCGCGCGGATGGCCGGCCACAAAGGCATCAAATACTTTCCGACGCTCACTCTTCCGGTTGGCAAGTACGCGCTGAAGACGCTCGTGCGCGTGGCGGGCACGGAGCGCAAAGGCTTCGTCCGCACCGACATCGACGTGCCGTCGACGAATGACGTCGCGCTGCTGCCGCCGATGTTCGTCGACGATCCCGCGGCGTGGGTTGTCGTCCGCGGCGCCTCGCACGATGCCGCGCCGTATCCGTTTCACATCAACGGCGAGCCGTTCATGCCGAGCGCCAGCGCCGGCGTGACCAACGGCCACTCGCGCCGCGTGGCGCTGTTCGTTTTCAACGTCGAGCCGGACGAATTGGCGTGGGACACGTCCGCGATCGATGCACTGGGTCCGCATCCCGGAACGCCGGCCGTTCTTCAACGGCTGCAGGGCCAGGACGTAGTGAAGCTACTTCTCGATTATTCTCCCGCCGATCTGCTGGCGGGTCCGGCGTCGTTCGATGTCACCGTCCACAAGAAAGGCTCCAGCGACGCGAGAAAGGCAAGCGTGCCGCTGGTGGTGCAATGAAATTGGCTGTCGGCTCTCGGCTGTCGGGGTTTTGAAGTTCCCGACACCCGACAGCCGACACCCGACAGCCCAGGAGAAAAACCCATGAAACGCTACGCATCAATCGCAGCGATCTTCCTAGCCACATCCGCCTTCGCTCAAATGAAGGAAACCGTCAACGTCAACGTCATCGAAGTGCCGGTGTCGGTGGTCGATTCGAGCGGCAATCCGGTGCGCGGACTGACCGCGGCGAATTTCGAGGTGTACGACAGCGGGAAGAAGCAGGCCATCACCTCGTTCGACAAGATCGACTTCGGCTCGACCGAAACCGCGAACGCGATCTCGCCGCTGAACCCCGCCGCGCGCCGCTCCTTCCTGCTGCTCTTCGACCTCGGCTTCTCCTCGCCGAAGTCGCTCGTGCGCGCGCAGGAAGCAGCGCGTAATTTCGTCAAATCAGCCGTCCAGCCGCGCGATCTCGTCGGCGTCGGTACGATCGACAACAATCGCGGCTTCCGTCTCCAGACTGCCTTCACCACCGACCGTGAGCTCGTCGAATCGGTGATCGCCGATCCGAGCGGATACCGCGGCAACGACCCGCTGCAGATCGCGAACAAGACCGTAATCGATCTGACTGGGGAGAACTCCAAGACTTCGACGACAGCTGCCGAGGGGGGAAAAGGCGCGGCCGTTGCCTCCGCTGAGATGGTCGAACGCCAGCAACAAATGACGCGCAGCAACGAACAGTACGCCCGTGCGGGCGTCGAAAAGCAGGTCGAATACCTCGGCCAGCTCGCGAAAACGTTGCGCGCCGTCCCCGGCCGCAAGCAGGTCATCCTTTTGTCGGAAGGTTTCGACGCCAAATACCTGCAAGGCCGCGACGCCCGCGACACCGCAGCCGCGACTCGCGACAACAACGCCGTGACCTCAGGCCAGTATTGGACCGTTGACAACGATGCGCGCTTCGGCAACTCGGCGAGCCTCTCCCTCCTCGACCGCATGGCCCAGGCCTTCCGCGCCTCGGACGTCGTGCTCCACGCCATCGACATCCAGGGCGTTCGCGTGCAGAACGACGAGTCCGGATCCAATCTGAACTCCAACGCCGGCCTCTTCACGATTTCGCGTCCGACCGGCGGCGACGTTTTCCAGAACTCGAATGACCTCAAGAACAGCTTCGGCCGGATGCTGCGCGCGCAGGAAGTCGTCTACGTACTCGCGTTCCAGACACCCTGGGCCACCAGCGGCAAGTACCACGATCTGAAAGTGAAGCTCGTCAACGCGAATGGCCGCGTCAACTACCGCCCCGGCTACTTCGAAAACGGCGGCGAGACCTCGGCCGAGCGCGCGCTCACGACCGCCGAAATCATCGTCAACGACATCCCCCAGGACGACGTTCACGTGGCCGCTTTCGCGGCGCCGTTTCCCGCCGGCAACGGCAACTCGCAGGTCCCGATCATCCTCGACATCAACGGCTCCGACCTGACGAAGGAAGCGCGCGGCAACATGGCTGGCGCCGAAGTGTTCGTCTATGCATTCGACGAGGAAGGCGTGGTCCGCGACCGCCTCTACCAGCGACTCACCTTCGACATGAAAAAAGTCGGCGACCGGCTCAAGAGCGGTGTCCGCTACTACGGCACCCTGGTCCTTCCGCCCGGCAGCTACGCGATCAAATCGCTCGTGCGCGCGGGCGAGCCGGACAAGAAAAACGACACCGAAAAACGCGGCTACGCGCGCACGAACGTCATCGTTCCGAAGGCTGGAGCCGTGGCCGTGTTGCCGCCGATTCCGATCGACGAACAGCCGAAATGGCTGCTCGTGAAGGCCGCCGACCGCGGCGGTGTCGGCGCGTATCCCTTCGAGCTGAACGGCCAGAACTTCATCCCCAGCGCCACGGCATCGAACAAAGTCGCGCTCATCGTCTACGGCGCCTCGGCCAACGAACTGACGTGGGAAACGACGCCGAAGACGAAGCTGCTCGGCACGATTCCCATCCCGGGCGGCACGAAACTGGTCCTCCAGCTCGACGATCCCGCGCAGGTTTCAACGCTGCAGGTCACGGTGCACAAAAAAGGCGTGCCCGAAGCGCAGACGTCAAGCGTCGCGGTGCTGAGGCCGTAACGACGAATGCGCCGCTTTTTTGCTGTTGCCTCCTTGTCTCTGATCGCGCTTTGCGCATCGGCGCAAACCACGTCGACGATCAACGTCCACGTCGTCGAGCTGCCGGTGTCGGTGCTCGACGGGTCCGGCAATCCGGTCCGCGGCCTGACCG
>JAXDIO010000216.1:0-8967 GCA_034663965.1 Thermoanaerobaculia bacterium | reverse complement strand
TCGACGGCTTGCGCGTTGCGTGAAGCGGATCGACGTTCCCCTGCCGGATCAGAGTTTCTTTTGTTTCTTCTCCCACGAGATCCTCCTTGGACGCAAGTGGCGATGCAGCAATATGCTTGCCTTCGCTTAGCCGTACGAATGCGCACCCACGATCGCAGAATCTTCCAACGCCTCCGCCTGCCGCGCCCAATCCTCGGCACGCTCGACGGACAGAACACGCTGATCCTCGACCTCGGCGTCATCGGCGCGTTCGTCGAGCACTTCGGAGTTACGACGCCGAAGACGCGCTCGCGGTTGCAGTTCCTCTGGAAGAGCGAGCAGATCGAGATCGACTGCGAAGTGGCGCGGACGGAGGTCGTGCGGCGCGCCGGCCCGAACGCGCTCTCGCACACGGGCCTGCGATTCGTCGAAGCGATCGGGAGTTCCGAGGATCGGCTGCACGATCTGATCGCATCGTTTGTCGGAAAGTTGCTGGCCGCGCAGAAAGCGAATGCGGAAGGCGTCGCGCACGAAGACAACGAACTGAAACTGGTCGACATCGGCGGCGCGCGGCGCGTTCGCGTGCACGGCCTGGTGCGCTATCGCCTGCGCCCGGACGGAACGTGGATGCGCGCCATGACCAGCGATCGCCATCAGCCGCCCGACGGCTTCACCGTCGCCGCGTACGAATACGAGAGCGACCTCGAGGCCCTCTGCCTGGCCTACGAAATCGCGGACGAGGAAGGGCGAGCCATGATCCGGCTGGTTTCGGAGTTGAGCGTCAACACGGTCAACCCGTTGTGAATATCGATCCCGAGTTTGGCCGGATCCTGCTGCGCGTCGTGCTCGTCGGCGGCACGATCATGGTTATCGGCGCGACCGGGCTGTACTTCGCGCTGCGCGCGTTTGCGCCGACTGCAAAAAAAGGGAGCGACTTCCGTGCCGTCGTCATCGTGATCGCCGTGCTGGCGGTGGTGATGATGGGCTGCTTCGTGCTCCTGATTTTTTCCTATTCGAAGCGGTGAGCTCGCGCACGATCGCATCCGTGTGTTGTCCGAGCGACGGCGGCGGCAAACCGATGTCGAGCCGTTCACCGTTGATACGAACGGGATTGCGGATCGCGTCGTAGTCGCCGATCTCCGGATGTTCCACGCTCGCGATGAGCGCACGAGCCTCCGGGGTGCGCAGCGCTTCGCGCACGCCGCGCACGAGCGACGCCGGAATCGACGCGCGGCGGCAGCGCGCCACCCACTGCGCGGCAGTTCGTTCGCGGAACGCCTCTTCGAGGATTGCGACCAAGACTTCGCGATACTTCACGCGTTGCGTATTCGTCGCGAATCGCTCATCGCGCGCCAACTCCGGACGCCGCAACACGCGATCGCAGAGCTGCGTGAAGTGACGATCCGTTCCGACGCCGATCGCGAACATCCGATCGCTGCCGTGAAACGCCTGATACGGCACGATCGACGGATGCGCGTTGCCGTATCGCGCCGCCTCCTTGCCGGTGACGAGCACGTTCTGCGCGACGTTCACCAACGATGCGATCGTGGCCGAAAAGAGCGAGACCTCGATTGACGCGCCTTCGCCCCCGCGAAGCGCCGCACAGATCGCGCCGAACGCGTAGTGCGCCGTCAGCACGTCCGCCAGCGCGACGCCGATCTTCATCGGCTCGCCGGCAGCGTCACCGGTGATCAACATCAGCCCCGAGCCCGCCTGCGCGAGCAGGTCGTAGCCGGGCGTATTCGCATCGTCCGTGTCGCTGTCGAATCCAGCGATCGTGCAGTGAACGACGCGTGGATTGATCTCGCGCGGGGCGAACTGCAGCGACTCTTTCTGAGCCGGCAGAAAGTTGTCGACGACGACGTCTGCGCGCTCGATCAGCCGCCGCGCAACCTCGGCGCCCTCCTCCGACTTCAGATCGATCGCGATCGATTCCTTGTTGCGATTGATCGACAGAAAGTACGCGCTGACATCCCCGACGAATGGTGGCCCCCATCGACGCGTCTCGTCGCCGCGGCGCGGCTCTTCGACCTTGATGACGCGCGCTCCCCAATCGCCGAGGAGCTGTGCAGCGAGCGGCCCGGCAAGGACGCGCGAGAAATCGGCGACGAGAATGCCGTCCAGCGGCAACGCGCGTTTGCGACCCATCGCGCTCTACTTCGCCGCCTTCTCCACCTCGGCGGCGTAGCCATCGATGACGCGAGCCACGCTGTCGATCTGCGCGTTCGCATCGACCCATTGCTTCTGCTCGATTGCTTCGCGCACGCCCGGAATCGTCTTCACGCCATAGCCGGTGTAGAACCCGGGCGCGTAAATCTGATGACGGAACCACGGCCGCCGCGGCAGTCCGTTCGGCAGCAGCAGCGACTGCTCGATGTGCATGAGCGCGCGATCGAACGCCGGCTGGCGTTCGGGAGGCGCCGACGCCGCGGCGCGATCAAATTCGCGCGCGCTTCGCTTCAGATGCGCGACCGCATTCTGCAGCGGCGCGAAGTTGAGATACGGCACCGCCTCCTCGGACTTCGGCGACACGAACGTCTTCGTCGGATCCGCCGCGATCTCATACGCGCGATCGCGCACGAGGCGATTGCGGTCTTCGATGTCGCGCCGCTCGTTGTCGGCCAGCTTCGTCAACTCGTCCATGTAGCGTCCAACGGTGTCGGCGAACGTCGTCAACTCGAAGGGCAACACGTCAGCATTCGCAAGCCGCAACACCAGACGTCCAGTCGTCTTCGCCTGAGCAATCCCGTAGTCAAAGTTCGGATCGCCGAACCGCGTGTAGTGATCGAACGAGTCGTACACGGAGTGATACGACCCGCCGCCGCCCTCGCCGCCGTAGCCGATGTTCATCGCGGCGACGCCAGTGTGCTGCAGAAACGGCGTGTAATCCGATCCCGATCCCAACGCATCCAGCCGGATCAGCTCATGCTCGCGTGCTTCCTTCCTCTCCTCGGCATTCTTCGCCTGCGTCGCTTCGCGCGCGCGCATCCGCGCCAGCACCGAGACGTTCCGCTCCGGATCGGGAACGTCGCGCGCGACCTGCGTCATCAGCTTCTCCAGCGTGTGCGAGCCGCCCGCGTCGAGAAAGCCGCGCGAATTCGTGTCGGAGTTGATGTAGACGACGCCCTTTGCGCGCAGCTCGTCAGCGTGCGTCTCCGCCCACTCGGTCGAGCCGATCAGACCTTCCTCTTCGCCGTCCCACGCCGCAAATTGGATGGTCCGCTTCGGACGCCAGCCGCTCTTCGCAAGTTCTGCGATCGCTTTCGCTTCCTCCAACTCCGCCACGAGTCCGCTCAGCGGATCATTCGCGCCGTTCACCCACGCGTCGTGATGATTGCCGCGCATCACCCACTCGTCGGGATACTGCGAGCCGGCCATTCGCGCGATGACGTCGTACGCCGGCACCATGTTCCAGTTGAACTCCAGCGCCAGATGCACGCGCGAAGGTCCGGGCCCGAGGTGATAGGTGATCGGGAGCGCGCCACGCCAGTCGGACGGCGCGACCGGACCGCCAAGCGCGCGCAGCAGCGGCAGCGCATCGCCGTACGAAATCGGCAGCACCGGGATTTTCGTGATGACGTCGGCGTCCTTGCGGTCGAGCCGCTTCGCGTCCGCGGTCGCACCGACGCCGGGCGTGAGCGGATCGCCGGGATGCACCGGCATGTCCATCACCGACCCGCGCTGCGCGCCGTTCTCGTTGCGATACGCGCCCTTCGGATAAACGTCGCCCTGTCCATACCCGTCGTCCTTCGGATCGGAGTAGATGATGCAGCCGATGGCGCCATGCTCCGCCGCCACCTTCGGCTTGATGCCGCGCCACGACCCGCCGTAGCGCGTGATGACGATCTTTCCCTTCACATCGACGCCGTTGCGCGCAAGGACCTCGTAATCCGCCGGGATGCCGTAGTTGGCGTAAACCAGATCGCCGGTGACGTCGCCGTCGATCGAGTAGGCGTTGTACGTCGGAAGCTGCTCGGCCTGTTGCCCCGAGGTCGCATCGCCCGGCACCGCCGGCTCGAGAAGCTTGGCCGTGAACCGCTCCGGCGCGATCAGCTCGACCACGCGCCGTTTCGGCGTCGGAAAGAGCACCCGGAACTCTTCGATGTTCGTGTCGTACCCCCACGACTTGAACAACGACGCGATGAACTCAGCATTCTCCTTGTCATACGACGACCCGAGGTGATGCGGCCGCGCGGAGAGGCGTTTCAGCCAGTCGCGCAACTCATCGCGCTTCAGCGAAGAATCAAACTGCGACTCGATGGCGCGTTCCTTCGCCGCGCCCGCTGGACTGAACCCCAGCATCGGCGGCTCCGGCGGCGTCGTCTGAGCGAAGAGTGTGGCGGCGAGAAAGACGGCAAGTGCGAAGAAGGTGCGGCGCATGGAGGGGAATTGTAGCCAAGTACGGGAGAGGGGACGTTTCACGCGGAGGGCGCGGAGAGGCGGAGCACGCGGAGGTGTTCAGTGTTCAGTGCGATGGATGTTCGTTCGCCGCAAAGATCTCAGCCAAAGTCGCGCGAGTAATTCCGTCGCGCTGATGAATGGAGAGCGGGTGGTCGGTTGGCTCCAATTCGATCCAAGGCCTGTTGGGATACGGTTGCAGGTGAATGTTTGTTTTTAGAGAGAGTGTGTCCGGGTACCAGGGGAAGCGATTGCAGAGCCAACCGAAGTATGGGCCTTCGCCAGCGACGTCAGTCGCTTCGAATAGATCAAGATAGCGCGCGAAGTTCGTTTTGCTCAACGACACCCAGACGCCGAAGTTGAACTCGTCATCGGAATCGATGATTTGAAGTGGAAGCGTCGCGCGAATGAAAAAGTCTTCGCCAATCACGCACACATCGTCGGACTTCCGAACACACTTGCGCTCGGCGGGCGTCAATTCTTCATATTGGGTCGGCGCATTGAACGCCAGATCCGGCAATCCTTTGTGCAACTGACCGCATTTTTTGCAATGAAAGCGAAATGGTTCAGACATGTCGTTAACCGTGGTTCGCGAGCAAGTAGGCTAGGCAGGCTGCAATTCTGACCGTTGAAAGCGCTGCGCGCGTAAACCTCGGCGAGAACGAGGTTCGGTACCCAGCAAGGCCACGAGACCCAGGAGCCAGCGCGAAATGAGAGGCCGCGAGCCGTGGCGGAAACATCTGCTCTCTGCGAATGAGGTACGCCACCGCGTAGAGCGCGATCGCGACGGCGAACAACGTCGTTACGATTCGCGCCGCTGTGCCAAGGCTCCGTGGTGCTCGTGTCATGGTTTGGGTGTTCCTGCTTTTCTCCGCGTCCCCGCGACTCCGCGTGAAAAGCCTTCTATCGAACCGTCACGACCTGCACATTCCGCCCCTCGCCTTTTTGACCGAATCCCGATCCCACGTACGCGGAGTCATCGCGCAGCACGACCAGGCGATCGCCGACATGCGCGAAGGTCCACGTCGAACGATTCGTCATCGAGCCTTTGATGAACATGAAGCCGGCGGTGCCGCGCTGGATCCGTTCCGCTGCGACCGGGAGGTTGTCGTCGCCGAGCCAGAGAGTCATCTGATCTTCGGTGAACTTCACGCTGAAGATGCTGGTCGCCTCGGGGGGAAGTTTCGGCGTCAGCTTCAAGACGACGACGCGCACCGGATGGCCTTCGCGAACGGCGCGGCTCTCGCTCACTTTTTTCGCGGAATCGATCAGGCGCAGAAACGGCCCCGCGAAGTTGACGGAGTCGGCGATCTCCGTGGCCTGCGTGTCATTCACCGCCGCCCTCGTCGGTGTCTGCTTGCGCGGATCAGATGTGTGCTCGCGCGACTCGCGCTCGGCGCGGTCGAGAATCGCGCGCGGAAAGGTGATGCGCAAACCCGCATCGTCTTCAACGACATCCAGCGATGCGTTTCCCGTGAACTGCTGGTTCGCGAAGCGCCCTTCATTCTTCCGCGACCGCTGCACGTCGATGGAGACGTGGATCGGCTTCGTCGCACGAAGCTGCGAAACGGCGGCGCGCATGTCGGCGATGACATCCGCGCGGACGTTCAGCGTCAGGAGGAACAGGGCAAGAGCGGCGAGGCGTCGCATGGCTGCAAGTATGCGACAGGGAGACGGTTCGCGCGGAGGGCACGGAGGAGCGGAGAACGCGGAGAGGTTTTTCTCCGGGTGCTCCGCGTGAAACGTCTCCCTACAGCACGTACCGGCTCAAATCCTCATCCTTCACCGTTTCCGCGAGCACGCGCTGCACGTATGCCGCGTCGATCGTGACCGTCTGGCCGTCCATTTCGCTGGCGTCGAAGGAGAGCTCGTCGAGGAGGCGCTCCAGGATTGTGTGCAGGCGGCGGGCGCCGATGTTCTCGGTTTTCTCGTTGACCAGCGCGGCGTAGCGCGCCACCTCGGCGATCGCTTCGTCGGCGAAGGTCAGCGTCACGCCCTCGGTGGCCAGCAATGCGGAGTACTGCATCGTCAGCGCGTTCTTCGGCTCGTGCAGGATGCGCACGAAATCTTCCTCGGTCAGCGACTCCAGCTCGACGCGAATCGGGAAGCGCCCCTGCAGCTCCGGGATCAGGTCCGACGGCTTCGAAACGTGGAACGCGCCGGCGGCGATGAAGAGGATGTGGTCCGTCTTCACCATTCCGTACTTTGTGTTGACCGTCGTCCCTTCGACGATCGGCAGCAGGTCGCGCTGCACGCCTTCGCGCGAAACGTCGGGGCCGTGCGACGCGTTCTGGCGGCCGGCGATCTTGTCGATCTCGTCGAGGAAAACGATGCCGCTCTGCTCGACGCGATCGATGGCCTCACGGGCCACGTTCTGCTGATCGACGAGCTTCTCCGCTTCCTCCTGCACGATGATCGGCCGCGCGTCGCCGATGCGCATCTTCTTGCGCTTCGACTTGCCGCCGAAAAGGCCGGGCAGCATGTCCTTCACATTGACGCCCATCTCTTCGACGCCTTGCGCGGAGAAGATTTCGAACGACGGATAGCTCTGTTCTTTCACGTCGAGCTCGACCTCGCGCTCGTCGAGGCGGCCTTCATCGAGCCAGATGCCGAGCTTTTCGCGCGTTTCGGTGGGAGGCTGTTCTTCCGGCGCGCCGACGAACGCCGGCCGCGCGGCGGGGCGGCGCGAATCGGGAAGGAGCAGGTCGAGGATTCGCTCGCGGGCATTACGCTCGGCGGTCTCGCGATTGAGACGCGTCTTCTCGTCCTTGACCAGCTTGACGGCGATCTCCGTCAGATCGCGGACGATCGATTCGACGTCGCGGCCGACGTAGCCGACTTCCGTGAATTTCGACGCTTCGATTTTCAGAAACGGCGACCGCGTCAATCGCGCCAAACGCCGCGCGATCTCCGTCTTTCCGACGCCGGTCGGTCCGATCATGATGATGTTCTTCGGCGCGATCTCGTCGCGCAGTTCGGCAGGAAGCTGCTGCCGCCGCCAGCGATTGCGGAGTGCGATGGCCACAGCGCGTTTGGCCGCGTGCTGCCCGACGATGTAGGTGTCGAGCTCGCGCACGATTTCCTTCGGCGTGAGACGTTCGGAATGTGTCGATTCGTCGATGCTGCCCGGGAGTTGGATGACCATGCGTCAGAGGCTTTCCACCGTGATCTGATCGTTCGTATAAATGCAGATCGTCGCCGCGATGCGCAGCGCTTCCTCGGCGATGCCGGCCGCGTTCAACTGCGTGTGCTTCATCAGCGCGCGCGCCGCGGCCAACGCGTACGGCCCGCCGGAACCGATGGCCAGGATGCCGTCATCCGGCTGAATCAGATCGCCGGTGCCGGAGATCAGGTACGCCCGCTCGGCGTTCGCGACGATGAGGAAGGCCTGCAACTGCCGCAGGTACTTGTCCATGCGCCAGTCTTTGGCCAGCTCGACGACCGACCGCTCCATGTTGCCGCGGTACTCCTCGAGCTTGGCCTCGAAGCGCGAAAAAAGCGCGAACGCATCGGCCGCAGAACCGGCGAATCCCGCCAGGATTTTGTCGTGATAGAGGCGCCGCACCTTGGCCGCGCCATGTTTCATGACGGTCGTCCCCACCGTCACCTGCCCGTCGCCCGCCATCGCCACCGCGCCATCGCGGCGCACGCAGAGGACGGTCGTTGCTCGAATGACCATTGATTCGTCCATCGACGCGGGATCGTATCTCACCGCGGCATTTGTCCGGTGACGGTGTCCTCTCCTTCGATTTCTCCCATGGGGATGCGAAGCACGGGCACGAGGTCGAGGCGCATGCGGCCGAAGTCGATCGTGACGATGAAGTTCTTCAGGTAGTTCTCGCCGACGATGCCCGAGGTGCGTTCCGACGCCCCGGCGTCGTACATCGGGATCGTGCGGAACGTGCCGGCCCAGCGGTCGACACCGATTTCCACGTCCTCTACTTTGTCGCCGTGTTTCTTCGCGCCGCCGAGACCCTGCAACGTGGCGTTGTGGGCTTTCGTGAAGAGTTGAATCGGCAACGAGCTCGATTGCGCCGAGTTCAGAAACGTGACCTCGGAACCGGTATCGAGGACGAAGACGAACCATCCTTTGCGGTTGATCACGCCGCGAACGGTGGGGCGGAAGTGATCCCAGAAAAGATTCTGATCCGGCGCGGCGATGCGATCGGCGGCGGTGAGGTGCGTGAACGTGGCCTGATTGCGGCGGAAGTCGAGCTCGATGCGCGTTTCTTTCAGCAGGTGCGCGCCGAGGAGAAACTCGATCGAGAACTCGTTCTTGCCGGTGACGATGAACTTCATCTTGTCGTCCGGCATGATCGCTACCGGGATGTTCTCGATGATCATCCTGCCGATCTGCAGCGACTCGATGATTCCGAACTGGACCTGGATCGGTTCGCCGAGGAGGCCGGTGAATTGGCCTTCGAAGTTTCCGAGCTTGCGGATGGGAACGGAGTCGGCGAATTTGCGCGAGACGATCGACATGACCGCGCCGGAGTCGACGATGGCGATGACGTTCTTCGTTTTGTTCACGGTCACTTCGACGCGCGGCACATCGGGACGTCCGATCCGTAGCGGCACGCGCTCGGCGAC
>JAXDIO010000197.1:0-9185 GCA_034663965.1 Thermoanaerobaculia bacterium | reverse complement strand
CCCCGCCGCGGGCGCCGCTACGGTGTTGCCAAGTGATAGCATCTCGCGCCGCGCGTTCGCGCACTACTTTCCCCGGAGGACTCCCAGGTGGATATCGCAGTCATCGGAACGGGCTATGTCGGGCTCGTTACCGGGGCCGGTCTGGCCGATTTCGGCAACGACGTCATCTGCTGTGACATCGATCCGAAAAAAATTGACGCCCTGAACAACGGGGAGATTCCGATCTACGAGCCGGGTCTCGACAAGATCGTCAGCCGCAATGCCGGCGAGGGACGGCTGCGTTTCACCACCGACCTCGGCGACGCCATCAGCCGCAGCCGCGCCATTTTCATCGCCGTCGGCACGCCTCCCAAGCCCGACGGATCGGCGAATCTCAGCTACGTGGAAAGCGTCGCGCGCACGATCGCGCAACACATGAACGGGCCGAAGCTCGTGATCACCAAATCGACCGTCCCCATCGGCACCGGCCGGATGATCGAGAAGATCCTGGACGAGGCCGGTCACGGGCAAAAAGGCTCGGTCGTTTCGAATCCCGAGTTCCTGCGCGAAGGCTCCGCGATCGAAGACTTCCTCAAACCCGACCGCGTCGTGATCGGCGCCTCGGACGAGGAATCGATCGAGTTGATGAAAGAGATTTACGCGCCGCTGCACTCGCTCGAAATCCCGTTCGTCGTCACGAATGTCGAGTCGGCCGAGTTGATCAAGTACGCGGCGAACGGCTTCCTCGCGACGAAGATCTCGTTCATCAACGAAGTCGCACAGATCTGCGAACGCGTCGGCGGCAATGTGCAGGATGTTGCACTCGGCATGGGTCTCGACACTCGCATCGGACCGAAGTTTCTCCAGTCCGGCCCCGGCTTCGGCGGATCGTGTTTTCCGAAAGACAGCTCCGCGATGGCCACGATCGCCCGCGCGCACGGCTACCCGTTCCAGATCATGGAAGCGGTGCTGCGCGTGAACGACGACATCAAGCAGCGCATGGTTACGAAAATCGTCGACGCGTTGGACGGTGACGTGAAGGGCAAGACGATCGGAATCCTCGGCCTTGCCTTCAAGCCTGACACCGACGACATGCGCGATTCGCCCGCCATCCCGGTCATCAAAGGACTGCAGGCCCTCGGCGCACGCATTCAGGCCTACGACCCGCAGTCGATGGAGAACAGCCGCGCGATTTTCGAGAACGTTGACTATTGCGACGACGCGTATGGCACCGCCGAGGGGGCGGACGCGATCGTGCTGGCAACGGAGTGGAACGCGTTCCGCGCGCTGAACTTCGAGCGCATCAAGAAAGCGATGAAAGTGCCCAACCTGATCGATCTCCGCAACGTTTACGATCCGCAGCGCATGAAGGCGCTCGGCTTCTACTACTCCTCGGTCGGCCGCGCCGAAGACGTGCGCAAGGCGGTCGACGCCTGATGGGACGTGCCCTCATCACCGGCGGTGCCGGATTCCTCGGCTCGCACCTCTGCGAGCTGTTCCTCGATCGCGGCCACGAAGTCATCTGCATCGACAACTTCATCACCGGCAATCCTGCCAACATCCAGCACCTCATCGGCCGCGAGGGTTTTTCGTTCGTGAAGTACGACGTTACGAACTACATCCACATCGATGGTGATCTCGACTACGTCCTGCATTTCGCGTCGCCGGCCAGTCCCATCGACTATCTCGAAAAGCCGATCCAGACGCTGAAAGTCGGCTCACTCGGCACGCACAAAACGCTCGGCGTGGCCAAAGACAAAGGCGCGCGCTACCTCATCGCGTCGACGTCCGAGGTTTACGGCGATCCGCTCGTGCACCCACAGAAAGAGGACTACTGGGGTAACGTGAACCCAGTCGGTCCGCGTGGCGTGTACGACGAAGCGAAGCGCTTCGCCGAGGCCATGACGATGGCGTATCACCGCTTCCACGGCGTCGAAACGCGCATCGTGCGCATCTTCAACACGTACGGTCCGCGCATGCGCATCAAAGACGGCCGCGTCGTGCCCGCGTTCATCTCGCAGGCGTTGCGCAACGAGCCGATGACGGTGTTCGGCGACGGCTCGCAGACGCGCTCGTTTTGCTTCGTCACCGATCTCATCGAAGGCATCTACCGCTTGCTGATGTCGGATGACGCGAATCCGACGAACATCGGCAATCCGAACGAGATGACGGTGCTGCAGTTCGCCGAGGAGATCAAACGCCTGACCGGCAGCAACGCGCCGATCGAGTTCCGCCCGCTCCCCGAGGATGATCCGAAGATTCGCAGGCCCGACATCACCAAGGCGCGCACGCTTCTGAAATGGGAGCCGGTCGTGCCGCTCGAAGAAGGGCTGCAGAAAACGATCGACTACTTTCGAAGGGTGCTGTGATGATCAAACGCGTCGTGATCGCATTCGCCGCCGGCTTTGTCTCCACGGCCGTCTTTCATCAGTGCGTGCTCGCGCTGCTGCATGCATTTAGCATCGCGCCGAAGCCCGCCTGGCCGATGCAGGCGGTGCCGCCGTTCGGAATCCCAGCGGTGATCTCGCTCGCGTTCTGGGGCGGCGTGTGGGGCGTGATCATGATGCCGATGATCGAAGGCCGGCGCGGCGCGTCGTTCTGGACTGCGGCAATTCTCTTCGGTGCGATCTTCCCAACGCTCGTGGCGTGGTTCATCGTCTCGCCGATCAAGCATCAACCGATCGCCGGCGGATGGAAGCCGCGCGCGATGATGATCGGCCCAATCGTCAACGCCGCCTGGGGTTTCGGCACCGCGCTGATCTACCGCGTTTTCATCCCGCGGTAACTCCCGATCCAGCAGCAAGGCGTGCGCTACACTCGCCCGCGTGAAGGCCATCCGCCTCCTGCGTCCGGCGCAGTGGCTGAAGAACGGATTCGTAATCGCGCCGCTGATCTTTTCGCGGTCGTTCGTTTCGCCGTCCGCGGTCGCGCATTCGCTGGCCGCCTTCATCATCTTCTGCGGCGCGGCATCGGCCGGCTACGTCATCAACGACATCTTCGACCGCGAGGCTGACCGCGCCCATCCCGTTAAACGTCTTCGCCGCCCCATCGCCTCGGGGGAAATCTCGGTCCGTGCGGCAGTAACGATCGTTACGATTCTGATCCCGATCCTGCTCGCCGCCGCGTGGTTCGTCGCGGCGAAGTTTCTCCTCGCGGTCGCGCTTTATCTCGCACTGACGATCGCGTACTCGGTACGTTTGAAAACCATGCCGATCGTCGACCTCTTCGCCATCGCTTGCGGATTCGTGTTGCGGGTCTGGGGCGGCGCGGTGGCGATCGACGTGGTGTTGTCGGTGTTCATGTTCATCACCACGCTCTCGCTCGCGCTCTACCTCGCGGCGACGAAACGGCGGCAGGAACTGCTGTCGGCGGCGACGGGGTCCGACTTCCGCTCGGTGCTGCAGCACTATAGCGTCAAGCTGATGGACGATTACTCCGAGATCGCGGTGGTGGCCACGTTCGTTTTCTACGGCCTCTACATCGCCACGGTGCGGCCGCAGCTCGCGGCCACGGTGCCTGTGGTGTTGTTCGGAGTATTTCGGTATCGCTATCTGATCGAACTGTCGCACGACGAATCGCCGACGGATGGAATGGTGCGCGACCCGCAGATGATCGCCTGCGCGATCTTGTGGGCCGCCATCTCGATCTCAGTCCTTTACCTGGCGTCGTGATGTCGCGCGTCCGTCTCGCCAACGCCGCATTCGTGCTGATCTTCGCGGCATTCGCGTTCCTGCATCTGCACCGCATCGCATCGATCTCGCCGACCTGGGATGAAGGGACGGACATCGCCATCACGCAATGTCTGGCAAGGACGCACAACCCATTCGGCTGCCTCGACGACATCTCGCAGACGCGGCTCCCGTTCTTCATCCACGCGTTGGTTTTGATGTTGACGCCATCGATCAACGCTCAATACGCGATCAGCTTCACCGCCAGCGCGCTCACTCTGCTGATGCTCTACGCATTCGCACGCCGCGAATTCGGCCTCGGCGTGGCGACGATGACCGCGGCGCTGTACGTCACGTCGCCGCAAATTCTGGCCGCGGGGCGGATGCTAATGACGCACGCGAACATCCTGTTCACGATGTTCACGACGGCGTTGTTCATAGCGTTCTATTACTTCGTTCGCAAACGTAGCGCCGGCGGCCCGCCGGCTGGACCGCCGCCGGCTCGGCGGCAAGTCAAAAGCGCCAGCGAGCCGCGGGCGGTCCAGCCGCCGAGCCGGCGGCGCTACGAGGCGACGTGGCTGATCCTCAGCGCGATCGCCTTCGGCCTGGCAACCTCCTGCTCGATCCTCGGCGTCTTCAACGGCATCTTCATCGCCGTCTTCTACGCGATGACGCGGCGGTACGCCTGGCGCGATCTGCTATTCATCCCGATCGCCATCGCAACGTTCTTCGCCACCTCGGTGATCTATCTGAACCCGACGCTGCTCGTGAAACTCATTCGCGCATGCACGCTCCCAAACCCATACCCCTTCTGGAACTACCTGAACCTCGGATCGCCGCACGCACCCTGGTACTTTTCGCTCGTCCTCTTCGTCATCAAAATCGGACCGTGGTGGCTCATCCTGGCCGCCGCCTGCTACGCGACGACGCTTCACCGCCCGCGACGCCTGCAGACGACGTTTCACGCCGTATTCGGAATCGCGCTGCTCATCAACTTCGCGCTGAAGGGATTCGTCTTCCGCTATGACGCGCCGCATCACCAGGTGCAGTTCTATCCGCTCGTCTGCCTCTTGCTTGCAGCCGTCATCCTCGATCACCGGATGACGAAGCCTCTGATCGCCGCGATTGCGATCTGCTTCGCGATCCAGCTCTACGACGTGATCCGCTTCTTCCCGAACTACCTTTTCTACGGCGCGCAATACGGCGACCGTTTCATCGGCGAGTTTTACGGACCGGCGGTCATGCACGGACAGGATCGCGGTCCGGTCAACGCATACATCGACACGCTCATCGCGCGCGATCCCAACGTGAAGATCCTCGTCGCCGACAACAACGCGCTGGAGCGGCCGGAGCCGAACTTCGTTCCGTTCACGAAACGGGATCCTGCCGTGCGGTATGAGTACGCGTTTGTCGACAGGCTGTTCGCGACGCACGTTCGCTTTCCGGAGCGCGATGCGTACAACGCGTACATTGCGGCGCATTACGTCGAGGAGTACACGTATTACTTTCCGACGCGGGTTTGGATGTATCGGGTTTTGAAGCTCGCCAAAAGTTCATCCTGACGTGAGCGCAGCGCAAATGTCAGGATCTCCGGTGGCGCCGCGCCGACCCGGTTGAAAGCAGCGTACGCGCGGTATCACCCGAGATCCTGACGTGCGCTGCGCTCCGCAGGATGGGGGACCGATCAAACGATATACGCCACCGCGAACCCCACCTGCGCGGCCATCATCATCAAATACATATGCCGCCACGACGGATGGTTCTCCGTCGCGGTCAGCTCGTCGGGATTGCGGACGATCAGCCAGACCGTGTACGCGCCCCAGAGCGCGAGGGCGATTCCGAGAACCGTCAGAAACGTTCCGTTGCCGGTGAGGATGTGCGTGGCGGCGCCGAGCGGCATCAGCAGCCAGGGGAAGATGAAGAACGGCGCGATCATCCACGCCGCGCGTTTCACGCCGAATGCGATCGGGAGCGTGCGGCATCCGCCGGCGCGGTCGCCTTCGATGTCGCTGAAATCCTTCGTCGACGCCGCGCCGAGGAGGAAGAGCATGAAGACCGAGCCGATGAACCACGGTTCGGCGGTCGTCGCGTGGGCCACCATCGTCCAGCCGGCCACTTTCAGCAGGCAGCCGCGCGGGATGGCGATGGTGAGGTTCGCGCCGATCGGATGCGCCTTCGTCCGGCCGAGCGCGGGGACCGAATAGACGAACGTCGAGATGAACGCGATCAGATAGATGGCGATGCACTCGTGCCACGGCAGCGGCGCGAAGAATTTCGCGCGCCAGCTCGTGTACGGATAGACGACCACCAACCACGTCGGCACGAGGCCTAGGACGTACATGATCCAGGTAAAGATCCAGGCGCCGCGTCGCGAGACTTCGCCCGTCACCAGTGGCCGCTTCGGCTTGTTGATGCGATCGATTTCGAGGTCGTAAATCTGGTTCAGCGAATTGTTCGCCGCGTTCAGGAATGACGCGCAGAGCGAGCCGAGGACGATCGTCCAGATCACCGACGACGTCAGCGCGCGAGTCGGATCGGGATTGTGCGCCGATCCCCACGCGCATACGGCGCCGGAGACGATGCCGAGGAGTGGCGGAAGGAGCGTGAACGGACGGGCGAGGGCGATGTAGTGCTTCAAGGCTGCGAAGTGTAGCGCGCAGCTGCGGACGGAACGCTGGCGTCCTTTCGCCGGCTGGCTCGGCTGCGTCCTCGCTGCCGAATGGGATGCTTGCGCCGCCCTCGGTTACCAGCGAAAGTTGAGGGTCGGGCGGGCCGGCAGCGAGACGCAGCCGGGCCAGCCGGCGAGGACGCCAGCGCTCCATCCACGAGCAGTGAGTGCTTTAGTTAAGGCGATTGGCCGGGCCAGCCAGCGGGACGCCAACGCTCCGTTAGGCACGCCGTTTTGCGAATCCCAGAAGCAACAGCGCGGCGGCGCCGAGGGCCATCCATCCTCTGCGTTTGTTCAGTTCGAGCGCGATGCTGGTGTCCGTCGCGCGGTCGTCGAATACGCCGTGCGCGCCGGCGTCGCCGGGCAGCGGCGACCAGAGATTATCGGGACGGCCGGGTACTTCCGGCTCGTCGACCATCTGCGCGTCGTAGCCGTACTTTGCGAGGTAGTGATCGGCGTAACCCGGCGCGAAGTTGTTGCCGATGATCGCTTTCGATGCGGGCCAGCCGACGTTGATTTCGCGCCGTCCGCTGTACGCCGCCCACACGATCGCTTCCGCTGCCACCTCGGGTTGAAAAATCGGCGGCACCGGCTGCGCTTTGCGCGGGAGCCGCGATTTCACCCAGCGGAACTGCGGCGTGTTCAGCGCCGGCATCTGCACCATCACCACGCGCACGTTGCTGCCGTCGTGAATCAACTCGCTGCGCAGCGAATCGTGGAAACCCTGCACCGCATGTTTCGCCGCGCAGTACGCCGACTGCAGCGGGATGCCGCGATACGCGAGCGCCGAGCCGACCTGCACGATCGCGCCGCGGTCGCGCGGTTTCATCCGCCGTAGCGCCGCCAGCGTTCCCCACACGTAGCCGAGGTACGTGACCTCGGTGACGCGGCGATAGTCAGAGGGCGTCATCTCCATGATCGGCGAGAACACGGAGAGCATGGCGTTGTTGATCCAGATGTCGATCGCGCCGAACGTGCGCTCGACTTCCGCCGCCGCCTGCTCGACCGCGTTTTCATCCGCGACGTCGAGCGGGAGGACGATCGCTTCGCCGCCGAGCTCTTCGATCTCGCGTTTCGCCGCTTCGAGTCCGTCCTTGCCGCGCGCGATTAGTCCGACCTTCGCGCCGCGCTTGCCGAACGCGCGCGCCGTGGCGCGGCCGACGCCCGCCGAGGCTCCGGTGATGACGACAACTTCCGGTGGTTGCATGCCGAATCAGCGAGCAAGACGCGCACCGATGTGGCACATCACATCGTCGAGTTCTCTCCACCGGGTACCGGTGGGACGTACTCGGCATCTTCCAGCGGCAGGACGATGTAGAACGTCGAGCCGGCGCCGGTACTTTCAACGATGACCTTGCCGCCGTGCTCCGCGATGATCTGCTCGACAACCGCCAGACCGAGTCCCGTTCCGCCGCTCCGCTTGGTCGTGAACAGCGGCTCGAAAATATGTTCGAGAACCTCGGGTGCGATGCCCCGGCCGCGATCGCGCACGAACAGGGCGGCACAGCATCGCGGGTTGGGCAGGCGCTCTCGAAGGAAGGGCACCGCCTCGGCGCGCGTGACTCCGATTGTGATGGTCGTTCCCGCCGGCGACGCGTCACGCGCGTTGCTGACCAGATTCAACATCACCTGCGACAGTTGCTCGGCGTCCGCTCTGACCATGAGCGACTCTGCTGGGCCGGCCTCGACCCTGTGATCATGCAGCGTCACACGGGCCTCTTCGCTGAACGTGCGCATCCACGCGCCCGCGTCGAGCGTCATGAGCCGCGGCTCTGCGGGGTTGGCAAAACGGAGGATCTGATGACTGACCCTCCGTCCGCGTCTCACACCTTCGTTGATGTAGCGCAATGCCTTCGAGCTGGACGCATCGTTGCCGATCTGACGCTGAAGAATTTCGACGAATGGCTGGATCGCCATCAGCACGTTGTTGAATTCGTGCGCAACCGATGCGGCTACCCGCCCGAGGGATGAGACGCGGACGGCCTGGTCGACCTGACGCTGCATTTCGCGCAGCCGCGTTACGTCGCGGAACGCCACGACGACGCCGAGCATCTGTCCCTGGCTATCGATCTTTGGGGCGGCCACGTACTCGACGGAGAAGGACGTTCCGTCCTTGCGCCAGAAGAGATCATCGCTGATATGCCGCACGACACCGTCGCGCAGCGTGGCCATGATCGGGCAGTCCTCTTCCGGGTGCGGTGAGCCGTCGGCGTGCGAGTGGTGGATCGTTTCGTGCGCGATCCTCCCTGTGAGGTTCTCCGGCTCCCAACCGAGCATCGATGCGGAAGCTGCGTTCTCGAACGTGATTTTTCCCTCCCTGTTCAAACCGTGAACGCCGTCGGCGATCGAATTCAGGATCACTTCATAGCGCCGCCGAAGCCGTTCGGCAGTATCGAGCGCCAACCGGCGTTCAGTGACATCACGAAAATTGACGACGATCGCGCGAACGGCAGGATCGTCGAGATGGTTCGTGCGCAGTACCTCCAGATACCGCCAGGTGCCGTCACGGTGCCGGTAACGCACGTCCGACACCGGCACGAGCGCCGCGGGATCTTTCACAACTTCCACCAAACGCTGTCGCGCTGCATCGACATCATGCCGGTGGATCAATGTGAAAACGTTCATGCCGACGAACTCGTCGACGGGATAGCCGAGAATTCGTCTGATGGCCGGGCTGGAGTAGTGAACATTTCCTTCCGCGTCGATGAGCGCAATTCCATCCGAGCTGTTTTCCAGGAGCGCTCGGAATCGTTGCTCGGACCGGCGGCAATCTTCCTGGGCCCGGCTGCGCTCGAACGCGTACCGGATCGAACGAACGATCGCTTCCCCATTCGCGGTTCCTTTGATCAAGTAGTCCTGCGCTCCCAGCG
>JAXDIO010000187.1:0-7602 GCA_034663965.1 Thermoanaerobaculia bacterium | reverse complement strand
TTGTCGCAGATCGGGCAGTCGAGCGGATGGTTGATGAGCAGAAACTCCATCTGCCCCTTACGCGCCTCATCGACCTTCTCGTTCCAGACGTGAATCTTCATCCCGTCCTTGACGGTGGTCGAGCAGCCGGCCTGCAGCTTCGGCATCCCTTCGATCTCGACGAGGCACATGCGGCACTGTCCGACGACGGTGAGTGATGGGTGGTAGCAGAAATGAGGGACGTGGATGTCAGCCGCTTTTGCGGCCTCGATGCAGTTGATCCCTTCCTGCACTTCGACTTCGACGCCGTCGATGGTGATCTTTGCCATAGAGGTTCTCGGGGCTCCGAAGCGGAATGCAGAATCAGCGCCGTGGACGTGGCTGCTGTTGAAATCTCACGGAGGAGAATCCGTGAAAGTTTTCACAAGCGCGGAGAATACTCGCGGGGTGTGGGCGCGTCAATCACTGTGGCGCGTTATAGACTCTGACCAATTCGTCGACGCAATCCGCGTCCACATCATCAGGAGCAGACTTGAGAAAAGACATCGTCATCGCCATCGCCGGCATCGCCATCGTCGCCGCGATCTGTTTTGGACTGGCCATCTGGAAGTCCGACATGAAGCCGTTCTCGTCGCTGCGGTCCGGAGCGACCGACACCTCCGCCACCTCGACTGCCGCCGGTGCGCCCGATCACGTGATCATGCACGTCAACGGCGAGCCGGTCACTGAGGCCGAGTTCTCCGCCGCCTTCTCGCAGATTCCGCAGGAGATGCAGCAGCAGTTCTCCTCGGAACAGGGCAAGCAAGCCTTCGCCGAGCAGATGGTGCGCCTCAAAATCCTCGAGCAGGAAGGGCGCAAGTTGGGCGTCGAGAAGGACCCGAAAGTGGCCGGTCAGCTCGCCGCCGATCACACGAACATCATCGCCGCCGCCACCGCGCAGAAGCTGATGCCGGTGCCCAACGAGGCAGCGGTGCAGAAGTTCTACAACGACAACAAGAAGAATTTCGAAGCGACGGATCTGAGCCACATCCTCATCGCCTACCAGGGCGGCGCGGTGCCGCCGCGCAACGGCAAGCCGCTCAGCCAGGGCGACGCGCTGAAGAAGGCGCAGGCGATCGCCCTGCAGGCCAAGGGCGGCGCCGATTTCGCCAAACTTGCTCGCGAGAATTCCGACGACGCTGCCTCCGCCGACAAGGGCGGAGTCCTCGGCCCGTTCAGCCCCGGCATGCTCCCGCCGGAGATCGAGTCGCACATCACGCAGCTCGGACCGGGGCAGGTCAGCGATCCCGTTCCGTCGCGCTACGGCGTCCACGTGTTCAAGGTGGGCGCGCATACGTCGCAGCCGCTCGAGCAGGTCCGCGCGGGCATCAGCCGCCGCGTGCAGCAGCAGGCCACGCTCGACAAGGTCGAGCAGATGCGGAAAGCCGCGAAGGTCGAATTCGATCCGAAGTTCTTCCCCGAGGCGCCGAAGCCGGCCCCGCCTGCCGCGAAAAAGCCGTCGTAAACGTCATGACCGACCGCCCCGCGCGCGTCCTCGTCGTCGAGGACAACGAGATGAACATGCAGCTCGTCGAGTACCTGCTCGAAGAGGGCGGCTACCATATCGTGAAAGCCGCCAGCGGCGAGGACGCGCTATCCATTGCCCGCGGCGGCGAGCCGGTCGATCTGATCCTGATGGATATCCACTTGCCGGGGATCGACGGCCTGAGCGTGATCCGCGAAATGAAAGCGGATCCGCAAACGGGATCAATCCCGATCCTCGCGCTGACCGCCCACGCCATGCGCGGCGACAAGGATCGTTTCCTCGAAGCGGGCTGCGACGGATACATCTCGAAGCCGATCGATGTGAAGACGTTCCTGACATCGATCCGTTCGTATTTGGGCCCGTCGTCGTCGGCGTAGCCGGCGAAAGGACCGTAGCCTCCGCGTTCACGCCGCCTGAAGGCGCAATGGCCTTTACTTAAGCGTTTGCGCGACCGGAGCGCTGGCGTCTCGCCGGCTGGCTCGGCTGCGTCCTCGCTGCCGAATGGGATGCTTGCGCCGCCCTCGGTTACCAGCAAAAGTTGAGGTCGGCGGGGCCGGCAGCGAGACGCCAGCGCTCCATCCGCGAGCAGCGAGTGCTTAAGTTAAGGCCATTGGCCTGAAGGCTGGGGCTACGGTTCTTACGCCGGCTGAATCCCTCGCGCTACAACCCGTCGTATTTCGAATATCCGCGTTCGCCCCAAAAATCGCGCGGCTCCGTCGCCACGTATGCGATCTTCGTGATCGCTTTGATGTTCTTCAACCCCAGTTTCATCGGGACGACCAGCCGAAGCGGCGCGCCGTGGTCGGTGCCGAGGGGATGGCCGTTGAGGTGCGTGGCCAGGAGCGTTTGCGGGTGATGCGCGGTCGGGAGATCGATCGAGACGTAGTACGGATCGGGATTGCCGCGGCCGTCGAGATTGACTGACGACTCGATCGCGGCCCACTTCGCGCCGTCGGCCGGCGGAAAGGCGCGAAGCAGATCGGAGAAACGGATTCCGCCCCAGCCGGCGATCGCGCTCCATCCTTCGACGCAGCAGAGCCGTGTGACCTGCTCATGCTGCGCGAAGCGCGCGAGATCGGGCTGACGGAGAACGACGTCGTTTCCCGACGCGAGACCGGTGAGAGTGAGCGTCCACGTATCGAGATACTCGGGCGAGGGCGTCCGCCCTTCGTAGTTGTTGCGCAGCGGAGTCACGTCGCGTTTCGAATACGTCCTCACCGTTCGATTCGGCGAATACAGCGCCTCGGCGATGTCGTCATCGAACGTCAGCGCGCGATTTTGAAAGCGTTCGCTGCGTTCTTTGGACAAACCGACGCGAGCGGCAACGGTGTCGAGAGCGTCCGTGGCGTGCTCGCCAAGAACACGCTTCTTCGACGACACCGGCGCAATCCACCACAGGCCCGCCATCGCCGCGAGCGTCCCCGCGCCGAAGAGGAGGAAATCGCGGCGCGAACGTTTGCGCAATTTCGTTTCGTCGATCCAGACCTGCGGCAGTTCGTCACTCATTCGGAGCCTCCAGCGGCGGGGGTGGGGAGTAGGGGGTCGGGGGTCGGAGCTGCCTTCGCTTCGGCTACTTCGGCTGCAATCTCCGACTCCCCACTCCCGACAACCGACTCCCTCACAACCGACCATCCGACGATCATCGACCGCATCGTGTCCCAGCCGTCCACGAGCACCAGGATCAGATGCGGGATCAGGAAGAGGACGAAGTAGATCATCACGATGAAGTGAACGATGCGCGCGCCGTCGTACGAGCCGAACATCCGCTCCAGCCACCAAAGCTGCATCGGCTTGTGCATCGCCCACCCGCTCGCGATCGCCAGCGCGCCGGCGACCGGCATCGATGCGTACGCGCCGCGTTGCAGCGCGTTGTACTTCGTGGTGATCGCGGGATGCGGCCACGGCCGGCGCAGCACCTTCATCGGCACGACGCCGGCGTAGTAGCGGACCATCGCCAGCGATTCGCCGAGCATACTTCGCCGCGGCAGCAGCGCGCGGTATCCGCGTCCGAGGATGAGTCCCAATAGATAAAGGATGCCGTTGGCGATGAAGAGGTAGACGAACAGCCAATGCCAGCGCAGCCCGCCGGCGAGGTTGAAGACGCCGAGGCCGAAGTGGTTGTAGAACCAGAATGGATCGGCCTTCGCGCCGGGCACGTGTCGCGCGATGCTGATGCCGAGGTCCGCGAGGTAGTCGCGGCTGTGCGTGACCGGATCCGGCTTGTGCAGAAAGACTGGCGAGGCCCAGTAGATCGACAGCCCGCTGACGATCATCCCGAACAGAATCGGCACGTTCAGCCAGTGCGAGAGCCGCACGAGCGCGTGATGCTTGATGACGACGAGGCGCTGGCCCGCGTGCGGATCGACGACTTCCTCGACGATTGGTTCCTCGGCTATCGGTTCCGCGACGGGGACTTCCTCGACAACCAGCGGAACATCAACTACCGGCTCCTCGGAGTCCATCCGGATAAATTACCATGCGCGCCGCATGCGAATACTTGTTCTGGGCGCCGGCCGCATGGGCTACGGCGCAGTCCACGATCTCGTCAACCAGCCCGACGTCGAAGAAGTCACCGTCGCCGACGTTGCCGCCGAGCGCGCGCATCACGTCGCGTCCGCGGTCCGAGGCAACGTCACGCCGCGAGCCATCGACGTCGGTAATCACGAAGACGTCGTCGCCTTGATGCGCGGTCACGACTCCGCTATCTCCTGCGTCAACTACTGGCTCAACGAGCGCTTGGCCCGCGCCGCCATCGAGGCCGGCACGAACTTTTGCGACCTCGGCGGCAACAACGATGTTGTCGACGCGGAGCTGGCTCTTGACGCCGAGGCGAAGAGCCGAGGAATCAACATCATCCCTGACTGCGGCCTTGCGCCGGGGATGGTGGCCGTGCTGGTCGCGCACGGGGCGGCGAAGTTCGAGAAGCTCGACGAAATCCACATCCGCGTCGGCGGGCTTCCGCTCGATCCGAAGCCGCCGCTCGATTACCAGCTGGTCTTCTCCGTCGAAGGGCTGATCAACGAATACATCGAACGCGCCCGCGTCCTTCGCGACGGCAAGATCGCGTTCGTCGATTCGATGACCGAGGTCGAGGAGCTGGAGTTCCCGGAACCGTTCGGAAAGATGGAGGCGTTCCAAACCTCGGGCGGCACGTCGACGCTCCCCGAAACGTTCCTCGGACGCGTGCGCGATCTCGACTACAAAACGATCCGCTACCCGGGTCACTGCGCGAAGTTCAAGACGATGATCGACCTCGGCCTTTGCAGCAGCGAGAAGATCGCCGTCGACGGTGTGAACGTATCGCCGCGGCGAGTTCTCGGCGATCTCCTCGTCCGCAACCTCCCCGCCGACGAGCCGGATGCAGTGCTCGTCCGCGTCGAATTCGTTGGCGACGGCCGCCGGCTCCGCTACGACATCATCGACCGCTACGACGAATCGACCGGCCTCTCCGCGATGATGCGCACTACCGCGTTCCCCGCTTCGATCGTGGCGCTGATGATGGCGCGCGGTCAGACCACGCAGAAGGGCGCGTTGCCGCAGGAGCGCTGCATCCCGCCGGAGCTGTTCATGACGGAGCTGGCGAAACGGAACATCGTCGTCAACGTGTCGTGACCGCGAGCGGCGTCAGATTGCAGCGTCCCGTGTTCTGAACACGAAGCGCGGCCACGCCGTCCGCCGCAAGCCAGGCCACGCGCTGGCTGTCCAGATCCGCGCGCAGCCGGTCGGCCGCGACCTTGAGTTTTGCGGGCGATGAAATGTCGTCGATCTCGCCCCATCCCGGCAGTTCCGGACGCGGGCCCGTCAGCGACCAGACGTAGAGCGGGACGCCAATCGTGGCGAGGTATCCGCGGATCGACGCCGGATCATGCGAACTGCCGTCGGCCCGGTGGTCGAGCACGACAACGACGGCGCGTCGATTGCCGCCGGTGATCGCATCGAGGCCCGCCACGCCCGCAGCGTCCGCGAACATCCGCGGCGCGTTCTCGTCGAAGCGGCCGCTGTACGCGCGGGTGAGCAGCCACAGCATGCCGCCCTCCGTCGCGTCGACATACGTCGATGGTGGAAACATCACCGCGGACGTGTTGCTGGTGGTCGTGTGCCGCTCCGCGAGCGGCCAGAGAAGTTGAAGCCACGTGCCGTCGGAGAGCGAGAAGAGGTGCTGCTCATGGACTATGTGCGGACCCTGCATCATCGCGGGACTCATCCGGAGATCGAGCGCTTTCATCGCGTCGCGTGGATCGGGATCGAGGACCACAATCACGAGAGCTTTACCTTTCTCCACCGCACTGACGCGCACCGGCGACCCGCCGCTCGCAAAGCAACTGCTCGGATTCGGTGGCGGCTTCGAACCCGATTCGCGAACGGCAACCGGGGTCAGAAGTGCATCGGCCGTATCTCCGACGCCACCGCCGATGACCAGCTCGCGGCGCGAGACGACCCCGTCTTCGAATCGCACCGACGCCGCGAGGACGTGCGGCTGATTGACGTCGAGACGCGGCAGCTTCGCGCGAAGATCGGCGTCGAGCGGCACAACCTTGCCATCGACTTTGAGCGACGACTTGGCGGGCTTGGCGGCCATCAGATGTTCCCAGCGCAACTCCGCCGAAGCCGGCCGTCCATTGGCGTCGTTCTTCACGGAGATCACGAAGTCGGCGAGCGGGCGCGGCAGATTGACCGTCTGAGACGTTCGCGCCACCTCGTCGCCGCGAGCGTCGTACCCGATCGCGACCAGATCGCCCGGCACGATCGACGGTCCGAAATCGACCGTCGCGCTCCACGGCGCCTTCTGCAGCGCCGCCACCTGTTTGCCGTCGAGGAGGATGCGAATCGATTTGACGTCCGGTCCCGGCTGCAGGTCGATGCGCTGTGGTCCGGAGATGAGTCCGAGGAAGAGCGTGAGAAAAACGAGCTGCGTGGCCATCGCGTCGAATTCTATGCCGCGTCCTCCTGGGAGCGCGGGCGTCCCGCCCGCCGTACTTGGCAAAATCCTGCCCGGCGGCGGGCGAGACGCCCGCGTTCCCAGCGCGCATAATTCACGGATGCACATGCTCATCCGATGGCTCCTCAACACGCTCGCGCTCTTCGTTGTCGTCGAGTTGGTGCCCGGTTTTCACTACCGCTCCATCGTCTCGCTCGCCATCGCCGCTCTGGTCCTTGGACTGCTCAACGCCATCATCCGGCCGATCCTGTTCGTGCTGACTCTGCCGCTGACGATCGTCACGCTCGGACTCTTCCTCATCGTCCTGAACGCGATCATGCTCGAGTTGACGGCGTGGCTCGCTCCCGGCTTCCGCATCGACAACTTCGTCGCCGCGATCATCGGCGCGATCGTGCTGGGCATCATTTCGTGGATCACGAACCGCATCGGCCGCAAGCCCGAGCGGAGGTAGCTGACACAGCGGGACGAATCACCTACACTACGCGCTTCAGGAGCCATCGCTTTGAACATCATCAAAAACCGCGTCGACGACGTGACCGTGCTCGACATCCAGGGCGTCATCAAGCTGGGTGAGAGCGCCCGCGAGTTCTCGAGCTACCTCGAGAAGGTCCTCAACGATGAGACCGGCCCGGTCATGATCAACTTCGAAGCGATCAACTACATGGACTCCACCGGCCTCGGCGAACTGATCGGCTACCTGCAGAAGTTCGAAGACCGCCAGCGCAAGATGGCCCTCGTCAAACCATCGCACCGTATCCTGGCCCTGCTCAAGATCACGAAGCTCGACACCGTCTTCAAGATCTTCGACTCCCGCGAAACCGCGATGGAGTACCTCACCGACCACGCGGCGTAGCGTGTGGCACAGACACTCTTGTCTGTGCTGGTGAGGCTCGGGACGACTGAGAATCCTTGGTAGCGGCGTCCTGGGCGCAGTGTTAGCATTCGCAGCCTTTGATGACCCACACCCTCCTTCCCGTTCTGCTCATGATCGTGATTGCGATCGTGGTCGGGCTCGTCATGCTGGCGCTGGCTTGGTTCGTCGGCAAGCACGCCCGCACGGCTTCCAAACAGGAGCCGTACGAGAGCGGCGTGCCGTCGCTCGATGAGAACCGCAAGCGCGTCAACGTCCGCTTCTACCAGATCGCCATGCTCTTCATCC
>JAXDIO010000181.1:0-2898 GCA_034663965.1 Thermoanaerobaculia bacterium | reverse complement strand
TTCGCCGCAGGCGCAGTGCGCCTGAACCTGCTGATATTTCGGGTGAATCTCTGGTTTCATTGGCTTTACCTCGATCAGGACTCTTTCAGGGTCGCTCTGGAAACGGCGAGTATATAAAAAATATTGCCGCGCACGATCCGAGCGCGGCTTGAACAGGCGAGGCCGATAAAGCGACCTCGCCTGCAAGGTTGCGAGAGTTACTTGGTGTTGCAGGATGCGCATCCGGGCATCGAGCAGATGCCGTCAGCGCAGCAACCCATGTTGCAGCACGTCGTGCTCATCGAGCATGTAGCGCTCGATCGCGCGAGGGTTGCGGGAGCCGAAGCAAGCGCCAGCACGGAGACAACAGAAGCAACGGTAAGCGTGATCAGTTTGCGTTTCATTTGGACTTTCTCCCATTCTCACAGCTGCGCGGATAGAGCGAGCGTGAGACGGGTATCAAATCCTGAGCACGACGATAGAAGCCTGACGAGGTAACGCCACGGCTGCTACGAACGGTGTTCCCTCGGCACGGCCGTACCGTGGTGGCGGCGCGAGCACGGCGACAGAGGCTACTGACGTGTGAGGTGTCGTCGTCGCACGAGAGGCTTCCGCAACTTCTGGCCCGGATTCACAGACTGACTCGTTGCAGCATTTCGGCGGCGCCGACACCTGCGGACCAGGATTAGCGCAACACGTCGCCTTATGGCAGAGTCCAAAAGTTACGGCGATGGCGCCGTAGCTCGCAAAGGCGATCACGACAGCTACGAATGTGGCGATCCGGCGGCTTCTCATCGGCACTTCGAAAACTTGGACGGTGCGTCACGAATTTCGTTGCGATTACTTCGCCCCGAACGCAGCCGCCACCCAGTACATCAGTCCACCCATGAACGCCGCCATCGGGATGGTCAGGATCCAGGCCCAGACGATGCGGCCGGCGATGCCCCAGCGGACGGCGGAGAGGCGGCGCGTCGCGCCGACGCCGACGATCGCGCCGGTGATGGTGTGCGTCGTCGATACCGGGATACCGAAGGAGCTCGCCAGAAAGAGGGTGATCGCGCCCGCAGTCTCCGCGGCGAAGCCGCCCACCGGCTGCAGCTTCGTGATCTTCGAGCCCATCGTGTGAATGATTCGCCAGCCGCCGGAGAGCGTGCCGAGGCCGATGGCGGTGTGCGCGATGAGGATCACCCAGATCGGAATCGTGAACGTCTTGATGTAGCCCGCCGTGAAGAGGACGCCGGCGATGATGCCCATCGTCTTCTGCGCGTCGTTCGTTCCGTGTCCGAGCGAATAGAACGCGGCCGACACGAGCTGCGCTTTGCGGAAGACGCGGTCGACGCGCGCGGGTGATGACCGGCGGAAAAGCCAGTACGTGATCGAGGTGATGACCAGACCCAGCACCAGTCCGATCATCGGCGCCAGGATGATGAAGATCAGCGTCTTCGACCAGCCGCTCGGTTCGATCACGCTGAACGACATCGAGCGCGCCACCGCCGCACCCGCGTAGCCGCCGATGAGCGCGTGCGACGAGCTCGTGGGCAGGCCGAAATACCAGGTGATGAGGTCCCAGATGATTGCGCCCATCAACCCGCCGAAGATCACGCCGAAGGTGACGGAGTGGATGTCGATCATCCCCTTGCCGATCGTCTTCGCCACCGCCGTTCCGAACCCGAATGCGGCCACGAAATTGAAGAACGCCGCCCAGACTACAGCCTGTCCCGGTGAGAGCACGCGCGTGGAGACGATCGTGGCGATCGAGTTCGCAGCGTCGTGGAAGCCGTTGATGTAGTCGAACACCAACGCGACGCCGATGAGACCGGCGACGATCAGGAAGAGGTGACTCGGCATCAGCTGTGTTTCACGACGACATTTTCGAGCAGATTCGCCACGTCCTCACAGCGGTCGGTGGCGTCCTCGAGCAGATCGAGGATCTCTTTCCACTTCATCACCGCGATCGGATCGCGCTCGTCGTCGAAGAGCTGTCCCACCGCTTTTTGGTGCACGCGGTCGGCTTCGTTCTCGAGACGGTTGATCTCGACGGCGCATTCGAGAACGCCGCTGTGTTTCTCGAGCGCTACGCATGCGTCGCGGACAACGCTGGCCGAGGCTGAGATGATCTTGGCGAGCTCGCGGGCGCCGAAGCGGACACGGTCGATCTTGTACAGCGGCACAAGGGCGGCGGCGTTGTCGATCGCGTCCATCACGTCATCGAGCGTGCGCGCCAGCGAGTGGATGTCTTCGCGGTCGATCGGCGTCACGAACGTCTTGTTCAGCCGCTGAATGATCTCGTGCGTAAGGAAGTCGCACTTGTGCTCGACCTCCTTGATCTCGTGCGCTTTGTCGGCGATGGGAGGATCGGTGGCGAACATCTCTTCGAGCAGCGCCGCGCCGGCCTTGAGCTGGTCAGCCATGGCGATGAAGTCGGCGTAGAACGTCTCTTCACGGGGCAAAAGGCGAAAGCGCACGGCGGGACCTCCTCGAAAGCGCGCGGATTGTATCGGAAGCCGGCTGCAGCGCGGACGGGCGATCTTTACGGCAATGGCAACCGGATCGTAAACGTCGCGCCCTTCCCTTCCTCGCTGACCACGGAGATCGAACCGTTGTGCGCCTCAACAATCGCTTTGGCGATGTAGAGGCCGAGGCCGAGACCGCCGTAGTAGCGGCTGGAAACGTTGCGCGCGCGGTGGAAACGCTCGAAGAGTTTCGGGATCTCGTCGGTCGGAATGCCGATGCCGTGATCGATGACCGCCGTCAGCATGTGATTGCCGTCGATCTGCGTAACGATGTCGATATCGGTGCCGTCCGCCGAATACTTGATCGCATTCGAGATGAGGTTGTCGACCACCTGGCGCATGCGGTCGGGATCGACGTGCAGCGTCGTCTCCGGCACGTCGGCCGCGCAGCGGATCGTGCGCGCCG
>JAXDIO010000148.1:0-16440 GCA_034663965.1 Thermoanaerobaculia bacterium | reverse complement strand
TGATCTTGAATTTCGGAAAATGCCGCGTCATCGATTTCGCGCGCTCGTACAACGGCACGAGGTTCGGATGCTTGACGCGATATCTGCCGAGCATCTGCTGCACGAGCAGCAGCGAATCCGAAACGATCTCGACGTCCGTCGCCCCTTCCGACTTTGCTGTCGCCAGCGCCTCGAGCAGGCCGGCGTACTCGGCGACGTTGTTGGTCGTCGTGCCGAGGAAGCCGGAGATCTCGATGATCTCGCCGTCGTCCTTGCGCATGTAGACGCCGTACGAGGCCGGTCCGGGATTGCCGCGGCAGGCGCCGTCGACGTGGGCAGTGATCTTCAGGATGGGGGCATCTCCAGGTAGAGGATGCGGCTGCAGCCTTCGCAGTGAACGAGATCGCCGCGCTTGAGTTGCTGCATCACGGCGGGCCGTACGCGCGTGCGGCAGCCGTTGCACGAATCGGCGACGACCTTCGCCATGGCCACGTTCTGGCGCTGCTTGAAGATGCGATGGAACTCGCGGCGCAGCCGTTCGGGAAGCGACGCTTCGATCATCGCCGCCTTGGCTTTCAACTTCTCCACCTCGGTGCGCAGATCGCCGAGCGAGTGCTGCCACGCGTCGTGCTCCGTGTCCCAGCGCGACTTCAGGTCGACGTTGCCCGCTTCGAGATCGTCGTGCTGTTTCTGCAGCCCCTCGACGTCCGTCATCGTCTTGAGCGTCGAGTCCTCGAGCTCTTTGACGTGTTTGCGGGTGGAGTCGATTTCCTTCCACGCCGCGGCGTACTGCTGCTGATTCTTCACCTGCATGAGCTGGCCCTGATATTTCTTCAGAAGCTCCTGCTGGTCCGACAACTCACCGTCGACGCGGCGCCGTTCTTTCGAGTGCTGCTCGATCTGCTCGCGCAGCCGCTCCATGCTGGAGTTCACGTTCTGCCATTCGCGGTCGACGGCAGCGAAGGATTCCGGCTTGTTGGTCAGTTGTTTTTCACGATCACCGAGCTGCGACAGGACTGTTTGCAACTCCCAAAGCTTTTCAACGTCCTGATTCAACAATTGCCTCCAAAGACAAAAAAGGCGTTCCGGTGTTGGAACGCCTGTGCGGGATGAGAATTGCGGACCGGTCGATCGAGCGTCGTGCCGGCCGCAAACGATCGCCCACCCGGTCCGCGCCGGCAGGCAAGCAAATCGTTCGTGATGTTTGAGGTGACGCGCATCGTTGCCCTGGTGGGTCCACCAGGATTCGAACCTGGGACCTGCCGGTTATGAGCCGGTAGCTCTAACCGCTGAGCTATGGACCCGGACGCGCGATTCTAGCAAAAGGATCGGCGGTGTCGATGGAAACCTTGGAAGTGGGTTGTGGGGTGTTGGGGGCGGGAGAAAAAAATCTGTCAAAGGCGTCGTTCTACCACTCCCGACACCCTACTCCCCACACCCTTAGCGGATCTCGACCCGGTCGCCGATCTTCATCGAGTAGCGCATCGCCACGATCTTGCCGGTCGCGGTGTGTGTATTCGTCGTCAGGATGCCGACTTCGCCGAGTACCTGGTGACGCTCGCCGGGGGTGACGTTGTCGCGGTAGACGGTAAGAAAGTCGCCGGGCTGGAGTTGATCGGCCTGTCCGAGGTTGACCTGCACGAGCAGACCCTCGCCGAGGGCCGTGTCCCAGCCGCCTTGTGCGCTGACGATGAAGCCGTTGCGCTTGCCGCTGTTGGGATCGCAGAAGGCCGGCATGTCGGGGATGCGAGCCAGAGGAATCGGAATCTGCGGCAGCGGCTTGAGGCGCGCGCCGATGTGAATGTCATTGCACGACTGCGTGATGATGCCGCGGGCATGGTGATCGTCGGCGCAGAGAATGCGAATCTGCCCCTGGTAGATGTACTCGCGTCCGACAACCTGCGTCCGCTTGTTCGGATGGGTAACCATCTCGCCGCTCTCGACCACGATGTAGGTATCGCCGGCAACGAGGCCCGTGGCTGTGCCGCCGTCGAGCATCACCAGATCGCCGGCCGCGCCGGTGATGTCCTGGTGCACTTCGCCGGCCTGATAACGCATCTCGGCGTCTTCCCAGGCCCGAATCGAGTTCGGCATCGGCTCGGCCGGATCGCCGATGTAGCCGTAGCAATAGACGTCGAACTCGGTTCCGAGCGGAACGGGACTGCGGCTCCCTCCGACAGCGTCCGCGGCCGTGATGAAGCCATCGCCGGTCATCGACGTCAAGGTGCTAGTCGCAGCGGCTGAGGCCGCGGCAGTCTCCGGCATCAGCGCGGGAGGGGTCGTCGTATCGGAGGTCGTGGTCGCGGCCGAAATCTGCTGCGCAGTTTCGGAATCGATCAGCAGGACATCGCCGGGATAAATCCAATGCGCGTCCGTGATCCAGGTATTCGACTCCCACAGCTGCGGCCAGGTGTAGGCGTTCTTGAAAAACTGCTGCGCCAGACCCCAGAGCGTGTCGCCCTGTTTGATCGTGTAGCTCTTCGAGCCGGCCGGCCAGGTCGCGGGATCGGGAGGGTTGTACGCCGTCCAGTGGTCGCCGGCGCGATGAAGCTCGCGCGGCGGGTGCGAAGAGGACTTCCGGGCCGCGCCGAATGCCGGGATGGCGACCACAAGCAGGAGAACGGGAACCACCACCCTACGCACACTAACCATTTTCCCCTCCCAAAGTTGTCGAGGTCGCGAAACGTTATCGCAAGCAGGCGTTTGCGGTCAAGTTTCGGAAGGGATGGGAGTTGCGGTTGCGGGGTTGCTTACCGCAGCGTCAGCACCGCATCGTCGCCGGCCAGCGCCGCGCCGTGCTGGTCGTCGAACTTTTTCAGTTCCTGCTTCCGCTTCTCGTAACGCGACATGACCTTCTTCACGTACGAGCGCGTCTCGCGGAACGGCGGCACGCCGTTGTAGCGGCGGACGTTGCCTTCGCCGGCGTTGTACGCGGCGATGGTCTTGGTGAGGTTGCCATCGAAACGGCGGTTCAGATACTTCAGGTATTTGGCGCCTGCATCGACGTTCTGTTCTGCGTTGTAGAGGTTGTTCGCGCCGAGCCAGCGTCCGGTCTTCGGCATGAGCTGCATGAGACCGCGCGCGCCAACCTGCGAGCGCGCATTGGTGCGGAAGCGCGACTCGGTTTCGACGACGGCGGCGACCAAGGCCGGATCGACGTCGTACTTCTGCGCCTTGGCGTGGATGATGTCGCCGAACGGAACGGCGTTGGCGAAGAACTGCTTGCGGATCGCGACGTTGATCCGCTGCATCTCGCGATGAAAGACGTCGTTCGGCTGCGCGTCCGCCGTTTCTTCCGTGGCCGCGGGCGCTTCCGGAATCCAGGCGTCGTCGAACAGGCGGATGCGCCGCGTGACCAGGCTGTCGGGCAGCGTGCGCGAAAGCTTGAAGAGAGAGTTGCCGGCGAAATCATCGCCGAGCTTGGCGACGACTTTCGAGTGCGTGCCTTGCTGCCGAAGGACTTTGACCGTGTCGAGGTCCTTCAACACGAGAAAATGCACTCCCTGGAAGGCTTCGGTGACTCCGCCAACCGACAGCGCCGCGCCGACGAGGAGTGTGGCCGCGGCCCGGCCGCCGATCCAATGCAACGTGCGGTGCGACTGCGCCTTGCGGCGCGCTTTCGCGGAACGCATCGACAGCGAGTCCGTCAGCGAGCGCTTTTTCGTGGGCATCGGCCTCCCTCAGTTATTTTCGATACGAATAAGATTGGTTTCGACGCGGTGTCAAACCCCGTGATGGAGGAGGTTATGCCGCGCTTGGACAAGGCTCTCCTTGCCGAAAGCGGGCCAAGTTGTTGCGTGATAGGAAGTTATTCGCCGAATACGAACGCTGAAAACTTTTCGATCCGGCAGTCCTGAGCTCGCCACGCGTCCGGCGGCAGCCCGGCTTTGCGGCAGGTCTGCTGCAGCAAGGTCTGTCGATCCCAGCCGTATTCGGTCGCAACCTGCGGCAGTAACAGCCCCGCATACGCTCCTCGGCTGATGATCAGACCGTCGCGTCCGACGACAATCTCTTCGATGTTGATGACCCGTTCGATCGGTCCCATGACGGAGATTTCGAGCTCCAGATGTTCCAACTCTCCCGGCCCGAGCGGCGGAAAGCGAGGATCGCGAAACGCGGCGGAGATCGCGCTCGACGCGACGGCCTTGTACAGCGACTCGACTGCGCGGATCGATCCGATGCAGCCGCGCAGGTCGCCGTCGCGCGTCAACGTTACGAACGCCCCTGCCGGCTGCCGCAGCGTTTCGTCGAAATCGTCACGCTTCCAATCGGGCGAACCGCCGTCGAGCACCGCCGCGATCGATTGCCGGGCAATGCGCAGGAGCGTCTTCTGTTGCTCTTCATTCAATTCGAACATCGTCAAACCTGTGGTGGAGAGCTGCGGATCAGCATCAGGTTGCGGATGTACACGATCAATGCCGGAGCCTGGCCGAGGATGATGACGGGATCACGGCGGAAGACGCCGTAGATGGTCATGAGGATGCCGCCGAAGAGCGACAGGTACCAGAACGTCACCGGCACATGGCTGACTTTGCGGCGTTCCGAGGCGATCCATTGCACGAGAAAACGCGCCGCGAAGAGCGCCTGCGCGACGAAGCCGAACACGGCGAGAAGGTCCCAGTGCCAGGTGCGGGGATCGTAGGGATGCATTTTTGTTGAAGTTTATCCTGCGGATCGCGAAGCGAGACGTCAGGATCTCCGGTGCCATAGCGTCGGTCTTGATGAATACCAGGTCCGAGGCGCTCGTCCTCGGAAGAACTTCAGCCAGCGCGGCCTAACCGGAGATCCTGACGGGTCGCTTCGCGATCCGCAGGATGGAGTAGCTGCGCTACTCCTCCCTTACCCGATACGTCAGCACCCGCTTCGACATCCACCGCACCGCCACGCAATCCGCCAGCCCGCGAAACGCGCGATTCATCGCCCCGTACTTGGAAACCCCAAACTTCCGCGGACGGTGATTCACCGGCATCTCCACGACTTTGTAGCCGTGCATCCGCACCAGCGTCGGCAGGAAACGATGCATGCCGGTGAAGAGTCGGATGCGTTCAATGGCTTCGCGCCTCACCAGCTTCAGCGAACAGCCGGTGTCGGTGATGTGATCGTTGGTGATCCAGTTGCGCACTCCGTTACCGATCTTCGACTGCATCCGCCGCGACCACGTGTCGTGACGGTTGACGCGTACGCCGATCACCATGTCTGCCTTGCGCTCTTCGAGCGTGCGGATCATGGCCGGGATGTTGGCGGGATCGTTCTGCAGATCGGCGTCGAGCGAGACGACGTACGTTCCGCGCGCCGCCCGCCACGCCGCATCGAGCGCCGCCGTCTGTCCGCTGTTTTTCTCGAAGGCGAGCACGCGCAGCGTCGGATGCTTCGCTCTGCTCGCGCGCAGAACCTCAAGGCTTCGGTCGGTAGAACCGTCGTCGACAGCCACGGTCTCGTACGACCACTTGCCATCCAACGCCTTCGCAATCTCGTCGAGAAGGATGGGGATGTTCTCTTCCTCGTTGTAAACCGGAAAGACGACAGAGAGATCGGGCATCGCTCGAAGTTTATCCTGACGATGCGATGAGTCCGATCGGAAGAGAGGGCGTCGTATACTCGTTCGGGCAAATGCCATGACTCGCGTCGAACAACTGGAACACCAGATTGGGCAGCTCAATCCAGAGGAGTTCATCCAGCTCCGCGATTGGTTACTGGAGCATCCGAGCGGATCAGATCGTCAGCTCGACCTTGGTTCGGCTACGGCGTTCGATCCCCTTAGTGCGCTTCGCGCCGAGTTTGATCGCGAGTTGGCTGTCCTCCAACAGCCCGGTGCTTCCGAAACGTTGCGGAAGGTATTTGCTTCGACTCCGGCTGAAATCGCTGAGGCCGCGAACGCCGCCCGCAAGCGTAATTACTGATGCCGGCGTCGAACCCGCCGAGAATTCTTGTCCTCGCGGGTGTCAACGGCGCCGGCAAGAGCTCACTCGGCGGTGAGATCATTCGCCGCGGAGGCCTTGACTACTTCAACCCGGATGAAGCAGCCCGGCGCATTAAGGCCTCAACTGGATGCACCGTCGACGAGGCGAATAGCCTCGCATGGGCAGAGGGTAAGCGCCACCTCGAATCAGCGATCAAAGGCCGGCTGAACCATGCCTTCGAATCGACTTTGGCCGGCCACACGATCCCGGCGCTCCTCATAGATGCGGCTCGATCAGGGATCGAAGTACTCGTGTGGTTTGTCGGTCTTTCGAGTCCCGAGCAACACATCGCGCGCGTTCACGCTCGCGTCGCAGCGGCGGGCACGACATTCCGGAGGAGATGATCCGCAGCCGTTGGGACGCGTCCCGGCGAAGCATCATCGCGCTCATGCCGCACCTGACGGAGTTACAGGTCTTCGATAACAGTGCGGAGAGCGCGCCGGATCGAGCAATGATCCCCGAGCCGCGCGTGCTTCTGCACTTGCGGCACGGGCGGATTGTGGCTCCCAGCGTCAACGAATTTCAGACAACTCCGGATTGGGCGAAGCCAATCGTCGCGGCCGCCTTGAAACTGCACCGATCGCGTCGATGAGGCGACTACTTCCATTTTGAGTCTCAAAATGGAGCTAGCGATTCCGAATTGCGTCGAGTTCTATCTCCCCAGCTCGTACAAATACTCCACGAACGACATCACCGCGCCGTCGAGGCCTTGTACGTTCGGCGTCGCTGACTCGATCACGTAGTACTCGTCAGGAGCGTGGGCGCCGCTGCCGTGGCCGAGGCCGAAGTGGCCGGCGGCGAGGCTGAGCGGTGGGTTGGTGAAGACGTAGCCGGGATACGAGCCGGCGTTGCGCGGCCAGAGGACCGGATCGATTCCGGCTCGCTTTAACACCGCCACCTGCGACTGTATCAACGGCGCGGTCGCCGCGGTGCCGGTCGGATCGTATCCGCCGGTGACGTTCACTTCGATGTCGCCGAATCCGCGTTTGGCGAGGTGCGCTTTGAGCGCGGCCACTGCGTCGTCCTTCTTCATGTCGGGCACGAGGCGCATGTCGATTTTCGCGACGGCGCGGTGCGCGAGAATCGTCTTGCCGCCCGGTCCGGTGTAGCCGCCGACGAGGCCTTCGATGTTCACGGTCGGCTGCGATTCCAGACGCTCGTTGGCCTGCTGCCATGGAAGATCGGCGATCCAGTGCTGCACGCCAAGGGACTTCTTCGATTGCGCCTCGCTGCGGCGCGATGACGCGGCGGCGATCATCGCCTTCTCGTCGGCGTTGAGCGGACGCGGCGTCGGGTAGTTGTCGATGACAATCGTGTTGCCGTCGTCGGAGACGAGCGTATCGAGCGCTTTCACCAGATGCCACGCAGGACTGTCGACCATGGCCTTCAATGACGAGTGAATGTCCTTGGCCGGACCGCGTCCCCACTTCTCGCCGCTCGACACCAGCTCCAACTCGACCACACCTTTTGCGCCGAGGCTGACAGTGACGATGCCGTCGAGGTCCTGCGAAGCAGCGGGCATGAAGACGCCGCTGCATTTGCGCAACGCCGCTTCAACCTCGGGGCGATGAACAAGCTGGCCAATGTGCGGCGAGCCGATCTCCTCCTCCCCTTCCGCGACCATGACCAGGTTCACCGGCATCTTCTTTCCGGCGCCACGAATCGCATGCAGCGCGGCCAAAAACGCGGACTCCGGTCCCTTCTGATTGACGGCGCCACGGCCGACGATGACTTTGCCGACGTTCGGCTTGTCGACGAGGCGCGCCTCGAGCGGCGGCGACGTCCACTCGGCGGGATCGAACTGCTTCACGTCATACATGAAGTAGAGGCCGACCGTCTTCGGCGCGCCGGCGTCGAGCGTGGCGAACACGCCTGGCTTGCCGTCGGTGGTCAAGACTGTGACCTGCTGGAATCCCGCCTCGCGCGCGAGCCGAGCCATGTACTCCGCGCCCGCCGGGAAGTTGCGATCCTCGGCGGCAATCGACGGCAGCGCGATCCAATCCTGCAATCGCTTGACCGCTTCGTCGTGACGTTTGGCGACTTCGCGTTTGATGTCGGATAGATCGTCGGCAATAGCGACGTTGGCGATGATGAGGATGGCGAATGCGATCAGAGCACGCTTCAAAATTGACCTCCACACGATCCGGACGTTCGAATCGCGGGATGCTACCGCGCACTTCCCGCACTTACAATCGACCTTCGCAACGGGAGGACTCGTGATGAAAACGCTCTTCGATGACGCCGATCGCGCTTCGCTTCTCCAACGCCTAGGCGCACTTCAGGCGGGCACGCCGCGGCAGTGGGGAAAGATGAACGCCGCGCAGATGGTGACGCATTGCGCGCGAGCGCTGGAGACCGGCACAGGCGACCGCCCGATGAAACAAAAGCTGATCGGCAAGATCCTGATGCCGTTCTTCCGAAAGTCGATCCTCGGCGAGAAACCCTTCAGCCGCAACGGCCCGACCGATCCCTCATTCATCGTCGCCGACGAGCGCGAGTTCTCCACCGAACGCCAGAAGCTGACCGACCTAATCGCGAAATTCGTCCACCGCGGCTCCGACGCAGCAGGCAAAGAAACGCACGCCTTCTTCGGAACGATGACCGGCCAGGAGTGGGGCGAGACGATGTACAAACACATCGACCACCATCTGCAGCAGTTCGGGTTGTAGGCCGGCAGGGCACCAGCCGAACGGTACGGTCGTCGATTCTCTTGAGTACCGGCGAGATTCGGTTCGAAATGACATCGATCAGCGCCACCGGCGAGCCGACCTCGCGATGCTCGCGCGAGCCCCCCGGGCTTCACGTTCAACAACACCATCGGCGAATTTGCTGCCGCGTCACCGCGAGAGCCGTTGCATGTATCGCGGGCCTTGCTGTGCCTCCTGCAGAGGCACAGCGGTTTGAGGGTGTGGATCTTCGCCCCGTGCAACACTCCCTATCAAGAAGCTACGAACCCGAGAGGATGATACGTCGTGGAGACGAGTCATCGGCCAGTCTGTCGATGGATCGCTACGACGCAAAGATCTCGTGGAACGCGGCTAAGTCGAATACAGTCATGCAACACTTCACGCTTTGAATGTCAACATCAGAATGTCGTCCGTCTACGAGAGAGGACGCTGTCGTGCCCATCTACGATACGGCATGATGAGTCTCACCGCTACAGAGACGGAGATCTAACCGGGGCTATGCGACGAGTGGGGCAGACAGATTTGACCGTACAACTTCGCAGCCATGAAGGCCGCAGGTTCATGACTAGGTGCGGCACCAAGATTCAGCAGGCTATCCGACTGGCCATTCCGAAGTCAGAGCGACCGTTCCACGTCTGGAGGCTGGCTGCGAGGCTGCTCCTAATGATCCTGATGGTCAGCTTCGTTCTACTGAACAACCACAGGTTTACCGATCCACTAGGGATTCTGCAAAGCGATAACCGTGTTCTCCAAGCGCGCGTCACGGGTTTTGAGTGTCTGCCGCTGTTGCATGGAAAACGCTCCGTCGTGACTCAGAACCTTCGCCAGAAAGCCGCGATCACAGAGTTGCAGGGACTCGTTACAACCGCTCGAACGGCCGAGAACCTTCACCGTCTCGCTTTGGGCGAACTCGCCCTAGGGCGGGGTGCCGAAGCGCACGACTTGTTGGTCGAGGCACTCGGCCTCGACCCTGCGAATGCGGCGCTACTAAGCGACCTCGCCGCCGCTCAAATCGGCATGAACAAGATCGCCGACGCGGCGGAGACAAGCGCCCGAGCGCTTGACAGCGATCCGGACCTTCCGACAGCTAGATTCAATTGGGCACTCGCACTTGAGTTGTTGTCGGTACGTCCTTCTGCTGTCACCGCTTGGGACGATTACATGCGCATCGATCCTATGAGCCAGTGGTCTCACGAAGCAATTGAGCATCGGGCTCGCCTGCGACTAACGCCTGTCCCGTGGAAGGACGACAAATCACGCCTGCTCAGGGGTGTTGACGCCGCCATGATAAAAACCATCGTTGCGCGTCATCCTCAACAGATCCGACAGTGGGTACAGCGTGAGGTGATACCAGAATGGTTCCGCAGCGGCAGTTTACATCCGGAACTCGCCCGATCGGTCAGCGGTTGCTACCTTGCTATCACTGGCGACCGCTATCTGCTCGATGTCATCGAACATGCTGAGCGGTCGGCGAATCCTGCAGTGCGCGAGGGAACGTTGCTCTACGGAATCGCGTCTGCCGAGCTTTCCGCGCGAAAAACCGAAACAGCTGGCGTCAAGTACGCCGAGGCAGCAGAGCTGCTGCGTCGCGGAGGCTCTCCGCTCGCGCTCAGCGCGGATGTCATTGCGGCGTTGACCGATTTCTACGGAGGCAGAAGCAACAACGCGCTCACTCGTCTTGATCGAGTCAAAGTCGTGTTGCGGACGGGTGGTGATCGGTACCTGAGCATCTCAGCCGATGAAGCATGGGTACGTGGTCTCGTGCTAAGCCGGCGCGATCCGAATGCAAGCCTTGAATCGTATCGCGGCGGCCTAGCCGATGCCCGAGCAAGTCGCGACACCGAGACCGAAGCCGGACTCACCGCGCTTATCGCCGAAATCTTAGACCGCATCGGTGATCCTTCGGAAGCGGATCGGTACCGTGCTGACGCTCTGCGACAGTTAGACGCGGCGGGAGCATCGCCCGATAGGTTATATGTAGCGTTCTCCTCGAATGCATACGCGGCACTGCGCGCTCGTCGTCCGCATCTAGCGCTTGCTTTTATCAACGCACAACAGACGCTCGCTAATGACGACCCTTTGCTCCTCGCCGAGTCGGACGTCGAGCGAGCCCTTGCTCTGCGTGACCTTGGACGCTCACAGAACGCAGCCCAGTACGTCAGGTTCGCTCGCAAGCGCGTCTCTGCTATCCCAACACAAGGTTTGCGCGATCGCACGGCCTCTAACATCGAGTTCATCGCAGGGACGATCGAAGCACAATCGAATCCTCGTGCGGCCGTATCGTCGCTGACGTACGCCATTGACACTTGGCGCCAATATGGCTGGCGCGTCCATACAGCCACTGCGTATCTACTGCGCGGCGAGGCGCTGCTGATCTCCGGCAGCCGATCAGCGGCCGAGAGTGATTTCCGGGCCGGCATCACCGAGATGGAACAACAGCGAGAAGGTCTCTCCGAGCCTGGGCTTCGTGAGGCCTATTTCGAGCGGGCTGATCGCCTTTTCGAGCGATTGATCGAGCTCCTAATCGACGAGAGCAAATTCGACGATGCCCTCACAGTCGCGGAGCGGAAACGATCGCGCGACCTGCTCGATGCCATCGCAGTGGACATGCCCAACCATTCCGCGCCGCCCGTGACCGCCGCCGGTATCACCTCTGCTGTCGGCTCCGCCACAGCCGTCTTGGAGTTCATGGTTCTCGACCGCGGGCCGGCGATTTGGATAGTTCGTGGAGGACATACATCGTTCATTCGCCGTGATATCTCGCGCCATTCACTCGAAACGATGATTCGCGATCATCTCAACGCGATTGCCACCGACGATGCGGCTGCAATCGATCGGTACGGACGCGCGCTTTACGGCGAGTTAATCGCCCCAGCGATCCCGTATCTTAGCGGTGCTGACAACATCGTGCTGATTGCGGATGGCGCTCTCCATGGTGTGCCTTTCGCCGCTCTGGTCGGTCCTGACAGCAGGTATCTCATCGAGAACTTCAAGCTCGTCTCTGTCCCGAGCGCTTCTACGTTCGTGCACGAGAACCGGGTTGCGCCGCGCGGCGGAAACCTCCTCGCCGTCGCACAGCCCAGACCGTTCGGAATGGATTTCCTGCCAAACGCCGAAGTTGAGGTGCGGCAAATAGCCGATCTGTATCCTGGAGAGCGGGCACTGATCGGGGAAGAGATCGGTCCCGACCAGTTCCTCGCCCGGAGTGGCCGCGCGGCTGTCGTTCACTTCGCTGGACACGCCAGCGTGAGCGATGGCCAACCCGCCGCATCAGCGCTCATATTCGAATCGCCTCGGAACGGCTCACCCATCGCGTTGCGCGCCAGCACTATTGCTGGTGCGCACCTACCGAGCCGGCCGTTCGTCGTGCTCGCCGGATGCAGCACCGGAAGGGGTCCGCTACGAGCGAACGAGGGAGTAGACAGCCTCGCCGCCGCATTCCTCCGCGCCGGAGCTCGCGGCATTCTGGCCACACTCTGGGATATCGACGACTCACCCTCGGCCCGTCTCTTCCGCATCTTCCATGGACAACTAAGGAGAGGGGCGCGCGCCACAGACGCTCTTCGTCAAGCACAACTCTCACTACTCGAAAGCAATGATCCCGATGTTCGCCGGCCGAAGGCATGGGCGGGATTCGTGCTCATTGGAGGCGTGTAACATGCTCAAAACTCAATCACGAGGGAAAGGGAGGAAGTCTATGCCAAAATCGACGGATGTTGAGCCCACTGTCCCAGGAGAGGTCGAGATCGTTTTCTCAGGTCTATGTTCTTTTCTCAACTTGAGGAACATGAACGGCACGATGCCAGAGCCGTCTGTGATACTTCCTCGCACGCCGAACGAAGCGCCGCACCTGCCCTATATCGCGTATGACAAACGTGAGGTAGAGCTATCCCAGCAGACAGGCGGGGGTGCGCCATTCGCGTACGTAGAGACTACGGACAACGACTTCTACTACCGAGCCCTCGACGGCGTCGAAGTAGCAATCGAAAACGATCCAGTCGGCTGGCCCGTTGTTTTGCCGTCGTACGATCTTGTTTCCAAAAAGGATGACTACTGGCCGTACGCAAAGAATCAATGGGATCGCCGTTTTGTACCGACCGGCGCCAAAAGGCCTGACGACCGCTTCGTGGCGGCTTTCATGTACCTCGGTGGTGGAGCCGTTTCCGGCGAGCGAATGACAGACTTTCCGTGGGAGTTCCGTGACGATGACGGCAGTCCTACAGTACGAGGCTACTACGCGCAGGAAGTGGTTTATCGCATCTACCCGTTTTTTTCGGATGAGCTAAACATTGTCGTCACGCGTCTCGACGGAAAGCCGCCAGACGAAGTGTTCACCTTCAAATGTAAACGGCCATCGGTCCGAAAGATCAAACTTTGGATCGGAAACAACGACAAGGCTGATATTCACCGGGCGCTATTGCGTCTGTCTTCGCAGCCGCGACAGGCCGTGCACTTCGAGTATCTCAATGACGTCGCCAGTGTAAGTGCCGTAGGGCCGCTGCCAGTGCCCCTCGTTCCCCGCGGGACTTTCCCGACACCCTCCCCCACCGGAGGTGGTGGCAGTGATACCGGTTACTGCGGCCCAAGCAATCCTGACGGCGGCTAGAACCCGTTTGCGTCGTAATTCAAGAATCGCGTATCGGAAGGGAAGCAATGCAACTCCCCACGTTCATTCTCACTGGACTCACGCCTTTGGTCGTCGGGTACGTTCCGCCGCATGATGGTCGACGATCGTCACGCCCACAACGCCTGCCGGTTGTCGTACCTTGCCAAGAAGATACATTGTGGTGCTGGGCGGCGGTGGCAACGGGTATCGCGCGGTTCTACAACAATTACACCGCCGAGCAGTATATCGTCGCCTCAACTGTATTAGGTCTTCAATGTCTCCCAAATGGTGGTAATCTCAACTGCCATCAGGAGGGCGCATTGACCGACGCGCTGTGCGCAAACGACAATCTGTGGAGCTCGTTTAGCGGAAGCGGCAGCATCGCATTCGTAGCTCGTTCCATCGCGGCCAATCGCCCGATATGTGTTCGCATGGAGGATAGTAACAAGGCTGGTCACTTCGTGGTCCTTCTCGGCCACAGCGCAGACTTCACTCAGGTCTATATAGACGACCCATCGAATGGAAGCTCTATCAAGCCGTTCGATCAATTTGTGAAGAGCTACCTCGGCATTTATTTTTGGCAGTACACGTACGAGACGAAATCTCGTCATGAACCACCGCATTGTAAGTTCACTCGAGAGGAGTCGCAATGTTGATCTTGCCCACTCCTCCAGCGGAAGCATTCACTCGAGTCAAGGAAGGCCTCATCCCGTTGCTAGCAGAAGAACTGGATATAGTCGACGATAGTGACTATTCGATCGAAATCGCACGCCCTCAGCCAATCTATACGGCCGGGCTCACAGACGTCCTATCCGGCGATCTCCTCGGCAACGTGCGCCTAACATCTTGGCAATTCCTCGTCCTACGCGCGCGCCAGCCATTCGGTTCCGGCGAAGTTGATGTAGAACGTGGGGTAGGCGGCACCGAGACCTTGGTATACGGCGGCTTTCACCTCGGACCCTACGCGAGGTCGGTGGTTGGCACGCTTCATATCGCCGAGGGACTGCCACCGGTAATAGAAAGAGATTACGAAGTCCGGATACTACGTATCCCAACGGTTTTTCTATACTGCGTATGGCTCCATAGTGAAGGACACGACGATCTTCTTCTTCCGTGCAAACCGGCGCCAACCCCGCTCGTCGAGAATAACGTGCTGGAGCCGGCGACAATCGCAGCTGCCTTGCGCGATCTCGCAGCATATCGGTTGAGCGTAGCCGACGCCGACATCTAAAGCGTCGCGAATCACCACACCTCACAGCCGTTTTCTCTGGCAACGGGGCGGATCATCCAATCATCTTGCAGTTGACAATTCTGCGGTGGTCGGATGCCCTATCCGATCCGCCATCAGCGGCCGAGCGCCATGGTTGTGTTGTCCGGGCAAGCCGACCGTAGCGCGATTGTCATCAAAGCCACCATTTCCAGTGGCTTGGCGAGGACGCGAATCCTGGAGCCGTTGAGCGGATTTGAACCGCTGACCTGCTGATTACGAATCAGCTGCTCTACCAACTGAGCTACAACGGCGATCGGGATGCGGCCCTGAAGAACGCAGGGGGCGGTGATTCTATTCACGGTGGCGTCGGGTGTCGAGAGGATAGACTCCGCGGCGCACCGGACATGACGATTTCACGCTCGGAACGGCTGCTCGCGATGATCATCGCCGCGGTGACGGTGGCGATGCGGGCGGTCGCTTTTTTTCACTACCGCTTCGACTCCGATGAGCCGCAGCACCTGCATGTGGTGTGGGGATGGACGGCGGGGCTGCTGCAGTATCGCGACGTCTTCGACAACCATGCGCCGCTGTTTCACATGGCCATGGCGCCGCTGCTGCGCGTCCTCGGCGAGCGGCCGGACATCCTGCTCTTCATGCGCGCGCCGATGCTCATCCTCTGGATCATCGTCAGCGCTGCGGCGTTCCTCATCGCGAAGCGGTTGTACGGCGATCGGATCGCGATGTGGTCGGTGCTCCTGCTCAACGTCCTGCCGCCGTTCTTTCTGAAGTCGATCGAGTTCCGCACCGACAATCTCTGGAACGCCTGCTGGATGGTGGGCGTGCTGATGCTGGTCGACGCATCGCCGGATCCCGGCAAGAAAGCGTCGCGATACCAGCACCTCTTCCTAGGTGGCGTGCTGTTCGGATGTGCGCTTTCGATCTCGCTGAAAACGTCGCTGCTTCTCTTCTCGCTGGCCGCTGCGGCGGTGGTGACGTGGGTCGCCAGAATCCGCGGCAGGGATCAGTCGCCGTTCCGCTCGGGCGATATCGCGTTGATCGCGGCGGGATTCGTGATCATTCCGGCGCTCATCGCCTCGTGCTTCATCGCACTCGGCATATGGTCGAACTTCGTCTACTGCGCGTTTCGCTTCAACGAGCTGGTCGCTCTCACGCGCCCGGCGCTCCTGGTGTGGACGCCGCGGCTCCTCTTCGTGCCGGTGATCATCATCGCCCTGCGCATCGCGTGGCGCTACCGGGAGACGACCACGAACGGGCGCTTCTTCTTCGCGGTGGCCACGGTCATCTTCTTCGCAACGCTGTGCGGCTTCTGGATCCTCATCTCGCCGCGCGACTTTCTCCCGTTCCTTCCGTTCGTGTCGTTGTTCGCCGTGGCGGCGCTGGCGAGACATCGACGCTTTGCGACAAACATCGCTCTACTGATGGTCATCTGCCTAATCGGCGTCGGCTACTACGCGCAATGGCTGACGAACCGCACGCGCGAGTTCATCACCATGGAGCGGCAGGTGCTGAACCTCACGCGGGCGGGCGAGCCGGTGATGGATTACAAAGGCGAGACGATTTACCGGCGCAGGCCGTACTACTTCATCCTCGAATTCATTACCCGCAACGCGATTCTGCACAACCTCATCCCCGATACGATCGCCGAGGATCTCGTGCGCGCTGGGTGTCACGTGGCGCAGGCGGATGGATCGCAGTGGCCGGACCGCGCGCGCACGTTCATGGACGCGAACTTCCTCAACCTCGGGCGACTTCGTGCGTCGGGACAGTGGCTGCAGCCGGATGGCTCCTTCACCATCGCCATTCCCGGCGAGTACGTCATCCTCCGAAAAGACGGCCAGGCCGGGGGCGTTCTCGACGGCTCGCCGTATCGCGGCGCGCGTCCGCTGGCCGCGGGTGTGCACAGGTTCAGGGATGCGCGCGGTGGCGAACGGCTGGCCTGCCTCTGGGCGCCGGCGTTCGCGCGCGGCTTCTCGCCGT
>JAXDIO010000144.1:0-22037 GCA_034663965.1 Thermoanaerobaculia bacterium | reverse complement strand
AGCTGGCGGCGTTCGCTGCAAAACGGCGGGCACTCTTCTAGCAGTCAGGCGTCCAGGCTGAAGCAGCCCAACCCGATATGAAAAAGGTCACTGTCCGCGCGCCGGTGCGCGCCGATCTCGCTGGCGGAACTCTCGACCTCTGGCCGCTCTACCTCTTCCATCCCGGCTCGCGCACCGTCAACGTGGCGATTTCGTATCACGCGGAATCGGAAGTAGCCGAGACGGGCGACGACGCGATCGAAATCAATCTGACCGACCAGCAGTACGAGCATCGATACGCCTCGATCCACGAGCTGGCCGCCGATCCGAAAGCGGCGCTGATCCATCGCGCGCTCGAGCACTTTCATCTTCCCGGAATCCGCATCACCACCCGCACCGACGCCCCTCGCGGCTCCGGCCTCGGCGGCTCCTCGGCGTTGACGATCACGCTCGTCCGCGCGCTCTCCGAAATCGCCGGCGAGCCGGTGCAGGGCGACGAACTCATCGCCCTCGTTCGCGACCTGGAGACGCGTCTCATCCGCGTCCCTGCCGGCATTCAGGATTACTACCCGCCCGTGTACGGCGGCCTCATGGCCCTCCATCTCGAGCCCGGCGCCGTCGTCCGCCACCCCATCACCCTCCCAATCGACCGCCTCGCCGATCACATGCTCCTGCACTACACCGGCGTGGCCCACTTCTCCGGCACGAACAACTGGGACATCTACAAACGCCAGATCGACGGCAAGAAAAAGGTCCACCAAGGCCTCGACAAGATCGCCGAGAGCGCTATCGAGATGGAGAAGGCGCTCGAAAGCGGCGACATGGAAGCAGCCGGTGTCGCCCTCGGCCACGAATGGCAGAACCGCAAAGCGATGATCGACGGCATCTCCACGCCGGAGATCGAGTCGGCCATTGCTGCGGCGATCGATGCCGGCGCCTGGGCCGGAAAAGTCTGTGGCGCCGGCGGCGGCGGATGCATCGTCTTCCTCATGCCGCCCGATCGCCGCGACGCCGTCCGCGCCGCGCTGGCGAATGTCCCGGGCGAAGTGATCGACGCGCAGCCGGTCGCGCACGGCCTGACCATCGAACGCACCGACGACGCGCCGTCCGCGCGCCGAGCGCGCTTCACGATGCGCAGCTCGCCGTCACTCGAACAGCTTTACGTCTTCGGCGGCAGCGGCGCCTATCGCCCGCATTTGTTGGCCGAGGCCATCGTGACGCAGATCGAACCGCGCAGCGGCGTGCATACCGCCACCGTCAAAGCGTTCATCGCGCCGATGCGCTCCGGCGACGGCACGGTGCCATGGAACGAAGCGCGGTCGATCGATCCGGAGACGCTCGACATCCGCGCCGTCCCCGATCCAAATCACGACGTCGACGATGCCTTGAAGCCTGAAATGTTGATGCAGGGCGCGCTGCAATCCGAGGACGCGTTCCGCCAATACGTGGCGGGGACGGCGCGGCTGACGGTCTTCCACAATCCAGAATTCGCGATGTATTCGCAGCAGGGGGAGTCGCGCAAGGACTTCCTCACGCGCTGCAACGAAGAGGCGAAGCGCCGCATCGAGAAGGAGCAGGAACGCCTGGAAGGCTCGTTCCGCCGCCGCATCGATCAGGTCAAAGAGCGCTCCGAGCGCGACACCCGCGAGCTCGACAACGATGACACCCAGCCGATGGAGCAGCGCGGCCAGGACGTCAACGTGGCCTGGGGCCAGGCCCTCTACAACATCACCAGCGGCAAGCCCGCCGGCGTCGTCGAATCGTCGCACTCCGTCCGCGAAGACGACTACCTCTCCCGCATCCGTCAGATCCAGCGCTCCTGGGAAAAAGAGCTCCAGGTGATCCGCGAGGACGTCCAGTCGAAAGCCCGCGAGATCGAAGAAATCGTGGTGACCCCAACCGCGAAAAACATCGAGATCACGAAGTACCTGATCCTCTGGGCGGCGGGGCTGTAGCGGCTCTACGCCTACACCAACTTACTGCGCTGCGCCTCCGTAAATGAGCCTCAAATACAACGCGCGCCCTTTCTGCGGCACGCCGCCAACCGGCGAGGGCGCAAAGTAGGCGCGGCCGGAAATGTTCTGCAGGATGACTTGCAGCGCCGTGTTCCCGCTTTTGAGGCGGTAACCGAATACCGCATCGGCGGTCGCGTACGCGCCGACGGTCACCGAGTCGGAAGTCCGCGCGGCGACGTAATGCGCTCGAACGCTCGTCCGCACGCGATCCGTCCAGTCGATGTCCGCGCCGGCATTGGCGCGATACGGCGCGATGTACGCGATGCGATGTTTGGGGATCGGGTTGCCGTTTTCGTCGTCGAGCGAACTGATGTCGAATGACCGAGTCTGCGTGTAGTTGCCTGAGAGCTCGTAGCGCCCGCGCCGGTAACGGCCCGTCGCCTGTTCCCCTCGCACGTCGACCGCGCCCGCGTTCTCGAAGAAGTCGCACCCCGACACGCAGTCAACGACATCGCTATATTTCGAGTGATAGGCCGCAGCCTCGATCGAAAAATCCTTACTCGGCTGCCACGCCGCGCTGAGCTCGATGTTCCTGACGGTTTCGGGACGGAGCGCGTTCGCCGCCGCATTGAATTTCTGGTGGTCCGTCGGATCCTTGAAAGCCTCAGCGTAAATGGCTTTGAGCGTCAGCGCATTGGCAAATGCGGAATAGACCACCGCCGCTCGTGGCGTGAATAAAGTGCCGTATCCGGAGACACCCGGTTGATTGTTGATCTCGTTGTGCGTCAGGCGCCCGGCCAGAAGCAACTTGAGCGACGGCCGCGGCTTGTACGAAGCCTGTGCAAAAACCGCGGCGTCGGTGTGCTCGATCTGAGCTGGCGTGATGGAAGGGTTCGCGAACGGCTGGCCAGGTCCGGTCGTATCCTGGGAAAACGTCGATTGGATCGAGCTTTTCGCCAGCTCGACGCCCGCCACTCCGGTCCATTTCCCGGGCGCGTCATACGCGACGTTTATCTCGTTGCGGAATTGCGCCGAGAGCAGTCCGTAGCGCACGTCCTCGACCCACGGCCGCGCCGGCGCGCAATCGACCGGCTTCGTGTCGTACGGATTCTGGCAAGGCGCGACCAGGCTGAAAAGGTTGAGGTACCCGTTCGCGTAGTCGTGAAGGTACGTGTAATGGGAGTGCGATTGCTCTACGGATGTCTGAAGAAACCGCGAAAAGATGTTCACCTTGAATCGGTCGAGGGGAACGGCGTATTTGAGATAGAAGGACGTGAAGCGGGGAGTCCACTCCGTGTTCCCTCCCAGTGACTTGGCCGGTAAATCGGTCCCGGCTCCCTCCTGGCTCCGCCACGCCTGCAGGCCGACCGTGAGGCCGGAGAAACGAACCATCCCGTTGATCCCCCAGTTCTTCGCGCGATCGTCGAAGCCGAGGTGATTGTCGCTGGCAAGCGCGGCATCGAGTCCCCGCACCAGCGATTCACCGGCGCTCGTGAGCGTAACGCCGCTGTTGCTACATTCGATGTACGGAGACTTACCGCAGAGAGCATCGCGCTCTGCCTTTGTCCCACTGAGCGCTAAGCCCCTTTTGTAATCGATGTTCTTGTACGTATAGTCCCAAGCCGGCAGCTTCGAGAGGTCGGGCTCTCGAGACGATTGAACGGACGCCGCCAGCGACCACGCCAGCGTGCCGTCCCGGTTGTGGCCGGCGCCGGTCATGTCGACCATGCGCCAGCTCGCTCCGGCGGTTGTCTGCCCGCGCAGACCAAACGAATTCCGTTCGGTCACGAGCGCTTCCGCCTGTTTGGTAATGATGCTGATCACGCCGGTGTACGCGTTCGCGCCATACATCGTGGACGCCGGTCCGTAGATGATCTCCACGCGCTCGATGTTGCTCAACGGATACTGTCGGGACACGTAAACCGTGTTGTCGCTTAAGTCGCCTTGCTCGACGCCGTCGACGAGGAAGATGAGCCGGTCGTTGTTGATCGAGACGTATCCGCGCTGGTCGATCCACGAGTACGTACTGCCGTTCCCGCGCGTGACGTCAAAACCCGGCAGGTCGCCGAGAAGCTGTTCGAGATCGAGATATCCGCGGCGCTGGATCTCGTCCGACGTGACGATCATGACCGTCGCCGGCGCTTCCCGAAGGCTCTCGCTCGTCTTCGACACCGAGGCCACCTGCGTGGTGAGATCGTCGCGGCGAACCCGCGCCACGAGCTCGGCGAATCGCGCCGGCGAGCCCGCATCGAACGCGGGATCAAGCGCGAGGATGGTCGAGATTTCTTTCCGCGCGTTGTCGGGTTCGTCGTTATTCAACTCGGCGCGTGCGATGAGCGCGTGGACTTCGATGGCGACGCGCCGCGATGTGGCGCCCGTGAGACAGGGAGCGAGCTGCGGCCGGACGTCTTCGAACAATCCCAGGTCGTAGCTCTTCTGCGCCTGCCGCAGCGCGTCTTCGCACGAGTTCTGCGCCCAACCCTCGGCGGGAGCGAGGAGCGTCAGCACGAGGACGAATGCTGCAATCGTTGCGAAGAGCGTCTTCCGATGCGACACAGCCATTAATGCTCCTTCACGGGACGACATCGTTGCTCCGGCTCATGCTCAACCTGTGAGCACACCACCGTCCGGCAGGGATGGAGCGTCGCAAAATTGCAGGTGATTACTTCCTATTTTCCACACTGCGATCGCGATGTCTACCTCTCCACTGTAGATAGAGGGAGGCGAAGACGCAGTTAGCACGCTGTCGATACAGCCGATTTCCGCCCTCGATTCGGCACCTCGGAATTCGCAATCAGCTGTTTCGTTGTGCGTCGGCGCGCATGCTACGATGCGCGCCGAGTCGGGCAGTAGCGCAGCCTGGTAGCGTACCTGAATGGGGTTCAGGTGGTCGGGGGTTCAAATCCCCCCTGCCCGACCAAAATCTCTCCCTCCTGCCCTCGGCGACGTGACCTACGGGCGCTTCTGCTTAGGCGTTGCCGCACGCTGTTGCTGCTTTTTCTCCCCCTTCCGTTTGCGGCTGCGTCGTTCCGTCGCATTCGAAACAGCGGTGCCGGAGAAACTCGCTGACGTTCCAACGACTGGGCTCTTCGGTGTGACGACGCGTCCAGCGAGGTTCATCGCCATGCCGGCCGGCGGTGTGGTCAGTTGCGGCGAGTTCGCCACGTATGTTTGGCGGGCCTTGTTGGTGATGGAGTGTTGCCCGGCGATCCGCAATAGAACCGCCGTCATCGTGAAGGGATCGTTGTGGAAATCACCATGATGTTGGGCGTTGCTCAAGACGTCGTCGAGGGCGCCAGTCGCGATCGGATTCGAGGAGACGACGATCTCGCCATGACGATCCGCGATCGTCTGCGCCAACGTTTTGCCGCCGAGTGGCGTCGTGAAGAAGCGCTGCATACCGACGAGAGGTACTTCCCGGTTCTTAGGTTTTTCGAAGCCGCGAGACACGAGATAGAGCAGAGACTTATGGTAGACCTTCGCGCACGTGTCATTGAGCTCTAGCGTGTCGTTCATCGTAAAGCTGGTGAACCGTTTCACGAGTGATCCGAGATGGGGGAGGACATTCGTCCCGAACGCTTCCACCGTGGATGCGGCCGCCATCAGGGTCAACGATTCCAGAGGCATGTCGTACGCTTTCAGGCGCGGAAGCAGACCGTCGACAAAAACGGCACCGGCGCTGTGGCCGACGAGGTGGAGGCGTACACCGGGAAATGCCTTCAGCAGCAGTAGCAGCAGACTTGCGCCTGGTGCTCCAAACCACTCAGTGTCATTCACCGGCACGGCTGCGAGCGGTCCTGAAGCCGCGACAGCGTTCTGCTTCATCTGCGCCCACGCGAAGGCAAGCGCGCTCGATGCGGTCTTCTCGATGAGGCGGTCGATGGCCTCCTGAAAATTCAGGCCGGCGCCAAACGGCACCTGTTTGCCGACCGTGTCGCTGAGTTGATCCAGCAACGTCTCGATCGGGCCCGATTCCCAGACGATAAAGATCGGATACACATGATTGTTCATCCACCACTGGTGCTGCTCGCGAACCTGACTGAGTCCCGAGGACTCCGCCACGAGACCGCCGTGAATATAAATGACCGTATCGCTGCTACCCCATTGCGCGTGCGCGGCCTGCATCGATGCGATCAGTTCGCGGAGCTGGGCGGGGCTGCTCGTCGTCTGACCTTTCTTCGACAGTTTGCCGTCATTGCCGAGGTTCAGTACGTGCTGGCGCACAACGTCGGGAGGCGGCGCCACGCTGACGCCCAGCGTACCGCGATTTGACACTCGTCTCTCCACTCCCTGAAACGGCGTCTGCGGCACGCCCGGCCGTGCAACCCATGCGTCGTATGCGCAGTCGAGCCAGTCCTCGTAGGGGAGGGTGGCGAATCCGTCCTTGCCCCACGTCGTGCCCCACGAGTTCTGCACGAGAAAGCCGATTTCGTTATAGCCGACCAGCGCGAAGGCGTGGCCGCCGATGGGGACGGAGTTGTCCGTCTTTTCGATGATGAAGTTCAGCTTTCCATCGGGTCCCTGTTTCGGCGCCGGCTTCCGCCAGCCGTCGTGGATCATGCCCGACGCCACGATCGCGTGCAGCTCGGTGATGGCCGACTGCATGTCATCGAGGCGCTGCGTATCGACGCGGTAATACGCGCCGAGCGGACGCTTTCTGCAGGACTCGATGATGCCCTTATCGTCAAAATCGAAATGAGTTTCCAACTCGGGCCACTCGCTATCGAGAGCAACTCCGTGGCGCCACCACCCTTTCAAGACTCCTCGGAGGCTACTGCCGGCGTCCTCCTCACCCGCGAACTCGTCGTAGCGCCGGGCCAGGTAGTACAGCATGTAGGGACTGACGCGGTCCTGAATGGCCTTGCCCGCTTTCTGTGTGTAGACGGTATTGATCATCGCGGCAACGGCATGGCCGGTACAGGAGGAACCGTCCTGAGTCAGAACCGTCGCGTCGATGCGTCGATCGACGCGGTCATCCAGCAGTTGCAGCCGCGGCCGGTAATAAAGGTCGCGAGCATCGAATGGATCGGGGGTGACGGCGGCGGTGAACGGCGCTGCGGCGCCCCGAATCGAAAATTGGCCTGAATCGGCAGCTTTCTGCATAAAGTCCTCCGAGAGTTGTGCGTTTTATGAGGAGGGCCGCGGTGAACCCGGATCCCTACCTCTTTCGGACGAACTCCCTTCGTCCGGATATCGTGCGTGGACAGCGTGATACGCGCTCCGGCAACTCGCCGACACCAATGGCGTTTCTGATGTGCAAGCTGCTCCGACCCCGGTAGAATCGCTCACCCCCTTACCGCAACCGGAATTGATGGCCCGGAGGCGCAAACGCATCGCCTAAGTTCGGTTCTTGTCCTTGGAACAGATCAGCGAAAAATGTCGAGATCTCCGGATGACTGGCTGTCTTCGTGAAGATCTCGTGTTTCTGCTCGTCGATATGAACGTAGGTAGCCTTTGCCGCAAGCATGTTCCCCGGATCGAGACCTAACGCGTGCGCAGGCGAAACTCGCGCGTCCTTCGAGTCCTTCAACGTCGGATCGCTCGGGTTGACCGTAATGAAAACCGGTTCGACAGAAGCGATTTTGTCGACCCATCCCGCATGCCCGACATCGTCTGCGTCGGGACTCGAAAGGATCACATTCGTAAACAGCGGCGTGCCGCCGGGTGTTTTCCACGTGTGGTCATCTTGGGCGTACGTCTGCACCACAATCGTTCCCATGCTGTGGGCCAGCAGCGTGATGGGTGGGTGCTGTACGTGCGCCTGTTCCATCGCGCCGATCGAACTCGTCAGCGCATCGATCACCTGCGACAACCGCATCGAGGCGTCGGGCATATGGCTCAACGGGACTTTGCGCCCGAAAAGACTCTCCGCTTTCGAGTCCCAACTGAACAGAACGACCTTCACGCCGTACTCCTCGAGCTTAGAGACGGCTTTGCCTTCGACCAGCGTTCCGCCGAAGAGGCTTTTCTTAGGCTCATTGCCCCGGCCGTGCACGAAAAGGACAACCGGCTGCGTCCCGTGCAATAGACGATCAAAAAGCGGCCTGACGCCGTCGGCTGCGAACCCCTGCGCATCGGCCGTGTACACGAGCGACGCCGGGACGAAGGCCGACTTCGACGAAGCACACCCCGCAAAAAAGCTGAGGACGAGCAGCAAACAGAGAACAAACGTGAGGAATCGTGACTGGTAACGCATGGGGCTACCTCCGTCGGTTCAGACGGACCATAGGGAAGAGTTCCGCCTCGCGTTCGAGAAGCCACGGGGGAATTTCACCTTCCCCGCCACGGTATCCCCGCGCCATGGACGAGCAAGCACAGCCCACTATCCGCATCACCCTTGACGACAGCGTTGCGCAAGGGGAGTACATCAACTTTGCGAACATCATTCATTCGCCTTCCGAGTTCGTGATCGACCTCGGGCGCATTGTTCCCGGGCGGCAGGACGTGAAGGTCTACAGCCGCGTGATCATGACCCCGCTGCACGCCAAGCAGTTGCTCGAGGCGCTGGCGCAGAACATCTCCATCTTCGAGCAGAAGTTCGGCGAGATTCGCATCGACGGCGCTTCGGTCTTCTCCTCGAACGAACCGTCGAACTAGGTCGTGGCTCGCATCAAGATCATCGGCGCCGGGCTGGCCGGATCGGAATGCGCATTCGGTCTGTCCCGGCGCGGACATCACGTCGATCTCTTCGAAATGCGGCCGGTGAAGCCGACGGCGGCGCATCAGACGTCGAATCTGGCGGAGCTGGTCTGCTCGAATTCGTTTCGCTCGTCGGCGATTACGAATGCGGTCGGCCTGCTGAAAGCGGAGATGGCGATGCTCGACTCGCTGGTCATCCGCTGCGGCACGGAGGCGAGGGTGCCGGCGGGAGATGCATTCGCGGTCGATCGCGATCGGTTCTCGGCGGCCGTGACTTCGGCGATCGGCGACCAGCCGAACATCACGTTGCATCGCGATGAGGTGACGTCGCTCGATCGCGGCGACTACGACTTCCTCGTCGTCGCCACCGGACCGCTGACGTCGCAGCCACTCTTCGATGCGATCAACGACTTTCTCGGACGCGATGGTCTCTACTTCTACGACGCCATCGCGCCGATCCTCGCTGCCGACTCGCTGGACATGTCGAAGCTGTATTGGAAATCGCGCTATGGCAAAGGGTCGGCCACCGATTACCTCAACGCGCCGATGACGCAGCCGCAGTACGAGGAGTTCGTGGCCGCGCTGCTGTCCGCGGAGATTTTCGCGCCGCATGATTTCGAAAAGGCCGCGCACTTTGAAGGATGCCTGCCGGTCGAGGAGATCGCCTCGCGCGGCATCGACACGTTGCGCTTCGGTCCGATGAAGCCGGTCGGACTCGAACATCCGGTCACCGGCGAGCGTCCGCACGCGGTCGTGCAACTGCGCAAGGAAGATCTCTCCGACGATTACTTCAACATCGTCGGATTCCAGACCAAGATGAAAGTGCCGGAGCAGAGGCGCGTCATCGCAATGATTCCGGGCCTCGAAAACGCCGTCTTCGCGCGCTTCGGCTCAATGCATCGCAACACGTTCATCAACGGCCCGCGGCACCTGCGCGCGACGTTTCAGGCGAAGAAGGATGACCGCATTTTCTTCGCCGGCCAGATCACCGGCGTGGAAGGTTACGTGGAGTCGTCCTCCGTCGGCCTGCTCGTGGCGCGTTACATCGACGAGCTCTCACACGGGACACTCGCAATCCCTCTCCCATTCCACACCGCCCTCGGCGCGCTTGGACGGCACGTTTCTGAGTCGTCGCCCGACCGCTACCAGCCGTCGAACGTGACCTGGGCCTTGATCGAAGACGTCATCGGCCGCTGCCGCAAGATCGAGAAGCGCGAACGGCAGGTGGCGGCGGCTCTCGAATCCGTCCGCGCGATCTGCGCCGCCGCTTAGGTCGCGTACGGCTGATCATCGGCTCTCCTTCCTTGCCACCAGCAGCAGCCGCGGATCGCCGAGGCGGAAGGGATCGCCGGTGGCGGAAGAGCAAAGTTGTTCGACGATAAGGCCTTCGCTCGCGAACAACGCGCGCAGTTCGGCGACCGTGTAAATCCACGTATGCGCCGTGGCCGATTCGCGCACGGAGCCACGCACGAACGAGTAGTCGACGTCGAGCCGGCTGTCGGCAGCGTCGTAGGTCGCGTTCGAGAACAAGAGGATGTCGCCGACTTCCAGCCAGCGGCGCGTTTGCAGCGACGGCAATAGCGACTCCGCCGTCGCGCCGGTCTCCAGAATGAACGCGGCGCCGGGCTTCAGCGTTGCGGCGAGCGTTCGGACGAACGCGCGCGTTCCCTCGCGATCGCAGTAACCGAAGCTGTTGCCGAAGCAGAGCGCGCCGTCGAAGCGATCGCGCCACGGAAGTTCGCGCATGTCGTCGCGATGCCAATCGATCGATAGCGCTTCAGCCTCCGAACGCCGCCGCGCCTCATCGAGAAACGTCGTCGAAAGATCGACGCCCGTGACGCGATATCCACGCCGCGCCAGCGGAATGCTGTGCCGTCCCGCGCCGCACGCGACGTCGAGAATCACGCCGCCCGGTGCGCCAAAGGCCTTCTCCAGAAACGGCAGATCGGCGTCCGCGCTCGGCGCAACGGCAACCCAGAAATCGACAGCGAGGCCGTGAAAGAAATCGTGGAACCAATCGTTGGTGCTCATTTCGTCTCCATGGTTGGCGGGGACACACGTCAAGCGGTCCCGGCGTCAGCGGCAGGAGAGTGGGAGACGAGATCAGATATCGGCGGTGAGTTTCAGAGGCGAATCCGCTGCGATGATAGCAGCTCGTTTGTCGCCGGAGCCGGTAGTACGATGATGACGTGACGGCGATCGCGTACCTCGATATCTGCTGTTTCAAGCGTCCGTTTGACGACGCAACGGCGGAGAGAGTCCGAAGAGAAGCGGAAGCCGTGGTTGCGATTTTCGAGTCCGTTCATCGTGGCGCATTGGAACTTGTGCGATCGCCGGCCCATGATTTCGAGAACGAGCGCAATCCGCGTGAAGATCGTCGCCTCGCTACCCGGCTTTGGCTCGAAGCCGCGACGGTGTCCGTAACATCCACCAGTGCAATCGGCGATCGTGCTCGCGCGCTGACGGCTCTGGGATTTGGTCCTCTCGATGCGCTGCATCTTGCGTTCGCAGAAGGTTCAGCGGCGCGATGGTTCGTCACTACCGACGACCGGCTCCTGAAGCTGGCCGCACGCCATCGTGAGCAGTTTCGCATCGCGGTAGTCACGCCAGATCAGGCAGCAACCGAAACGACCGGAGACCGTCAATGAGCTCGTCCATGTCGCTCTACCAGATCCGAATGGAAGGCTGGAAAGCGTTGACAGAAGCTCTCGGTCCCGCGGGCGCGATGCGATTCATGATGCAGTACGACCCGGGCTACGGCGACTACACGCAGGAGCGCCGGGAGATCTTCGCAGACCTCACGATCGACACGCTTCTCGACGCCATCGATCGCAACGCGCGGCCTAAAGACCGGCGCTGAGTCTCGGGCGATTCGCCGCTTCCTGAAACCCTCCCATAACCCATTCGTAGAAAGCTCTTGCTTCTGATTAGGTGTTGTAGTTAACTACATCACCTCAACGAGCATCGAATGGAACGTGAATGGAACGACAGTCAGCCTATCTACCGCCAGCTTCGCGATCGTGTCGTGGCGCTGATCCTCGACGGCGTTCTCAACGAGGGCGACCCGCTTCCCTCGGTTCGCAACGTCGCGGCCGAGTATCGCCTCAATCCGATCACGGTCCTGAAGGCCTACCAGGAGCTGGTCGACGAGCAGCTCGTCGAGAAGAAGCGCGGCCGAGGGATGTACATCAATGTTGGTGCGCGCGAGCTGCTGATGAAGGCAGAGCGCGAGAAGTTTCTGGCGGAGCACTGGCCGAGGGTTCACGCAACCATTCGCCGGCTCGGCCTCAGGTTCGAAGAGTTGCTGGACGACGGCAGGAAAGAGGAGCGCTGACATGGCCTGCATAGAAGCACGTGGTCTCCGCAAAGCGTTTGGTTCCACGATCGCGCTGGACGGCGTCGATCTCCGCGTGGAAGAGGGCCGCATCCTCGGCATCATCGGTCCGAACGGTGCCGGCAAGAGCACAGCCCTTCACGCAATCCTCGGCCTCACTCCATATCAAGGCGAACTGAAAGTCCTCGGACGCGATCCCTGGAGCGAGCGCGATCAACTCATGCGCGACGTCTCCTTCATCGCCGACGTCGCCGTGATGCCGCGCGGCATGCGCGTATCGCAGGCGATCGACTATGTGGACGGCGTCCATCCGCGGTTCGATCGCACGAAGGCAGAAGGGTTTCTCGCTAAGACGAACATCAAGCCCACCAGCAAGGTCCGCGAATTGTCGAAGGGGATGGTCACCCAGCTCCATCTCGCGCTGGTCATGGCCATCGACGCGAAATTGCTGGTGCTGGACGAGCCGACACTGGGACTGGACATCCTCTACCGCAAACAGTTCTACGACTCGCTTCTGAACGACTACTTCGACCGCAGCCGCACGATCGTCGTCACGACGCACCAGGTCGACGAGATCCAGGACGTCCTTACCGACGTGATGTTCATCAATCAGGGACGCATCGTCATGGAGTGCGGGATGGAGGAGTTCGAGTCGCGCTATGTGGAAGTGATGGTGCGTCCGGAGAATCTCGCCGCCGCGCGCGCATACAAACCGATGCATGAGCGGCAGGTATTTGGCCGCAGCATTCTGTTGTTCGATCAGGCGAATCGTGACGAGCTCGCCGCGCTTGGCGATCTTCGCACGCCGGGCATCGCCGATTTATTCGTCGCCGTCATGGGCAATCACGGAGGCGATCAATGACGACGGTTGATTCCCCCGAAGTCGCGCCGCAACTCTCATCGCCGACGCGGCCTATGTACTGGTCGATCCGTCGCGAAATCTGGGAGAACCGCTCGATCTATGCCGCGCCTGTCGTCACCGCGTGCATCATGCTGTTCGGCGTCTTCATCAGCATGTTTACGCTGCCGCACCGGATCAGCGCCGCAATGGGCGATCCCGGAAAGTTGCACGGCGTCGTGGAAATGCCGTACGACATGACGGCCGGCCTGATTCTCGTGACGGCGTTTCTTGTCGGAGTCTTCTATTGCCTCGACGCGCTACATGGCGAGCGCCGCGACCGCAGCATTCTGTTCTGGAAATCGCTGCCGGTCTCCGACCGCACGACGGTCCTTGCAAAAGCCACAATCCCGCTGGTCGTATTGCCGCTGTTCTCCTATGTACTGATCCTCGTCACGCAGTTCATCATTGTGATCCTTTACACGATCGCGTTGCTGGGGCACGCGCAAGCCCTTGAAGCGTTCTTTAGCAATTTGAAGTTTTTCCAACTGTCAATGGCGCTGCTGTACGCGTTCGTCGTCATTGCGCTCTGGCATGCGCCGGTCTATTGCTGGCTTCTGCTGGTGTCCGGCTGGGCAAAGCGCGCCACGTTCTTATGGGCGGTGATGCCGTTTCTGGCCATCGGCGTCTTTACGAAGATCGCCTTCGGCAGCGCATCCTTCTTCACATTCCTGGGAAATCGGCTCGTTGGTTGGTTCAATAAGGCTTTTATCGCCCCCCAAAAGGGCGCGCCCCATCTGGACCCGCTGGCAGCAATGACGCCGGGGACACTCCTCAGTACACCGTCACTCTGGATCGGTCTGCTATTCGCGGCACTCTTTTTCGCCGCCGCCGTGCGAATGCGCCGATATCGCGAACCCATCTAATCGAGGGTAATTCTATGACCTATACACCGATGCTCATCGTTCATATTGCCGGCGGCATGATCGCTGTTCTTGCCGGCTCGATCGCGTTAATCGTCCGCAAGGGTTCGCGCATGCATCGCCGTACCGGCGACGTCTTCGTCGTCGCGATGCTGTTCATGGCCGCGGGAGGCGCGTATATCGCCATGCGGAAATCGCAGCCCTTCAATGTCTTCGCGGGGACGCTGACGTTTTATCTCGTCTCGACGGCGGCACTTGTCGTCATGCGCAGGCCGAAACAGAACGGACGGCTGGAGCTCGCGTTCATGCTGGTCGCGCTCGTGGCCGGAATCACGGCGCTCGTCTTCGCACTGCGAGAGCACGACAAAGGTTCCGTCATCGGCTACAGCGTCTTCGCGACGATCGCGCTGCTCTGTGCAGCAGGCGACCTCCGTATGCTCATTCGCGGCGGCGTTGCCGGCGTCCAGCGCTTGGTGCGTCACCTCTGGCGCATGGGCTTCGCCCTCTTCGTCGCCGCCGGCTCCTTCTTCCTCGGCACGGCCAGCGATCCCGTCATGCGCCGCTCCGGCCTGCGCGCCACGCTCTTCACCAAGGAAATCCGCGCCACGCATCTCCCTCAGGTGCCGGTGATCATCATCGTCGTCCTGACGATTTTCTGGCTCATTCGAGTGCGGTTTCCCAACGCGCGTCGGAAGTTCGAACATCAGCTTCCGGTCGAGCCGATCGCGCAGTAAGGAGTCGTCATGAGCACCATCGTATTGACCAGAAGCGTGTCGCCGTCGATCAGCGCGGAAAAGACCTTGAACATCGCGGCGCGATTCTGGTTCGTCGTCGCCGTGGCCGGCCAATGGATGTTCGCGTATTACATCGCCGCGCGTTACGGCGGCTCAGCTTTCCGAGGAGACTGGAAGGTGTGGAGCGACCGGATGTCTCATGGGCAAGGGCCGATGACCATCGGAACGGTCGCGATGGCCGTCCATCTCTTCCTGGCGGTGATCATCACGATCGGCGGCCCGCTCCAGCTGATTCCGCAGATAAGACGCCGCGCGCCGCGATTTCACCGATGGAACGGCCGCGTGTACGCCGTCGCCTTGGTCATTGCCACGATCGCCGCTCTCTACATGGTCTGGTTCCGAGGAACCGCCGGCGATTTCTCGCAACACGTCGGCGTAAGCCTGGACGCCGTCCTGATCATGATCTTCGTGGTCCTGGCCGTGCGCTACGCCATCGCGCGTGACTTCACTACCCACCGCCGCTGGGCCCTACGCCTGTTCATCGTAGCGAGCGGCGTCTGGTTCTTCCGCGTCGGAATGATGCTCTGGCTCGTCATCAACCACGGCCCCGCGGGATTCGACCCAAAGACCTTCACCGGCCCGTTCCTGACGTTCTGGTCCTTCGGTAATTACCTGTTGCCTCTGGCGATTCTCGAGCTCTACTTCCGGACTACTGATCGTTCAAGTTCGTCCGCGCGCTTCGCGATGGCTACCGGACTCTTCATGGTCACACTGGCGATGGGCGTTGGCGTCCTGCTCGCCACAAAGGTCATGTGGCTGCCACGTTTGAGGTGATGCGCGGCGTTCGACGAAAAGTCGCCCTACGCGGCGGAATTGTTTCCCGGCGGCCGTCTTTAACGTCGGTAGCAGCGAGCAATCCCTTGAAGGTCGAACGGTTATCGCAATTCATGGAAGTGCCCACGGTCCATCGCGCTGTATTGGGAGATTATGACGGCCCTTTTGCGCTTGGAGTAACGGACTTCCCGACGGGAATGCCGCGCTGCTAGTAAGCGTGTCGACGACGGACACGAGCGCGTTTCCGTCAATTGTGTGCGGTGGATGGACCCCACCAGTTCCTCTTTAGACGAAGGGAGTCATACTATGGGTGTACCGTTCGAAGTCGTGGCCAAGCAGCTTCCGGCTGCTGCCAGGGATATTTTCGAAGACCGCACCGTCCGCTCCGTGGGCATCGGTGCCGATGAAAAGGAAGGTGGTTTCTGTCTTTTCGTCGTTCGCAATTCTGCCGGAGATCGGTCGTTTTCGGCGCCAGCCATTCAGGCGGATAGCCTGGATATTCCTGTGGTGGTGCGCAACACACCGCACGAAGTGGAGCGTCAGTCCTTCGGCGAAAATGGCGCCAGCGTTTCGCGGGCCACCGCAATCGGGCTCAGCACCGTTCCGCCGCGGTATGCGGGCTTGCAGATTCAGAATTTCGACAATGACGTGCGCCTCGGTCTTGTTTTGGGCCCGCCGCATTTTGCGACGTTGGGTTGCTTTGTTCGGCTCGGCGACGACACCTTCGCCCTTTTGTCGACCAATCATGTTGTCGCAGGCGCCAACCATGGCGTCAGGGGAACGGACCGCATTCTTCAGCAAGGCGGTTTTAGCTTCGTTTCTGCTCAGCACGTGGCGACTCTCACCGATTTCGTAAGCCTTCAACCGAGTCCTCAGAATGCCAGCGTGAGAGCCGGAACTGTTATCTTCAATCGGATTGATGCCAGCGTGGCACGGCGCCAGGGCGGCGTAGCGTTCCAACAAGGCTACGCTCCTTCGAGAAACCTGGTCACACCTCACGCCGTCCGTCGGGCGCGGATAAACGACACAGTGTTCAAGGTGGGACGCACAACCGGACTGACCACCGGCACAATCAAGAGCGTGACCAATATGGTAGGGCCGCTTCCCTATACCGACGGTCCTACCTGGTTCGACCAATCCATCATGATCGAAAGCGATGAGGCCAATAGCGCGCCGTTCTGCGGACCTGGGGACTCGGGTGCGGCCATCGTTACGACTGCGGGAGAGATCGTCGGAATTCTCTACTCGTCGAACGGCACGCAGGCATACGCTTGCCCGATCGCCGATGTATTTCAAGCCTTCGGCTGCGTCTTGGCTTAGCTGTGAACGCGGTAAGTGTGGGGACGGGCCGAAGCCGGTCCCCACACTTGATCACTAGTGACCGCCGCCGACCAGCGTGACGTAGCAGTTTCCGTCCGCGCCGATTGGTGAGCCGGCGCCGGGTACCTGTCTGATTGGAATCGGCAGATCGTCTCGTTCACTCCCGCCGTCCAGAACGGAGTAATAGAGCTCGAAATCGCAGTCGGGCTCGTCGTGAAAGCTCGGAGCGTCCGCGTCCGACTCACGGGCTGGCGCTGCAAACACTCTCGGCATACCGGCAAGCATGCGGAAAATGTCGCCGATGTCTTCGCTGCCGAAGCGAATGACATTGTCCGTCGGAACATCGAAGGAAATGGCATCGAGCTGGTCGCCGGTATCGAGCGAGAGGGATTCGATCGTCACTCCCGTCACGCCGTCGACCGTAACCATTAGCTCGGGTGCAAGATCCTGCGGCGCCGCGCCCGCGTTGGGCTCGAAGCGTGCCGTCACCCTCGGCTTCACGCCAAAGGAACTACTGATCCGCCCTCCGGGGACAAAAACCTGTCCTGCCACCTCGGGAATGGTCTTCTCATCGAGCGCTCCAGGCTTGAATACGCTGCGCCGGGGGAAAATCTTTCGCATATCCGGCAGCAACCGGACGTCGCCGTCGGGAAGGTCGCGTTTCGAGGAGATTTCGTAGACCAGTTTCCGCGGAGCCCAGTTGCCCTCGAACGAGAATCGGAGTCGCTCGCGGAGAGGTTGAAAGAAATTCACGCCGCCGTCCTCCGTGGCCGGACGGTCCGCTTGCCGCGACCCTTCCCTAGGCTTCAGCGTCGTTGTGATGTGTGGCCAGTGCACGCCAAGAAACGGCCGACTGCATCGGCTTCTGGAAGGACGGCGGGATGCCTGCGGAAAAACGACGAATAGTGGACCGGGACTTTCTGCCGATTTTCCATCGAGGGGATGGGCAGGACCAATGGCAGCAACTCCAGCGAATATGATTTTCAGTCGACTCATGTTCATTTTCCTCTCAGCTCGGTTAGACGGCCAGATGTTCCGGTTACCCCAAACGCAGGCCAGTCATCTGCGTAATGTTGGCCGCCGCGTAACAGATGGAGCTGCGCCTGTCGGACGGCGCCCGCACGTGTCTCGCCGCTGGTGAGAGCGCGATGGAACGCTACCGCAAACTCCGCCGCAACGTCATCAGCCACTGGCCAAAGCGCGTAGACCACCGACGGAACGCCCTGGCTGAGCACGGCGTCGGCGACGCTGGTGGTTGGCCGCGGCGCGCGGCCGCTGCTGCATCCGGAAAGAACGACCAGACGTGCCCGAGCGAACGATCGCCGATCCATCTCGTGAACGTAAACCATCTCCCCGCCGTTGAAGACAAGCGCGGAGCGAAGCGGCTGTGATTCGTTCACCAGCACATGTCCGGCGAATCCGATTACCGCGAAGTGTGGCGCCAGTTCCAGGAATCGCGTCCGCGCGCTGTTGGCCTCGACGACTCCGTCGGCATATTGGCGCGCTGAGGTGGCGGCCTCGCTCGCAGCTCTCCCAAGCGGAGGGAAGTCGGCACCGGCTTTTGGCGCCGCGCAAAAAAACGCGTTGATGGGTCCGGCGCGCGCGCGCATGGCATCCTCACGAACGGCATGGGCGAATGCTTTGAGGCTCGGAGCGGTCGCTATGGCGTTGCGTTGGATCAAGAAACCTGCCGGCGTCCGAAGCATGCCGAACGGGATATTCTGGAGCTCTGGAGACGGAACGATGATCAGCGTGGCATTCTCCGCAACCGTCCCGAGCCAATCGCCCAGCAGGAGCCGCGAGAGCGTGTTTGTAGCATCGCCGCGTCCCCGTACGTTCGCCGCGGCGTTGAGGAGCGTTTGCCGGCGCAGCAAACAACGTCGCGCCGTGATCCGATGGCCGGTGACGATCCAGGTGATCAATTCGTCGCGCAGCACGTAATAGACAATCGCCACCTCGTCGGTTGAGAGGTGCGCCTGCATTGTCTGGATGCGATCGTCCTGGTCGTCGTCGCTCCTCAGGCGGAAGACGTCCGATACGCCGGCAATCTGCCCGTTCAGCGACGAGATCCGTAGATTCGACGCGCGCTCGGCGATTTCCAGTGCCTCGGCGACCCGGCCCTGGTCCAACAAAAGTCGAATCAGAAGGTCGAACGGCGACTGGGCGCGGGCGCCTGCGCCGAGGGCGATCATTGCTTGATCGATTCGCGGTGCCCGGCCTTCGAGGGTGTCGACCGCGCGCCGCAAATCAGCTTCCGCGCCGGCCCGGTCGCCCCGTCTTAGAAATGCCTGTGCGCGCTCGGCCAGGAGCTGGGGCAGCCAGACCGAGTTGTCCACATCGGCATGGGCGACGATGGCGCGATCGATATCGGCCAGCGTGCGCCCCGAGACATTCTCCGTGCCTGCCTCGGCGATGGCGATGTTTGTCCGCTCATTCGCGCGCGCGGAAAGATCGTCGATTCTCTCGAGCAGGGCGCTGGCGCGCGAGAAGTGCTTCAAGGCAGCCTCTTCACCCCGCCAGGCGGCCAGAATGCCGCGATAGCGTTCTTCGCGAACGACTGACCACGGTTTGGAGGGGAGACGCGACTCTTCGTTGAGTAACAGTGCGGCCGTAGAGAGAAAGCGATGGCGAAGAAAAAAGAGGAGAGCGTCGTCGATGATGCGCCGCCGCCGCTCGATCGGAACCACGGCTCGCGAGCGGACCGCCTCCAGGTGATGATCGAGTGCGAGCTCGCTTTCGCCAGCGCCGGCATAGGCATTGGCCAGGAGCGAGTGCATGATTCGCTGCGACGACATGTCTCCCAGGCGGCCGAATTGATCGAGCGCGTGCTGCATCCACGTAACCGCTTCGTACATCCGCCCGCGACGGTAGTAGGTTTGGCCCTTCGACCATGACGATCGCGCTTCAATCCACGGATAACGACCCGTTGGTGCAAGCTGTGACTGCAACGTGTCGATATCGCGGAGGCAGGCGGGTTCCGCCGCGGTGCACTCACAGCGGATCCATCCGTCACGCGCGAGAAGCGCGAGAGGAGACCGCAGACGAGTAAGCTCTGCGTCGGCCACGGCGAATTGCGCGCGGGCTTTAGCGAAGTGATCGTTGTCGAACGCCTCGCGTGCTGCGGCGAAGGCTTTCAGCGCGGCTGTCGCCCGTGAGCGATCATCACGTTTCAGTTCCCGCATCCACACGGCGGTGTCAGAGGCGAGATGGTCTGATTGCGCCGGTCCGTTGCCGATCGCATTCGGAAGGTGCTGCGCTGCGTCGATCAACCAACTCTCGAAGAACTGCTCGAAGGTGACGTCGCCGGCAGAAGCGTGCCGCTGCGCCGCGGCGTCGCGTCGCGCGGACGCCTCCCGCGCCCACGGCGTCGTGGAATCCTGCGCGAGGACTGTGTCCCACGCTCTGACGGCCGGGAAGGGCAAGCCGAGGAGATCCAGGGCTATTGCCCGATTCCAGGCAGCCGGCGCTGTCGGATCGAGTAGCCAGGCACGATCGGCGGCCTCGAAAGCCAGCAGAGCCGTGCGTCCATCGGAACGGCGGTCGAGCATCGCGGCGCTCAAGTCCGTAAGCAGCGCCGCATCAGCGCAGCTGTTGATGGCATCCAGCCCGATCTCACGGGTTTGGAGCTCGACTGCTTGGGTGAGCACCGCAACTGCGCGATGGAACTTTCCGCTGAGCAACAACGCGGCGCCGGCACGGCGTGCATTCTCTGAGCTTGGCTGGGCGATCCAACGCCGCTCGGCATCGGCGGCGACCTTGAGGAGCTTCCCCGGCGCTCTTTCCGTTCCCGACGAGGCGAAGGGACGGTAGTCGACCGCCGCCGACACGCGCGCCTCGGTGAACCGATGGGTAGCAGAGTTAGCTCCAGCGACGAGGACAGAGAAGGAATTGAACCGCTGCGGCGCTGCGGCGATCGTTGTGACCAGCAGCGCTAGCCACACTCCAACGCGACGCGTCAGGCCTGCGACGAAGATCCGATTGCTCATTGCTGAAGGATGGCGCGGAGTGTAGCGCGTCTTCTCGCAGCAGGCGGTCTAGAGCCGGGACAGAGGCGATCGTGGCGGAGAAAGCACGGGCGTGCGTTGCGGAAACGGCGAGAACATCAGGTTCAACTCCCGCCGCCCTACCAATTTCCGCAACACGCCGGCGCGCTTCGCGCGACTGATCGCCGGGTTTTCTTTGTGCGGATCATTTTCCCGATTTCATGGCAGCGGCGTCGGTGCGTGCTCGCAGCCTGATCGTCGCTCCTTGCACGACGGTCACGGTCCTATCAAGAACGGCGTCCGCCGCGGTGGTGCACTGAATCGCCCCCTGAATGACTGTCCCCTCGGTCACAAGCACGCGCGCGAAGGGAGCAGCATTGGTACTGCGCAGCGAGCTTTGCGTGGGCGGATTGACGTCGAGGTTCGCCTCGGCCACGATGCGACCGAAGAAGTCCGCGTCGTTCGTCGCACCACTGGTCTGGCGCGCGCCAACGAGCGATACCGTTCCGCCGTCTTCGGCGAGGAACTGACCGGTAAAATCACCCAGGTCGAATAGCGTCGCCCTCGCGCCGTTGCCGGCTTGGGCGGCGACTCCCGAGACGTTCATTCTGCAGGGGTGCGATGTGCCGGCCGACGCACAATCGATGTCCGCGCTCGTGCCGCCGTCCGTCGCGAGGATTCCTCGGCCGCCGGTGACGACCGTGCCGAGCAGCGATGCGATCGCGCCGCGCGTGGCCACGAGCGCGAAGCCGTTGCCGCTCACGTCGCAGCCGGTGCAGAAGAACTGAGCATCGCTCACCGCGATGCTGCGTCCCGTATTCGCATTGAACGTCAGCGAATCCGCGGTCACAAACGCGGCCGATATCACCTGCAGTGCGATGCCGCCGTTATTCTAGAAACGGCAATTCGTAAGCGTCTCGTTCGCGCCTGCCTGGATCGACACGGCCTGACCGATGCTATTGCTGAACGACAGATTCCGAATCGTGGCGATGATGGAACCGCGGACGGTGAGCGCCGGGGTAGTGATCAACCTGCCCCGAATCCCATCGAGGGTCGGATCACCGGAGGCGCCGCGGAGGTTGACGTCCTTGTCCCGGATCACCACGTTCTCGGAGCAGACGCCACTGATCACGATGTCGGCGGGGGCGCTGCTCGCGTCGACCGCGGCCTGCACTTTGCCGCCGGCGCTGCAAACGACATTCACATTCTGATTCGGAAGCGCAGCGGCGCCCAACGCAACGATGAGAGAAATGAACAGGGAGAAGGAAAGCCTGGCGATTCGCATGACCGTCTCTACGAACGCAGTCTGGAATCGGATGGGAGCGCGGCGTTCGTGATGCACGCGGCGCGCGAATAGGTACGAAAATCGTATTGGTGGAGGCGGGGGGAGTTGAACCCCCGTCCGAGAGCAGTGAAGCCTGGCTACTACATGCTTAGCTCTCCTTTTAAGTCTCGTCCGCGTTCTGCCCGGAGAGCGGGGAACGAATGTGGACCAGCC
>JAXDIO010000139.1:0-25111 GCA_034663965.1 Thermoanaerobaculia bacterium | reverse complement strand
TGCGCGCCGGTCATCTGTCCCAGCTTCGCGCCGGTCGACTTCTTGACGCGGCCGGAGCTGGCCAGATCCTGCTCGTCGAGAACGGCGCCGATCTTGTGGCGCTCCACGAGTTTGAACTTCTCGGTGCTGGCCAGCTCGTTGGCGAGCATTCCGGCCAGATCGTTGCCGACATCGGAAGACCACCAGCCTGCCGACGTGTCATTGCGGAACTCGGCGACGGCCAGAACCGGCTTGGCAGCGAAGGCCGAAGAGACGAACAGCGTGACTACAGCAATCGCGAACAGAACTTTGCGCATCATTTTCTCCTGTGGGGTTGTGTGAGGAAGCGAACTTTACCGCAATTCGGACGCGGTTGCGTGACGCGGCTCACCGATTCGAGTCCGCGCGACAACCGCGAGCGCGATCATCGTGATCAGCGAGATGGCGACGCCGATGCGGAACGACCACGGCGCGTACCAGACGCGGACGTCGTGATGGCCCGGCGGAAGGAGAAAGCCGAGGAAGGCGCCGTTGATGCGGAGCGGCGAGACGTTCTTGCCATCCGCGCGAATGTGCCAGCCCGGCCACGACGGGATGCTGCTGGCGATGAGCGTGTGGCGCGGAGCGGTCACGTGCATCTCGTAGGCATCGCCCGCTGCTGCGGTGATGATCACCGAGGCATTGGGACCGCCATGTGATGCGATCAGATCGGAGCGCATCTTCTTGTCCTTGATCGGAAGATTTTCGAGCACCGCCACGTGCGCCCAATCGGTCGTCGCGGCGAGCCGCGGAACGAAACGCTTCATGTCCCACTCCACATCGACGTTGCGCGTGGTGTAGAAGCGCGGCAGGACGTTGTGGTTCTCGAAGATGCGCCCGTCGGCGCCGTCGTACACCTGCGTGAATCGCGACCGGTCGAGCACGCGGCCCGGGCCGGTCACGAAGTAACGGACGTTGAGGTAATCGAGCAGCGTCGTGGTCGTGTTCGGCCACATCGCGAAGTAATTCGAGGTGTCGTAGCCGGCCACGAGTGCGAGCATGCCGACGTAGCGCGCCGACTCCATCGGGTCGTGCGCGCGGATGTCTTCGAGGCCGTACATCGTCGATAGGTTCGGGAAAAAGTCGGCGTTGTAGCCGGCGATGCGAAACGGCGCATTCTTCGGCGCAACGGCTTTCAGCCGCATCAATTCGCGAATCATCGGCGTCGCCGGATAGAGCTTCGATGCCGGCAGCACGGCGTTCCAGCCGCCGAACACCAGGATGTGCTCCGCGATCGCAGCCACCATCAGCACGAGGATCGCTGCACGCCATCGCGTCGCGGCCGTGGCGGCTGCGAGGACCGCCACCGCCGGCAGAAGCGCCAGCATGGCGGTGTCGCGATGCGACGGTGTCGGGAACGGAAACGTCGTCATCGCCAGCAGCAGCAGGCTGGCTCCGAGAATACCGATGAACACGGGACGGCGGATGTTTCGTTCGATCAGATCCACCGCAGCCGCTGCGGAAATCGACGTCAGCAGCGCGAAGAGACAGCGCATCCGCGCCGCCGGTGCGAGACGGAAGACGAGATTGAAAATCTGGATGACGCCCGGCCAGCTGTAGATGACGCCGATCGAAATCAACAGCGCAACGAGCACGAACGCCTCGCGCGAGCGCCACGCGCGCGTCGCGAGGACGTGCACGAGGAGCGCGATCGCGCCGGCAATCGCGAACGTCCCCGCGAAGCCGGTGATCGCCTCAGGAATGGCCGGTCCCCACGGCTGCTCGTACGGAACGAATCCGAAAAAGTGCGGCTGCAGCGTGGCGATCGTCGACGCCCAATCGGCCAGGACGCCGATCGGATGCGGCGCCCCCGCCAGCGCCGAGAACCTCTGCGACTTCCTCACCCCCTCGGCGAACGGAACCATAAACGGCGCCGCCAGCAACGCGCCCGCGACGACGCTCCCGCCGCTCGCGCGAATGAATCGCCAGGCATCGATCCGCCGCTCGACGAACGCAATCCAGCCGCTGTACAGCACCGCCAGCAGTCCCGCGTAAGCCGCCGTTTCGGGATGTCCACCGGTGAGGATCACGCCCCATATCAATGATGCGAACGCGAATCTCCCGCCCGTGACGCGCTCCGCCAGCAGGTCGACGACGTACAGCGCCGCCGGCAGCATCGCCGCGACCGTGGCATGTCCGAAGTGCAGCCAGACCAGCATGAAACCGGAAAAGCCGTACGCAATCGCGCCGACGCTGCTGGCCGTCGTCGAGTAGCCGCGCCTTCGGCAAAAGAGAAACGTGAACGTCAGTGCGATCAACACCTTCCACGCCGCTTCCGCCGTGAGCGCGTGGCCGAGGCCGAGCGGCAGCGCGAGAAGGCGCAGGATCGACAGCGCCTGACTCTGGCCGTTCGCGAGGAGTGGGTATCCCGACGCGGCGGTCGGCTCCCACAGCGGAGGGTTGAATGAACGCCAGTGCTCGCGCACCGCGTGCGCCCACGGCACCAGCTGCAGCGCAACGTCGTTAACGAACGGATTGACCGGATGAGGATGCTTGATCACGTTCACCCACGGCGGCAGCGACTCGTAGTAATCGACTGGCGCGTTGATGGTGTCGGTCGTCAGCGGCTCGCGGAAAAAGAGCAGGACGAGCGCGAAGAAAAAGAAGGCGATGCGTTTCGGCAGGTCGGCGCCGGCGCGGCGGCCGAGGGCAACGGCGGCGGCGTAGATCGCACCGGCGTAGAGCCACGTCAGGTTCGGCATCGGGCGCGGATGATATCCGCGCAAAGAAAAAGGCCGCCAAACCGCGGCGGCCTTTGAACGTCAATGCGTGATTTGAATCAGTAGCGGCCGTCCCGCGTGTCCTCGAGGCGGATTCCTTCGAAGACGCCGGAACGCGTCCAGTCGCCTGCGATCTCGGCGTAGTCGCCGGGGCGCAGCGTTTCCAGACGGCGGTCGCGAATGAGCGTGGTCACGAAGCTGCCTGAGACGTCGTCGCGAAGAACGAGCGTGCCGCGGCGGTAGTCGACCGTTTCGACGACGCCGCGCAGCAGGCCGGAGCTGTACGCGCCACCGTCGTACCCGCCGCCGTAGTAACCGTCGTTGTAGTAGTCATACGCCTCGAGGTAACCGAGCGGATCGTAGTAACCGCCGAACCGGAGCGAGAGACCGATGCGCAGGTGCGGGAAGAGGCCGATGCGCGCTTCCGGAATCCAGACCGGGAAGCGGCCGCCGTCGACCCAGATGCGGTATCCGCCGCGCTCGTGGACGAAGCGGCTGACGCGGCCCTGTACGAAATCGCTGCGGCGTCCGCGGCTGTCGAACGACGGGCGGTTGTTGCGGTAGCTCTGCGAACGGTTGTTGTTGCGGTACGACTCCGTCTGCGAGCGCTCGAACGAGCCATTGTTGCGCGACTCGTTGCGATTCCAGGTCCCGTTGTTGCGGGTCTCGTTGCGGTTCCACGTGCCGTTGTTGGTCCGGGCCTGGTCGCGCTGCCACGTGCTGTTGTTACCGTTGTTGTTGCGGCTTTCGTCACGCTGCCGCGTGTTGTTGTCACGCTGCCGCGTGTTGTTGTCACGCTGCCAGCTCCCGTTGTTGCGCGCCTGGTCGCGCTGGTACGTCTGCGGCGCGGTGATGTTGGTGTCGTGCCGTTCCTGTGTTTGCGTCTCACTGCCGCTACGAGCGGCACGGTCGCGGCTGCCGCGGTCGCTGCTCGATTGGCGGCCGTGATCGCGATCCGTCGCATCTGAGTGACGGCTTTCCGCGAAAGCGGACGTTCCCACGAGCGCCGCGATCGCCATCGCACCGGCCACCTGTGCTGCTAAGTTCTTTCTGCTGTTCATGTTGTCTCCTTAGGACCGTTGACTGCTGGCGCTTCATTATCGCAACCGCCTTGCCAGGTTCATAATCGCCGGATGGCCGACGCACTCGAACCGCTCCCGCTGCCCGAATGGAAACCAACTTGCGACACGCTGCACATGTGGATGCAGATCGTCGGCAAGGTCCGCCTCGCCCTCGCGCCGCGCGTGAATCATTGGTGGGAAACGGCGCTGTACGTGAGTCCGCGCGGCCTGACCACGTCGTCCATCCCCTACCGCGACCGCGTCTTCGACTGCGAGTTCGATTTCATCGAACACCAGCTCGTCATTCGATCGAGCGACGGCCGCGGCGCACGAGTACCGCTTGTGCCGCGCTCCGTCGCCGATTTCTACGCCGAGACGATGACCGCACTCCGGCAATGCGGTATCGACGTCAAGATCTGGACAATGCCCTCCGAGGTCGACAATCCGATTCCGTTTGAAAAGGATGAGGAGCATGCGTCGTACGACCGCGACGCCGTCGAACGCTTCTGGCGCATCCTCATCTTCACCGACCGCGTCCTGAACCGCTTCCGCGCGCGGTTCATCGGCAAGTGCAGTCCCGTCCACTTTTTCTGGGGCAGCTTCGACATGGCCGTGACGCGATTTTCCGGCCGCCGCGCGCCCGACAATCCGTCTGCTGATGTGATCACGCGCGAGGCCTATTCGCACGAAGTGAGCAGTTGCGGATGGTGGCCCGGCGGGATGAACGATGCGCCAGCGTTCTATGCCTATGCGGCGCCGCAGCCGGACGGCTTCAAGGATGCGAAGGTCGAACCGGCCGAAGCGGTCTACGACGACAAACTATCCCTGTTCGTTCTCGCGCATGACGACGTCCGCAACGCGCCCGACCCGGAGGACGCGCTTCTCCGATTCTGCCAATCGACGTATGAGGCTGCGGCGAACGCCGGCAAGTGGGATCGCGAGAATCTCGAACGGCACGATGAACCGTAGTGCGGGCGTCCCGCACTACGCGCGCTGAAGAATCAGGCTGCAGCAGGTCACGCCGCCTTCCGCCTTGGCCAGCTCCCCTGCCGGTACCGCGATCACCTCAATCCCCTCGGCTTCCAACTTCCGCCGCGTCCGCGGCAACTCCTCGGGGAAGATCACGCTGTCGCCGATCCGCAGCGCGTTCGCAGCGGCCGGTTCGGCATCATCGACGTCGATGATCCGCCAGCCGTCGAAGATCGACGGTGAGACCCATCGCCGGTTCAACAGCAGCGTATTGGCACCAACGCGCGTCACCGCCGACTTCAGATGCAGGCATCCGTCGATGTCGACGCCGATCGCGCGATAACCGTACGGCGCAATGAGTTCGTGAAGTTGCGCGATCCCTTCGTCGCTCGTTCGCGGTGTACGCCCGACGTAGAGAACGTCATCGAGTTGCAGCACGTCGCCGCCGTCGATCGTCGCCGGACCTTCGATGCGCACGAGCGTTCGATACTCACCGAGGACCGCGGCGACCGCATCGAGCTCTCCCCGGCGCGACTCCGCACCGGGACGCGTGATCACCGCCAGCTCATCGAGGACGATGGCCGTGTCTTCGATGAACACCGCGTCGGGATAACGATCGTCGGCCGGAATCCGGCGAATCTCGCAGCCGAGGGATGCGAGGGCGGATTCGTACGCGGCGTGTTGCTCGCGCGCGAGTTCGACGTCGATCGGCGTTCGCGCCACATGCGTCAACTCGCACGCATCGATCGTCGAACTGACACCGCGGGTGATTGCGATTAGGCTCACAACGGCTGCCAGTACGACACCTTCACCAGAAAGACGTCGTGCGACGGCGCGGTCGGAATCGCGCGCAGGTCGCGGCGGAAGCGGAAGTCGCCGATCGGCGCCACGTCCGCGCGATTCTCGTTCCACACCACGTACATCGCCGAGCCGGGACGGAACTCCCACCGCACGACCGCACTTCCACGGACGCTGCGGAAGTTGAAATCCGGATTACCGAGCGAATGCGTGTAAGGCTCGAAGTCGCGCGTTCGCGCCGCAACGAGCGAGTGGTAGTCGTGGTAGTCGCCTGACGCGACAAACGGCTGGAGATAGAGCTGGAAGGAGAGTTTTGAATTGATCGTCCAGTCGGCCCGCGTGCTCAGATCGAACGAGCGTTGCTCCAGATCACCGAAAACGTAGCGCCGGCCGAACGTCTTCGTCGCCGCGGCATCATCGATCGTGGCCAGGTACGCGGTGTGATCGTGCGACCACGAGTACGTCGGTCCCACGCTCAACTGCAGATTCGGCCGCGGCCGCGCGTTCAGCGAAATCCCCGCGCTGCGGCTGTAGGACGAATCGTCGCTGCCGTCGGCGTGCGTGTTGATGCTGAACGACACCGTCTTTCTGTCGTCGCTTCCCAAACTCTGATCGGAGCTCCAGCTCGACGGCGTGCGCGCCAGCGGCCCGCCGCGCGTGAGCCGGTCCGTGAACGCACCCGAAGTCAGGAACAGGTTGGCGCGCGCGTTCCAGTAGTTCGAAAACGTGCCGAAGGAATCAGCGAAGATGCCGCGCTCCAACGTGTTGCCGTCGAAATTGCGGTTCTCCCACGTGCCCATCCAAAGGTTCTTCTCGCGGAAATGCTTCGACGGATTCTCATTGACGTACTGCATGATCGCGGTCGACGAGATCACGTCCGTCCGCTGCATGAAGCCGGTGTCGTTCGTCTCGAAACCCGGCGAGAACGCCTGCACCTGCACGATCGGCCGCCACAATCCCGTGGCCTTCGAAATCATGGCGCGTCCGCCCCACCCTTCCAGCGACGTGCGCGTCGGATCGAAGTGCACATTCTCCGAGTCAGGACGCTGGTAGTAACGCGACGATGAAGTCTGCGCGATGGCGATCGACTGCGCGCTCCCTTTGATCTCCGATCCGACCAGCGATCCTTCGAGGATCCACGATTTCTTTTGAAAGCTTGTATAGCCATCGACGCCGCCCGACACCGCTGAATCGCGCAGGTACGACAACTCGTCCGGCACGCGGCGGTTCACCGACGTGAGCATGAATCCGACGCGCGAACCATCGCCGATATCCTTCGTGCCGCGCGAGATGAAGTAGTTCGTCATCGGCTCGACCTGCTGCCGGCCGAACGTCGTCCCGTTCACGAAGCGCGCGTGCTCGGCCGCCGTGAGCGCGTCGAGAACGCCGACCGAGAAGCCGCCCACCTTTCCCGTGAGCTTCGCCGCGCCGAGGATGGTGGTTTCGGAGGGGATGTCGGCGAAGTCAGCGTCGGGCGATCCCTGCGGCGCGCGGCCGATGCGCCGCGTGTAGAAAAGACTGGGCGGAAAGATGAAGTTGAAATGGCTGGGCGCCGGCGTGTCGCCGAACCGGAAGATGTTCAGTCCTTCCGTGAAGAACGGCCGCTTCTCCGGATAGAACGTCTCGAACTGGCTGAGATTGACGACCGCCGGATCGACTTCGACCTGTCCGAAATCAGGATTGATCGTGCCGGTGAGCGTGAGGTCGGATGTCAGCGCGTACTTCACATCGAGCCCGCCGTCGGCTTTGTAGTCGCTGCGCTGGAGAAACGGATTGGTGCGGTCCGCGCGCGTGAGCAGATCCGATCGCGCCACGCTGTACGGCACGAGCTCCAGCGGCTTGCCGCGATGAATCCCTTCCAGCCCGTCGATGTCCGCGAAATGCGAGACAAATCCGGTCTCGCCCTTCTTCGTGTTGACGATGCGCACGACCTCGTTGTTGCGCACCGTGCGCCGCGTGATGTTGACGCCCCACACGTGCACCGGCTTATCCGGAAACCGCAACTGCGAATACGGAATCCGCACCTCGGCCACCCAACCGTCGGGCACGATCTTGACCGCCGAATCCCATACGCCATCCCAGCTCGGATCCTCACCGATGTCGTTGTAGAGAATCGTGTCCACCTGCACACCCGCCGGCTGCAGCGTGAAGGCGTTCCCCGAAAGCCGGTCGTGCCGCGGATCGAGATTGATCGACAGAAAATCGCTCTGGACGAAGTTATCGCGGCGCGCCAGCAGCCCGGTCGGCGTCTGCGGATCGGTCATCTTCACGCCAAAGTAGATAGCGTGATCGTCGTACACGATGCGGACGCTCGTCGGCATCGTTCCCGCCTTGCCGTCGTCAGGATCGTGCTGCGTAAAGTCAGTGAACTCCGGCGCCTTCTGCCACGCCGGATCGGAGAGATCGCCGTCGACGACAGGCGATTGCGTCGCGCGCACGGCGTGCAGAACCGGATGCTCCGGCCAGTTCGCGGCGCGCGCCGCTACGGTCGAAAAAAGTACGAGGAAGATGAGGATCAGGCGTCTACGCATGGGCAGCGGAAGAATACGAGATCGGCGCGCACAAAGTTGCGGCGAGTCGGCGACGTTTCGAACATACTCTCCCGCCTTCCCATGAGCGATTTCAACGGACGGGTTGCGATCATCACCGGCGCGGCACGCGGCCTCGGACGCGCAGCCGCCGAACGCCTGCACGAACGCGGCGCATCCGTGGCCGTAAATGTGCGCGATCGCGATCGCGCCGAATCGCTCGCGAGTTCGCTTGGCGAGCGAGCGATCGCAGTGCCCGGCGACATCACCGCGCCCGGCGTCCCCGAGGAGATTGTCCGCATCACGCTCGAACGATTCGGACGGATCGACATCCTCGTCAACAACGCCGCCTTCGCACGATCAACGCGATTTCCGAGGCTTTCCGTCGAGGAGTTCCGCCAAGCGCTCGAGGTGAACCTCACCGCGCCGTTCCTGCTGACGCAAGCGGTGCTGCCCGCGATGAAGGCGCAAAACTACGGGCGCATCATTAATATCTCCTCCTCCGCCGGCCGCATGGTCAGCACGCTCGGCGGCGCGCACTACACGGCGTCGAAGGCTGGACTCCTCGGCCTCACGCGCGCGGCAGCGAAAGAGCTCGGACCGTTCGGCATCACCGTCAACGCCGTCTGTCCCGGCATGATCGACACCGAACTGACGCGCGAAAACGCCTCGGACGAGTTACTCACGCGGCTCGCCGCCAGCTACCCCGTCCCGCGCCTCGGCACATCGCTCGAAGTGGCCGATTTGATCTGCTTTGCTGCATCCGAGGAGGCTGGATACATCACTGGCGCGTCGTTCGATATCAACGGCGGCGACCTGATGATGTGATCACTGCTATGAAAGAAAGCACGCGCGTTCTCGGCGCCCTCGGTATTGCCATCGCTGCCGGCATCGCCATCGCCGCATCGCACAACGAGGCACTGATTCGCGCTGCGGATGCAATCGCGCCGATCGGAACGCTTTGGGTCAACGCGATCCGCATGACCGTAATCCCGCTGGTGATTTCGCTCGTCATCACCGCCGTCGCCTCGGCTTCCGACATCAAAGCAGTCGGCCGCCTCGGCGGACGGACACTGATCGTCTTCGTGCTGCTGCTGGCCGGAACCGCAATCGTGGTGATGCCGTTCGGTCCCGCGCTCTTCCGCCTCCTCCCGCAACGTCTCGGCGCGCCACAACTCCCGCCCGGCGCCGCCGAAGCCGCGGGCGAGCTTGCCGCCGGCGGCCAGTCGCAAACATTCGGAGCGTGGGTTACGTCACTGCTGCCGTCGAACCCGATCGCCGCCGCCGCATCGGGCGCGATGATGCCGCTGATCCTCTTCACTCTGCTGTTTGCGCTTGCAGTCGCAAGCAGCGCACCGCCAACGGGCACGACACTCACCCGATTCTTCCAGGCCCTCGGCGACGCGATGCTCACGCTCGTGCGATGGGTAGTGATGCTCGCCCCGATCGGTGTCTTCGCACTTGTGCTGCCGCTGGCAACGCACGCCGGCACCGCGCTGGCGGGCGCGATCGGCTTCTACGTCATCGCCTACTCCGCGGGATGTCTACTCGTGACGCTGCTTCTCTACCCTGTGGTCAGAATCTTCGCAGGAATTCCGATGCGGCGTTTCGGCCGCGCGGCGCTTCCGTCGCAGCTCATCGCGTTCAGCTCCAGCTCCTCGATCGCGTCGCTGCCGGCACTCGTCGAAAGCGCGGAGCGCGGACTCGATATGTCGCCGACCACCGCCGGCTTCGTCCTGCCACTGGCCGTTTCCACATTCAAAATCGCCGCGCCGTTGTCCTGGACTGTCGGCGCGCTCTTCGTTGGCTGGTTCTACGGAATCCCTCTGCACGCGGGCGGCCTAGCCATGATCGCCTTCGCTGCGATCTTCCTCGCCTTCGCTGTTCCCGGCATCCCGCGCGGCGCGTTCATCATGCTCACGCCGCTCTTTCTCGCCATCGGATTGCCCGCCGAAGGCATCGGCCTCCTCATCGCTGTCGACGCGTTCCCCGACGCCTTCTCCACGGTCCTCAACGTCACCGGAGACCTCGCCGCTGCGGCGTTGGTCGCGCGCGGCGACGCATAGCACTCCACTCACAGTAGAAAAGTTGCTCTGCGCATTTTTCCGAGGGAGCCTCGGTGGCGAAAGGAGTGTCTATGAACGACACCATCAGAAGACTCAAAGCCGAGATCGAGCGCCGCGGCGGACGCATTCACATCAACGACAACCTTCCCGATGAGATCACCGAAGCGTTTCTCCGCGAGATCCTCGCCTGCCCCGACTGCGCGCCGCGCGAAGCCGCACGGCCGCACAAGCAATCGTCCGGTCACTGAACGAAGGAGAAAACGATGACTGCAAAAACGAAAGCAATCGCCGAACGAATTCGCCAAACCATCTTTCTGATCCGCGGTCAGAAAGTGATCCTCGACGTTCATCTCGCCGACCTTTACGAAGTCGAAACGCGCGCGCTCATTCAGGCGGTAACCCGCAACAGGACTCGGTTTCCGCGCGATTTCATGTTTCAACTTACGAAGCGTGAATTCGCGAGTTTGAGATCACAAATTGTGATCTCAAACATTCGTGGCGGTCGCCGCAGCGCTCCGTATGCGTTCACCGAACACGGCGTTGCGATGCTCTCCAGCGTGCTGCGCAGCAACCGCGCGATCAGCGTAAACATCGAGATCGTGCGGGCGTTCGTTCACCTACGGCGCATCATTTCGGAGCACGCGGATCTCGCGAAACGCATCGACGAACTCGAGGAGCTTTACGACGGCAAGTTCCAGATCGTCTTTGACGCGATCCGCGGTCTGATCCAGCCGCCTGCGACCGAGAAGAAACGAATCGGGTATCTCGTCTCTACACCTGGTTCAGCGAGCCTTGAGCGACCTCGCCACCAGCCCGATGCCACCGGCTAACAGCGCCAGCATCATCAGCGTGTTGAAAAGCGACGTCGGACGGAAGTAGATCTCGAGATTCGTGATGATGCCGGCCAGGATGATGACCGTGCCACTGAGCGTGAGAAGCCATCCGATGACCGAGCGGCCGTTGAAGAAGAGGAAGGCGATTCCGACTATGAGCGGGATCAGTGACAGCCCGAAGGAGTTGTAGCCGCCCCACTGCCAGTAACCGGAGGTGACGGTGACCTGGTTTGTGAGCAGCCACCCTCCGGCCACCGCCATCGCCAAGCCGATGAGGAAAATGCCGATGCCGCCGCTGGTGCCGCCTGCGCCGCGAACGCGTTCATTCATCCGCTGATTCTACGGCGCTTCGGCCAGCACCTCGTCGATGCGGCGCGACAGCTCGGTCTCGGATAGGCGCGTCGGCGCGTACAGCCGCACGATTCCCTTGCGGTCGAGCAGGACGAATGTCGGCGTCGCCGAGACACCGTAGCGGACCAACGTTTCCGTATCGATGATCGCGGGAACGCCTTCGAGGCCGGCGTACAGATCCTTCCAGACGCTCTCGATCTTGGCTGTTTCCAAATCAGGAGTGGCCGGTTTGTCGTCGAGCGATCCGTAGAGCCGCGTGGCGGTGATCAGGGCCAGGCCGCTCGTTTTGTATTTCTGCCAGACGCGCGTGAGCGACGGCGCCTGCGCCTTGCAGTCGCCGCAGCCCTGCGCGAAGAAAAACATCAGCACCGGTTTGCCGCGCAGCGACGCGAGCGACGGAGCCGGCGCGCCGATGACGTTCGCGGTGTCGAGTGCGGGCGCCAGCTTTCCTTCCAGCGACAGCAGGTTGATGTTCTTGTTGATGCGCGAGCGGAGCGAGACCGCATTCGCATGCGCGAGCTCGCTTTCGAGAAATCGGATTGCCGCGCCGCGGCCTGTCTGTGACGCGATCAGCCGCGCCTCGACTTCGATCGCTGCACCCAGCGGGACGATGAGCTCCGCCTTCTCGGCCGGAATCTCGCGCCGCAGCTCGGCCACGAACTCTTTCGCCAGTTCCGGCCGCCGCTGCATTTCGGCGCCGCGCGCGAGCCAGCCGACCGCGTCGAGATATTCGGCATCGACGCCGGTGGCGCGTTTGTAGTCCTCGACCGCGGCCATCCCGCTGGCGAGATCACCCGCCGAGAGTTTGTAGCGGACGCCGCGAACGAGATCGCCGGCGTCGGCGTTTGCAGCGACTAGGGCGACGATGAACAGCGCGGGCAGGAGCTTCCGGGTCATTCGTACCTCCAGCAGTCGGTTTGTGGTGGGACGCGAATGCGGATGATTTGGTTCCTGCGATCGATTCGGGGTAGGACTCTGTCCTCCCGCATACTCTCCCAGTTATGGCATTGCGATTCGTTCTCCCGCTGCTCGCGATTCTCGGTCAGACGCGCTCGACGCAACTGCGCGTCGATCCGCATGTTCTCGTGGTGCAGACGGCGGCGCAGAGTTACAAGGCTGGCATCGCGGCCGCGGACGCGAAGCAATGGGATCAGGCCGCGGAAGATTTTCGTCAGGCCATCGCGCGAGATCCCGGCGAGCGGCCGGGTTACTTTCCGCACTACTGGCTCGGCGTCGCGTACGACGAGTTGCATCAGACGTCGAACGCGTTCGCGGAATGGCGGCAATCGCAGCGGCAGGGAGCGATTAAGGGGACGCCCGAGGAAGCGGCGATGAGACATCGCATGTCGGCGCACATGCAGACGGCGGCGCGTCCGCCGGTGACTATTTTCCATCCGCCTCCGCACCCGCTACAGCCGCAGCCGCCGACGCCTCCCGTTCCCGAGGCGCAGCCGGCTCCTCCACCTCCAGTGATCCCGACGGCGACGCTGCCCGTGGAGGAGATTGACATTCTGCCCACTACGACCAGAACCGAAACCGCGGCGATGACCACGGCAACGACGGGTACCGTGACCACGACCGAGCATCAGCACGATCCGACGACGACGGAAGGGCAGTTATGGAGCGATATCGATCGTAGGTTCCGCGACCTCAATCCCGGCGAGTTGCTGATCAGCGCGCCGCGTCAGATGCGCGTCGCCGTACCGCAATCATTCGTTCTGCGCATCGCCCCGGTGAAAGAGAACAAGGGGATTTCTTCCGATTTGCCGACCGGCGGCCAGACTTTCACGGCGAGCATTCACCTCACACCGACGATGCGCGCAACGCTGGCCGGAACCGGCTTTACGATTCAAAGCAACTCGAACGAAGAACAGATGATCGGGGGCGGCTCCTTTACGGAGTGGTCATGGCAGGTCACGCCGATCGAGAGCGGCAACCGCGACTTGGTGGCCACGGTTTACGTCGAGATCGACGGAAAGGTGAAGGGAATCGCCAAACGCTGGCCAGTTCACGTGAGCGCGAATGCCGGTCGTTCCTTCTCGCAGTTTGTCGGATCGTACTGGCAGTGGTTCCTGACCACGCTGATCATTCCGGTGGTTCTTTTCTGGCGGCGGCAGAAGCAGACCTGACGGACAATCACGGTTGATGACCGTCGTCGACATTGAGCCGAAGCGGAGCGGAAGTCTCGCGCTTCGCATCGTGCAGGCTGGGGCCACCGCGGTAGTCTTCGCCGTCACGACCTTTCACGCCTTCGAGCTCGATCGCTTTTTCGTTCCGAAGGAGTTGGTACTGCATCTCGCCGCGGCGCTGGCCGGGCTGCTCGCGATGCGCGCGCTGTGGCGGATGAGCATCACCCGCGTCGACCTGTTGCTGGCCGGCTACCTCGGCTTGAGCGCGCTCTCCGCGTTGTTCGCCACGAATCGCTGGCTGGCCTTTCGCGCGTTGGCGGTAACGGCGTCGAGCATTCTGCTTTTCTGGATCGCGCGCACGATTCGCGAAGCCGGCCTGGCCCGCCCGCTCCTCGGCGCGCTTGCGCTGGCGGTCGTCGCCGCGGCGGCGACCTCGTTGCTGCAGACCTACGGACTCGACATCGATTTCTTTTCGGTGAATCGCGCGCCGGGCGGGACGCTCGGCAATCGCAACTTCGTTGCGCACGTCGCAGCGTTCGGATTTCCACTGCTGCTCCTTTGCGCGTTCCGAGCGCAGCGACGCGGCGTCTACCTCCGATGGGCGGTTGGCGCCGCGCTGACCGTGGCGGCGCTGGTGCTCACGCGCTCGCGCGCGGCGTGGCTGGCGTTCGCCGCCGTGATGCTGGTGCTGATCGTGGCAATGCTCATCTCCGCGCCGCTGCGACGCGAACGCGCAATCTGGAAACGACTTGCGGGCGTCGTTGCGCTCTCCGCCGCATGCGTGGCGTTGTCGCTGGCGCTTCCAAACGCGCTGCACTGGCATGGACGCAATCCGTATCTCGATTCGGTCCGCAACATCGCCGGATATTCGGAGGGGAGCGGACGCGGGCGGCTCGTGCAGTACGGCTACTCGCTGCTGATGACGCTTCATCATCCGCTCCTCGGCGCCGGCCCGGGAAACTGGCCGGTCGAATACCCGCTGCGCGCCGCGCGCAACGATCCGTCGCGCGATCCGAACGATCGCGGGATGACTGCGAATCCGTGGCCGAGCAGCGATTGGATCGCCGCCATCTCGGAGCGCGGCATCGCCGCGTTCGTCCTCCTCGCGCTCGCGTTCCTCGGCCTGACAACGGCTGCAGTTCGCGACCTCCGCCGCGCCATCGACGTTCAGGATGCACTCGCCGCCACCGCACTCCTCGGCATCATCGCCGGAGCCGTCGTTGCCGGAGTGTTCGACGCCGTGCTGCTCCTGGCCATCCCCGCCTATCTCGTCTGGACCGCGGTCGGCGCATTGTCAGTTCCGCGCGAAACGCCGTCGCGGCCTGAATGGCGGTTCGTTTTCATCGGCGTCGTCGTGATCTCGGCCGTCGCCGTCGTTCGCACGACCGGCCAGATCGTGGCCATGGACATCTTCGCCACGCGCAGCGACCGCACATCTCTCGTCCGCGCCGCACAGATCGATCCGGGAAGCTACCGCCTGCAGATGCGCCTCGCACGCATCGGTGGCCGCGTACGATGCGAACATGCCCGCGCCGCACACGCGCTCTTCCCGACCGCCTTCGCTCCCGTCGAAGCAGCGCGCGGCTGCAGGTGAGACATAGAATCGGCGCATGAAACTCTCCGACGTTCGCGCGCTCGTCACCGGCGGCAGTTCCGGAATCGGATTCGAAATCGCAAAACAGCTGAAGGAACGCGGCGCCGAGGTCGTGTTGTGTGGACGCGATGAAGCGAAAGCGATTGCGGCAGCAAAATCGATCGGCGCGCATGGAATCCGCGCCGATGTCAGCATCGAAGATGATGCGATCGCGCTGGTGGGGAAAACCATCGAGCTCCTCCCCGACTACAACGTCCTCGTCAACAACGCCGGTTTCGGTTCGTTCGGCCCGCTCGTCGATCTCGACCTCGCCGAGATGCAGCGCGTCTTCGCCACAAACGTCTTCGGCGCGATGGTCGTGGCGCGCGAATCGGCCCGCCATTTCATCGGAAGCAAACGCGGCAACATCATCAACATCTCCTCGTCCGCGGGTGTGCGCGGCTTCGCCGGCGGCACCGCCTATGTCGCCAGCAAATTCGCGCTGTCCGGCATGACTGAGTGCTGGCGCGCCGAGCTTCGCAAGCACGACGTCCGCGTCATGCAGATCAACCCGAGCGAAGTGCAGACCGAGTTCTTCCGCGGCGGACGTCCGCAGAGCGAACGAAAACTGCGCGCCATCGAAATCGCGCATGCCGCGCTGTCGATGCTCGAGATGGACGACCGCGGCTTCATCACAGAACTGTCGGTGTGGGCCACGAATCCGGATTGATTACTCGCTGTCGGTGCGCAGCGTCGCGCTCCAGTCGCCGTACGCGTCGCGCGTGAGCTCGACCTGCCACGGCTGACAACAGACCGGGCAATCCTGCACGAACGACTGGCGGCTCCAGCCGGTGTCCTCGACCGCCAGTTCGACCGGCTCGCCGCAATACGGACAGGTCAGCGGAAGGTAGTCCGACATCAGATCAATCCCCGATGGCGAGCATACGGAATCGCGGTGAGGATCGCGCCGGTGACGAAGATAAGAATCGCATTTGTAAAAAGGTACGGATAGACGAGAAGAATCGCGCCGACCACGATGTGCATCACGCTCGACTGCCGTTTGCCCCAAATCATGTAGACCGTGCCGATCGATCCGAAGAGCAGGCCGAGGAAGATGCTCATGCGCGGAGAGTATGACTTGACCGGCGCACGTTGCGGACTTACGGTTCCACGCATGCCGCTCAAACAAATCGCCGCGCTCGTCGTTCTCCTGCATCCCGTCGTCGTCCTCGGCGGCGACGCCTCGGGACAATTCACCGCCGGCAAGCGGCCTCCGATCAAACCCAAATACGCGGCCGCCTACGAAACGCACGATCAGCGTGACGCGCGCAAGACCGCCGTCGAAGTCGTGCTCTCCGAGGAGCCGATCGACGTCGTCGAAGCCGCGGCGGAGATCGATCCGCATACCAACGTCATCAACCAGAAGGCCCTGCGCGATCACAACTACGTGCTGCTGTGGGTGCGCCCCGACAACGACGTCAGCATGAACGCGACCTACTCGGAAACGATGACGCAGTACATCGAAATGAGCGGCAGCCGCATGACCGCGGACATGACCGCGAACACGCGCGACAAAGTGGCCGGCCATCTCTTCTCACCGAAACCGCTGAAGACGATGGACGGCGATGAGTACACGATCGACCTGAAGTTTTCGACCGAGGTCACGCGCCCGCCGGCGGGAACGAAACTTCCGGCGGACGGCGGCGAACCGGGCAAAGCGCTCAAAGCGTTACAAGCAGCGATCGCGAAGAAGAGTTGGGAAGGCATCAAGACCAACGTCAGCGCGAAAAACGTCGAATCGTTCGACGAGTCCTACCGCACACCGAAAGAGAACCTCGACGATGCCATCCAAACCCTCGGCTTCTGGCTTCCGAAAAAGGCCGGCAAGATCACCGGCGGCGAGCAGCGCGGCGACAGCGCGATCGTAAATCTCGAAGGTGAGCTCTTCGAAAATCAGAACGCGCTGTTTCTCGTGCGCATGGTCAAAGAGAACTCGCGATGGGTCTTCGACCGCGCCACGAAGGCGGGCATGATCGATAAGTAGTCGGCACGGCCGACGGCGTAGGTTGCCCAAGGCTCCGTCCGAAGGGAGTTGTTTCGATGCTGTCGCACGGATTCCTAGGCGACCGCCGGCGCCGCGAGCTTGCGATAAAAAAAGTCGTCGTCGGGATCGTTCGCGGAGCGGCGAATGGTGCAGTTCAGGCAGTCGAGGCCCGGTTGAACGCGTTCGAATTCGTCGCGAAGCGCGACGAGCGCATCGCCGTTCCAGATCTCGTCGAACGTCTGCCGCGCGAGATTGCCGATGGGAGGACGGGACCAGGCCATGCACGGGTAAACGTCGCCATTGGGATGAACGGCGATCGTAGTCCAGGGCGTACGGCAGATCAGTTTTTCGCCGGCGTCGGTGAAGAGATCGATGCTCGAGTGGCGGTCGCGAAGAAAGGCGGCATCGACGACTCCTGTTCGCGCGCAGAACGCGGCCAGCTTCACGCGAGCGATGCGGACCTTGTCCCAGAACGCCGGGTTCGTGCTTTCCTGGATGACGGCCTCGCTCATGCGCGACACGGTTCGCACGGCCACCTCCTCGGCTTCGAGCACTTCGACGAGCGCGAGGAAGGCGTCGAAATGATCGATGTTCAGCTCGGAGAGAACGTGATTGATGCGCAGGCGCGGAAGGGTTGCGTTCCGTTCACGCCGCCGGATCCGCAGCAATGTGAAGTTTGCAATGACGCGTTCGAAGTTCGCGCCGATGCGCACCGCCTCGAAAATCTCTTTCGTCCCGCCGTCGATCGACACGATCAGTCGCGTGAGTCCGGAGTCGAGAATCATCGCGATCGACTCCTCGGTCATGATCGTCCCGTTCGTAATCACATCGCTGAACGGTACGCCGAAGGTTCGCAGCGCGGCCAGGCGTTCCGGAAAATCGCGCGTCATGAACGGCTCCGTCATGAGCGACAGGCAGACGTAATTCGCGCGCGGGAAAAGCTCACTGGCAATCCGATCGTAGGCCCAGCGCGGCAGGTCGTATTTCGCGAGCGCGGTCACGCGGGGATCGCTGAAGCCGCACATCTGGCAACGCAGGTTGCACTTGTTGTTCTGATCCATGAAGACGCTGAGGAAGCGATCGGTGCTGGGCGAAGGTCCGCGCCACAGAAGCTTCCGCCGCAGCTCGTCGAGCTCGTTCGTGTCGCAGTACTCCGGCATTGGAAGGGATACGGAGAGCCGGCTCTCCGCGTCTACGCTGCGGTTGCTTCGACGTACGCCATCGGGATCGTCAGTCGCAGCTCGCCGCGCTCGTCGAGCTTGCTGCGAAGCCGCCCGAAGACGTCGCGCTCGTTGCCGGGGACGACTTTCTTCCACGCGTCGAGGAAGCCGAGCTTGATGAAGTAGTGATTGAGAAGAGCGGTGCCGCTCGCGAAGCGCATGACGGATTCGCGTTCGACGACGCGCGTGATTGCGAAGCCGCCGGTTTCGAGGAGCTCGCGGACGTTGGCGATCGTCGCGCGATGTTCGATGTGATCGCGGAGCCGCTTCGATGCCTCAGCGTCATCGCGCACGACTTCTGCGAAGACGTCGTAGAACTCGCGCATGTGGCCTTGCAGATTCGTCGTCAGCGCCAGCGTGGCGCCGCGCTTGGCGACACGGCGGCATTCGCGGATGGCGGCGGCGCGGTCGTCGAAATTGTTGACGCCGAGATTGGAGACAATCAAATCGAACGTCGCGGTGGCGAAGGGCATCGCGGTGGCACTTCCTTCGTGCAACGTCACGTTGCGCGTTCCACGGCTGGCGATTTTTTCGGCGGCGCGTTTGAGGCCGCCGCTCCACGGATCGATGCCGTGGAAGTGCGCGCGATCGCCGAGGCGTTCGGCGAGTTCGATCAGCGGAAAGCCGGTACCGCAGCCGACATCGAGCGCGTTCGTCACATTCGTCAGCGGCACTTCGTCGAGCAGCAGCAGTCCGAACATCGCCGACCAGAGAGCGACCTCGTCGTACGCGGCGATCACCTGCGGCGAATTGAAGTCGGGATCGAAGGTGAGGAAGTCGAGATCGGTCACAGAGAGATGTTAGTCCGCAGATGACGCAGATGGATCGCAGATAAAAGGGCACGAGCGGTCGAATTCCGGAACGAGCGGTCGCGGGGCGTGGGAGCGCGGGCAACGCGCAGCACATGCGCGCAAAACGGCCGTGGTCGCAGGGCTATCATCAATTTCGTGAGCCGCGTCCGCATCGCGTTTTTCGTCTTCCTCGCCGGCACCGTGATCGGGTTGTACTTCGCGATGCAGGCGTACTGGAATCCGGCCATCACGCCGCCGCTGCGCTGGAGTCAGGCCATCGGCATCAACCTCACCTACTACTACCTCTGGGCCGTGACGACGCCGCTGGTGGTGATGATGGCGCGGCGATTCCGGTTCGAAAGCGGACGCTGGAGCATCTCGTTCATCGCGCACGCGCTGGCCAGTGCGATTCTGACGGCAATCCAGATCGTGGTCGGCGAAGCCATCCTCACGCTGCTGCAGTTGCGCGGCGCCGGCGCGTTCTGGACGGGAGTCCGCTACTCGTTCGTCGTCAACTTTCAGTCGAGCCTTCCGACGTACTGGATGATCCTCTTCGCCTACTTCGCGTTCGATTACTACGTGAAGTACCGCGACCGCGAGCTGCGCGGCGCGCAACTGGCGGCGGAGCTTTCGCGCGCGCAGTTGCAGGCGCTGAAGATGCAGCTCAAGCCGCACTTTCTCTTCAACACGCTGAATTCGATTTCGTCGCTCATGTACAGCGACGTCGAAATGGCCGACACGATGCTGGCGCGTCTCAGCGACTTTTTGCGGCTCACGCTCGACCGTGAGCTCGATCAGGAAGTGACGCTTTTCGAGGAGCTGGAGTTCATTCGGCGGTACCTGGAGATCGAGAAAATCCGTTTCGAGGATCGGCTCACCATCAGCGTCGACGTCGCGCGCGACATCGGCGACGCGCGTGTGCCGACGCTGGCGCTGCAACCGCTGATCGAGAACGCCATCCATCACGGCATCGCCTCGCGGCCGGAGGGGGGATCGATCGCCATCGCCGCGCGCCGCGACGCCGGCTCGCTGCACATCTCCGTCACCGACGACGGCGTCGGCTCCGGTTCGGAGGAGCGGCATCCTCGCGAACGCATCGGACTTGCGAATACACGCGCGCGGCTGGAGCGTCTGTACGGAACCGCGCAGCGATTCACCTTCGCCGACTCGCCGGCAGGCGGATTCGTGGTGGAGATGGTGATTCCGTTTCACACCGGGAGCGCGTGATGCGTTCGATCAGGACGCTGATCGTCGATGATGAGCGTTTGGCGCGCGAGAAAGTTCGTGCGCTGCTTGCGGACGACGCCGAGATCGACGTCGTCGGCGAATGCGCGAACGGCGCGGAAGCGATCGCCGCGGTCCGCAAGCACAAGCCTGATTTAGTTTTTCTCGACGTCGAGATGCCGGGCGCGAATGGGTTTCAGGTCCTGCATCGGCTTCGCGGCGAGCGCCTCCCGATGGTCGTCTTCATCACCGCGCACGATGAATACGCGGTGCGCGCGTTCGAGGTCGAGGCGATCGACTACGTGATGAAGCCGTTCGACCGGAAGCGGTTCGCCGAGGCGCTGCGGCGCGCGAAAAAACAGATGACCGAGCCGAAAGCGGATGCCGAGGTGCGGATCCTGCGGCTGCTGGAACGGATGCTGGAGAAAAAGCCGCTCGATCACTTCGTCGTCAAACAACGCGACCGCACGTTCCTCCTCGCCGTGCCCGAGGTCGACTGGATCGAAGCGGAAGGAAAGTACGTCCGGCTGCATTCGGCCGGTGCTGCGCATCTCGTGCGCGAGTCGATCGGTGACGTCGAAGAACGGCTCGACACCCGTCGCTTCCTGCGCATCCATCGCGGAACGATCGTCAACGTGAAGCGCATCCAGGAGATGCATCGCGGCTTCGGCGGCGGCGTCTTCGTCGTCCTCCGCGACGGAACGAAGCTGACGATGAGCCGCAGGTATCGGACGCGCATCCGCGAAGTGACGGGCATGGAGGTCTAATCTCGTCCCATCTGCGTCATCTGCGGATAAAGCCCTTTCGTTCCGCTGATCGACCGCTAGTGCCATCGCGCATCGTCGCGTCGCGCACGACAACTACCGTCCGCGGATGCTCGGCCATCCGCGCGGTCTCTCCACCCTCTTCTTCACCGAAATGTGGGAGCGCTTCAGCTACTACGGCATGCGCGCGCTGCTCCTCCTCTTCATGGTCGCGCCGATCGCCGGCGGCGGCCTCGGATTCACCACGCGCCGCGCGGCCACGATCTACGGCCTCTACACGATGGCGGTCTACGCATCGTCGATCCCCGGCGGCTGGTTCGCGGACCGCGTCCTCGGCCACTACCGATCGGTGCTCTGCGGCGGGATCCTGATCACCCTCGGCCACTTCTCGATGGCCATGCCCACGCTTCCGACCTTCTTCCTCGGGCTGGCGCTCATCGTCCTCGGCACGGGCATGCTCAAGCCGAACGTGAGCACGATGGTCGGCTTCCTCTACAAGCCCGACGACGCGCGCCGCGACGCCGGCTTCTCGCTTTTCTATATGGGCATCAACCTCGGCGCCATGACGGCGCCGATCGTTTGCGGCTTCCTCGGACAGAAACTGAATTGGCATTACGGCTTTGGCGCGGCCGGCGCCGGAATGCTGATCGGCGTGACGCAATACGTCCTCGGACGCAACCATCTGCCGGAGTCGACACCGTCGCGCGAACGCGCCGTCGACGATGTCGCGAACGAGCCGCTCACGCCATCCGACTGGCGACGCATCGGCGCGATCTGCGTGCTCTTTCTTTTCGCGCTGATCTTCTGGAGCGTCTTCGAGCAGGCCGGATCGACTCTCACACTCTTCGCCGATCACCACACGCGCCTCTCCATCCTCGGATGGACGTTTCCGTCGAGCTGGTTCCAGTCCGAGCAGCCGCTGTTCGTGATTGCGCTCGCTCCGGTCTTCGCGTTGATGTGGACGCGCCTCGGCAAACACGAACCGTCGAGCGCGACGAAGTTCACGGCCGGCCTGGCGCTGACGGCGATCGGATTCCTAATCCTCATCCCCGCCGCGCGCGTCGCCGAAACGCAGCACGTACGCGTCAGCCCGATCTGGCTGACGCTCCTTTACTTCGTACACACGCTTGGCGAACTCTGTCTCAGTCCCGTCGGCCTCAGCCTGGTGACGAAGATCTCGCCAAAGAAAGTGGTCGGCCTGATGATGGGCTTCTGGTTCCTCGCCGCATCCCTCGGCAACTTCTTCGCCGGATTGATCGCGAGTTTCGCGGACCGATATCCGCTGTATCGGATCTTCACAGTCGATTTTGTTCTGCCCGCGGTAGGTGCAATCGCCCTGGCGATGTTGATCCGACCACTGCGAAGTTTGTCTGCGAAGCCGACGTAATGGAGCGCTGGCGTCCCGCCGGCTGGCCCGGCGGCGTCTCGCCGCCGAATGGGAGAACGTCCCGAACGTTGACTCTACGACGCCGAAAGGTCTGCGGTTACCAGCAAGTGTTTGGAGCTTGGCGGTTCGGCAGCGAGGACGCAGCCGAGCCAGCCGGCGAGACGCCAGCGTTCCGTCGCGCTACCGCTTTTTCGGCTTGCCCTTTGTGAAGGGCTTCTTGAACTTGTCGAATGGCGTTGTGGGACGGTCGGCCTTTGCGCTTCTGTCGTAGGGCTTCTTGCTCGGATCGTACGACTTCGCGCTCTTCTCGAACGGCTTCTTTCGGTCGTACGGCTTCGCCGCTTTCTCGTACGGCGTCTTGCTGCGATCGTACGGCTTCTTCGCACGATCGAATGGTTTGGCGCTTCGAGCGGGAGCTTCGTCGCGTCGGAAGCGCGCGCCCGGAGCTCCACCGAATTTCGGCCGATCCGAAGGAGCCTCGGCACCCGCCACTTTCAAACTCACCGGCCGGCCGCGGAACTTCGCGCCGCCGAGTTTGGCGATGACATCGTCGCGAAGACGCAGCGGGATCGAGACGTAGGTGATCTCATCGCGAATGTCGATCGGACCGATCTCGCGTCCGGAGATGCCCGCTTCGTTGGCGATGGAACCGACGACATCGGCGGGACGAATGCCATCCTTTTTGCCGACCGCCATCGACAGGCGGACCTTCGGTTCATCGTCATCGCGGTCAGGCGCCGCCTCACGGCGCGGCGGAGGCGTTGCTTCGATCACCGGCGCGGCCACAGCGCGCGCGCCGTGCGCAAGTCGCGCCGCCGCTGCCGCGACTTCGGCCATGTCGGACGGACCTTCGTCGGCGAGTTCCGTGACGACTTGCACGTAGAGATCGAGATCGCCGTTCTGCAACTCTTTGCGCAGCGTCTCCTTGAAGACGGCGATGCGGCGCACGGCCACGTCGGCGCGCGACGGCATCTTCATCGGCTTGATCTGCGTGCCGGTGAAGCGCTCGATCTCGCGCATCATCCGGCGCTCGCGTGGCGTGATGAACAGCGTGGCCACGCCGCTGCGGCCCGCGCGTCCCGTCCGACCGATGCGGTGCACATACGCCTCGACATCATTCGGAATGTCGTAGTTGACGACGTGCGTGATCTGCTCGACGTCCAGCCCGCGCGCGGCAACGTCGGTTGCGACGACGATGTCGATCTTGCCCGCGCGCAGTTTGCGGATCACCGTCTCGCGCTCGGCTTGTTTCATGTCGCCGTGCATCGGCTCGGCCGCGAATCCGCGTCCGCCCAGTTTTTCCGCCAGCTCGGCCGCGCCATTCTTCGTGCGACGAAAGATCAGCACGGCATCCGCTTCCTCCAACTCCAGCATCTGCGTCAGCACCTCGAGCTTCTGCCCCTCGGCCACATTCAGAAAGCGCTGCTCGATGTCGGGCGCGGAGATGCCGTGATGCTCGATCTCGACGCGCACCGGATTCACGAGATGGCGCTGTGCGATGCGCGCGATCGGCTCGGGCATCGTGGCGGAGAAGAGAGCCACTTGTCGCGGCGTCGGAACGAGTGAGAGCATCCGCTCGACCTCGTCGATGAAGCCCATCTTCAGCATCTCATCGGCTTCATCGAGCACGACCATGCGCACTTTGGCCAGATCGAGCGTGCCGCGGTCGAGGTGATCGATCAGACGACCCGGCGTGCCGACGACGACGTGCGCGCCGCGCTGCAGATGCTTCATCTGCCCGAAGATCGGCGCGCCGCCGTAGACCGGGAGGACCGCCACGCCGTCGAGTTTCTTCGCATACGAATGCATGGCGTCGGAGACCTGCATGGCCAGCTCGCGCGTCGGCGTGAGCACGAGCGCCTGCGTGGCCTTGCTCTTCAGATCGAGCTGCTGGAGGAGCGGCAACGCGAACGCGGCGGTCTTGCCAGTGCCGGTCTGGGCCTGTCCGATCAGATCGCGTCCGGCCAGGAGCGCGGGAATCGTGCGAGCCTGAATCGGCGTGGGAGCCTCGTAGCCGAGTTGCGCGAGCGTCTCGAGGAGCGGAGCGGAAAGGCCGAGGGATGCGAAGGTTGCTTCGTCAGACATGGTGGGGACTGTATCAATACGGCGGTTGCGGCACAGCCGGTGTCGGCAGCGTGGGCAGTTCCGGCTCCTTCACGAACTCCTTGTAGTTGCTCCAGCGCTGCAGGATCTGATCGACGTATGCGACCGGCTCGGTGCCGCGCGCAAAACCGTGCTTGACGACGGGATCGTTGTAGACGCTGCGCTTCGATTTCCGGATCAGCCAGTAGCTCACATCCAGCCACGAGTGCGGATCGTCGCCGTTCTTCGCGGCAAGGCGCACGGCGTCCTGCACGTGACCGGTGCCGACGTTGTACGAGGCGAGGATGAACTTGATCCGCTCGCTGTCGGACTTGATCTCCTGCCATTGCGCATCGATCGTCCAGAGATAACGGCAGGCCGCCTCGACGCTCTGTTTCGGATCGGTGGCGTTGGCGTGAAGTTGTCGCGCGGTCTTCGGCATGATCTGCATCAGCCCGACCGCGCCGGCCCACGAATGCGCGCTCGGATTGAATCGCGATTCCTGAAATGCCTGCGCCGCTACGAGGCGCCAATCCCAACCCGGAATGCGCGC
>JAXDIO010000109.1:0-9283 GCA_034663965.1 Thermoanaerobaculia bacterium | reverse complement strand
GTGAGCTGGTGGATGGTGCATCGAAGCGCGGTGAGAACTGCGACGGTGACTTTGCGGCCGGATGGGGTGAGCTGATAGCGGTGTGTGCCAGCGATCTTAGTGATCAGGCCGTGAGCGCGGAGCAGCCGGAGCTTTCGAGTAATCCACGCTGAACGGCGCCGAGCCTCACGCTCAGTCTTGGCGGGAGAGGAGAAGAAAAACGGAAGCAAGTCGCGGTTGCGGAAGCCGCTGATGTTGAACTCGCCGCGCGTGACTGCAGCCAGCAGCGTAGTGTCATCAGCGAAGGGGCGAAGTCCGCGGACACGCCGTCCGCGCCAGGTGGTGTGCTTTTGAAGCCGAGTGATCAGTTGTTCGAGAGTGGTGTCGTCGTCCACCGCTGCAAAGCCATCGAGGTATCGCTCGGCAGCCTTCTTTGAGACGTCTGCACGCCGATGCATGTCGGCGATGCCGCGCCGCATGATGCGCCACTGGAAGGGACCATCAGGATCTCCTTCCTTGGGACGGTAGACGCGGAAGTCGCTCTCGTTGTTGATGGTCGTTTCGGCACGCAGAACGCTGCCCGCTTCGGTGAAGGCCTTGTCGTAGAGCTTGACCGAGTTCCCGTTGACCCAATGCTTGATACGAATGCCTTCCTCGCGCTCTTTGAGGTTGCTCATGACGTCACCGGAGAAGTTGGCTGGCACCTCTCCGTCCAAACGAGTTCGTTTGCCGAGATAACGCATCACATCCGTGCTGGCGAAGCTGGTCATCCCGTGATGCACCAGACGCGGATAGAGCCGCCGCAACTCAGCCGCTTTGCGGAACACCACGTCGATGGCCCATTCGCTCTGGTAGGTGCTCCAGTAATACGAGAGCGGGTACTTGGCGAAGATCTGTTCGTGAACAGGGTTGAGTTGCCTGGCGATCGGCTCCAACACCTTCGGCCACTCCGTTCGTAGCTGCTGGTCCATGAGTCGTTGAGCCCTGGCCCAGTCTTCGATCCACGGAAAGCAGTTGCCCGAGGCGGCGTACTTGATCCCTTCGCGATCCATCTGACGCCCCAGCCACTCCCGTCCGTTGAGGCAGATCTGAATGGCAAACGGGAACCATGTCTGAATCCGCGCGCTCATGAAGCCGAACATCGGATGGATGCGGTATTGATAGAGGAACAGGCACTTCCGCTGCTCCTGCACCAACTCGAGCTTCTTGGTCTCCCGCCTCCGATGAACGTCAAAACTCCAGCACGGTTCCACGCACTTGAGCATGCAGATCAGCCCTTCGTGCACACCGTCCCTGGCCAGAATCTCGCGGGCAATTTCTTCCTTGCTCACCTGGCTGGAGTTCAGGTACTTCACCGGCCGCCCCAGCTCGTTCGCCTCGTTCTCCGACGCGTCCTTCAACTTCCGGCTTACACGCTCCACGTGCGAACCGAAGTCCTTCAACAAAACGTCGTTCGCGTGAAGGTAGTGCCGCAGCCCGTCTGGAAAGGTGATTGACCGCAACGTCCCTCGCAATACCAGCCGATCGAATCCCGACAACGTTCCCGCGATCTTGCTCTGATGCTTCGCGATAAACTCATGCATGGCGCTTCTACCCTCCTTCGATGCTTTGCCTTTGTCAGCTAAAACATCCTACGAGAGGTTGAAGCGCCCTTCCTTTTGGTTGCGGCTACGCCGCGCTGTGTCTTCGTGGTTCAAATCATTTGGCCAACAGACGGAACCGCGCCGGATCGTAACGAAGCGCCATCAACTTCCCCTTGTGAATGGCGACGTCGCCCGGAATCGTCGCGCGCAGCAGGAACGCGCCGCTGAGCACTCCACGCACGTGCCACGCGCCGCCGTAGAAGCTGGCTTCCTCGACGCTGAAGATCAAGTCTGATTCCTCGCCGGCTGCCGCGACGGCAAAATCGTCCGGACGAATGAGCGCGATTCCACTTCCTTGAAACGGCGGCGGATCGACATCCCACGATCCGATGATCGACTCGACGACATTGCCGTGGATGGTCACCGGCACGACGCTGACGTCCCCCGTCGCCGCGGCCGCCGCTTCGCTGCGCGGATTCCCATAAACCTCGGACGGCATCCCCTCCTGCACGATGCGGCCGCCGTCGAGCACAATCACCCGATCGATCGCTCCCAGCTCGATGATTGACGACGGAGCGGTGATGACTGTCGTCCCCATCACACGTAGCGTCCGGTAAAACTCGTCGGCGAGGTTCTCCGACGGATTCACTCCTTCGAGGATGCGGTCCGCGATGAGGATCGCCGGTTTGAGAACTTCGATCCGCGCCAGGTTCGCGCGTGTTTTCTCGGTCGATGACAACGTATCGAGACGTCGATCGAGTACCAGGTTCCATTTCGTCGCTGCCAGCTCGATCTCATGCTGCCGATCCTCGCGATCGATCGTCCGCTGCCGTGCCGCAGCGACGAGGAGATGCCGAACCGACCAGCGCGACGGCGCATCGATCGCCGAGGTCGTGTAGAGCAGCGGACGCCGCGCGCGCTTGAGGCTGGTGACGTCGCGCGATCCGATGCGGACTTCGCCCGACTGCGGCTTCCGGTCGCCGGCGATGATCTGCAGAAGCGTCGACGCACCGCATCCCGCCGGGCCCACGATTGCGGTGTGGGTTGATCTCGGAAAGGTTGCGGTCACGTCGCGCAAGTTTGCGAACGCTATGTTGGTCACCGAGACGTCGAGCATCTACGCGATTCTTTCATGGCCTACAGTCCCGTGCGGTACGCCACTTGCAGATCACGCCTTCGATCACGGACCTTCTACGATTCACGGAGCGCAGGTGAGCATTCGAGCGCGGCGTACCCCTTTCAAACTCCGCAAGCTGCTGGTCATCGACGACGATGCGACGCTGGTCGCCGCCTATCGCGATCTCTTGCTCCCGTACGGCTTCGAAGTCCTCACCGCCACCGACGGTCAGGACGCAATCCCCCTCGTCGAGCAGAACCCCGACATCATGCTGGTCATCCTCGACCTGGCCATGCCGCGCATGGACGGCCGCGAGTGGCTGCGCTGGTTCCGCGGCCACCGCAAGGAATCGCCGGTCATCATCATCTCCGCCTACAAACTCGACGCGAGCGACGAAGATCTGAAGCCGGCCGTGATCCTGGAGAAACCGTTTCACGTCGCCGAATTGCTCGACATGGTCGGCCTCTTCTGCGGACTCGGCACACCGATGGCCGCGGAAGCAACCTAGACTGCGGCAATGGCACGCGTAGGAATCATCGGCACCGGCTGGGGCGCGCGCGTGCAAGTGCCGGCGTTCCGGGAGGCGGGCCTCGACGTCGTCGCCATCGCCGGACACAACGCCGGGCGGACGCGCAAGATAGCCGGCGACCTCGACCTCGAGCCGTTCGAAGACTGGCGTTCGCTCATCGCGTCGAACATCGATCTCGTCACCATCGTCACGCCGCCGTCGGAGCACTTGCAGATGGCGACGTTCGCGCTCGACGCGGGCAAGCACGTGCTCTGCGAGAAACCGACTGCGCTGAATGCATCCGAGGCTGAGCAGCTTGTCGCGGTTGGGCGGAAGCATCCCGATCAGATCGCGCTCATCGATCACGAGCTGCGCTTCCTCCCCTCGTTCCGCACTGCGCGCGAGCGCATCGGCGACCTCGGCGGGATTCGCTACGCCGAAGTGCGCTACGCAAGCCCTGGCCGCGGCGATCGGACGCGGGTTTGGAACTGGTGGAGCGACGCGAATCAGGGCGGCGGAATCTGGGGAGCCGTCGGCTCCCACTTCGTCGACATGGTCCGCTTCCTCGGCATGGAGATCGAAGCGGTGCAGGCGACGCTGCGCACGATCATCGACGAGCGCCCGTTCGAAAACGGCATGCGCCGCGTGACGTCCGACGACTTCGCTGACGTCGCTCTCCGCCTCGCGAACGGCGCCATCGCGTCGATGACCTTCAGCGCCGTCGCCTCGGGACCCGACGAACCAACCACGCTCACGATCCACGGCGAAGAAGGCGCGATGCGCCTCGCCGGCGAAGACCTGCTGACGGCAATGCGCGGCGAACCATTCACCGCCGCGACAAAAGGCAGCCGCTCCGACCGCCGCGGCAACTCCGCCGGCGGCGCCTTCGGCACCGGCACCTACCTCCTCGGCCGCGCGCTGAAAACCGCGATCGACGACGGCGATCGCACCGCACTCGCCGATGCCGCAACATTCGAGGACGGCCTCAAGCAACAGCGCGTCCTCGACGCGGCCCGCGAGTCCAGCGCCCACGATGGACGCTGGACCGCGATCTAGTCTGCGTCACATCTGCGTCATCTGCGGATCACTTCACCACCGGCACTCCCGCCGCGAGCTTGTTGAACGCCGGCAAGTCCGAATCCCAGATCGCCTTCAATTTCGCCAGCTCGACGTTGATCTTCGACACCAGCTCATCGCGTACCGCGATCTGTTGCGCCGTCGGCGCGTACGGACCGGTCGCCGCGGAATCGCCGACGCCGGCCAGCTTGTCATTGAGCCGGATCGGATAGTTCAGGGGGTCCTGCGAGCTCTTGTTCTTCGTCTGGTACAGCGCTTCTTCCACCGCGGTCATCTTCTTGTCAAGATCGTTGGCTGCGGCGACGACGGCCTTGTTGTCGGCCACGCGCTTCTTCACGTCCGTGAGCTGTTTGCGCACCTCGCGAATGCGAGCGACCGCCTCATTCACCTCGGAGAGTTTGTCGTGAACGCTCGTGACGAAATCGAACTGCGCTTTCAGATCGGCAGTGGTGGACGTGCTGCGGGGGTCCTGCCGGATTTCGAATGACGTCGTCACCGGCTGCTGATCGCCGACCGTGAGTTTGGCCTGATACGTTCCGGGAATCACGCGCGGTCCGAGCGTGCCGCCGCTCCACAGGATCAGGCCCGGGAAGCGCTTGGCCTCCGCGGTGCGCAGGTTCCACACGAAACGATTGTGGCCGTTGACGACGTCGGTGAGCTTGTTCGAGTCGCGCCCGCGTCGTCCGCCTTCCTCGCCACCGCCCTCTTCCTCGGCCTCACCGCCTTCGGACTTGATCGCTTCCTTCGGCGCCTCTTCGGCCGCTGCAGCTGTGGTCGCCGCCGCCGCTGTTCCACTCGCCTCGCGCGGTTTCGCGGCCTCGGCCTGCACCGTTCCCGTGTACTCGCGGATGACTTTGCCGTCGCCGCCGAGGATGGCCATGGAGACCTTGGTGCCGGGCTTTTGATCGTGGATGTAGTAATCAATGATGGCGCCGCTGGGCGGATTCGTTCCCTGCCCGCCGCCCTGCCGCCCTCCTCCGCCCGCCGTCCGCCAGGTCAAGGCCGGCGTGAAGACGTGGACGGTTTTGCTACCAATCTCAGGAGTGAGCTGGCGCAGCGGCTCGAGGTCGTCGAGCATCCAGAACGCGCGTCCGTGCGTCGCCGCGATCAGCGCATCGTCGTGCACGAGCAGGTCGTGAATCGGAACGATCGGGAGCTTGTATTGCAGCGATTGCCAGTGGCCGCCGTCGTCGTACGAAACCCACACGCCGCGCTCCGTGCCGGCGTAGAGCAGACCGCGCTTCTTCGGATCGGCGCGGATGACACGGGTGAACTCCGTAGCCGGAATGCCGTCGACGATCTTCGTCCACGTCTTGCCGTAGTCGGAGGTCTTGTAAAGATACGGATGGAAATCGTCCCACTTGAAGTTCGTGGCCGCGACGTACGCCGCGCCCTTGTCGGTCGGGCTGGCATCGATCTCGTTGATCATGATCCATTCGGGCATGATCGTTTTCGGCGGCGTGACGTCGTCCCAATGCGCGCCGCCGTCGCGGGAGACGTGAACGAGACCGTCATCGGAGCCCACCCACAGCACGCCCGCTTCCACCGGCGATTCGGCGCCGTAGAAAATCGTGTCGTAGTACTCGACGCTGGTGTTGTCCTTCGTGATCGGACCGCCGCTCGCCCCTTCCTTCGACTTGTCATTGCGCGTCAGATCGGGACTGATCACCTTCCAGCTCTGCCCCGCGTTCGTCGACTCCATCAGGTACTGCGACGCCGCGTAGACCTTGTTGGGATCGTTGGGCGAAAAGAAGATCGGGAAGTTCCACTGGAAGCGATGCTTGATGTCGGCCGCGCCCGCGCCCATCGGATTGTCGGGCCATGGATTGACGTCGCGCTGCTCGCCGGTCTTGTGGTTGTAGATCGTCAGCAGCCCGCCGTACGAGCCACCGTAGACGATGTCGGGATTCTTCGGATCGGCCACGATGTAGCCGCTCTCGCCGCCCGCGGTCTCCTCCCAATCGCGCGGACCGATTCCGCCGCCGCCGCTGCGATGACGGATGCGAACGGCGGTGTTGTCCTGCTGCGGGCCGAGGAGGCGATAGGGGAAGTCACTATCGACAGACACGCGGTAGAACTGCGCGGTGGGCTGGTTGTCCTGCTTGGTCCAGTTCACGCCGCCGTCGGTAGTGACGTTCACACCGCCGTCGTTCGCTTCGATCATCCGCTGCGGATCGTTCGGCGCGATCCAGAGATCGTGGTTGTCGCCATGCGGCGTGTTGATGGCGCTCCACGTCCTGCCGCCGTCTTTCGTTTTGTGGAACCGGACATTGACGACGTAGGCCGTGTCCTCATCTTTCGGATCGGCGTAGATCCGCGAGTAGTACCAGGCACGCTGGCGAAGATCGGCCAGGTCGCTCGTCTTCGACCACGTGTCGCCGCCGTCGCGCGAACGGAACACGCCGCCTTCTTTCGCCTCGACGATGGCATAAACGTTCTGCGGATTCGCCTGCGACACGCTGACGCCGATGATGCCGAGCGTTCCCTTCGGCATGCCCTTGTTGCGCGACAGCTCCTTCCACGTATCGCCGCCGTCGGTCGACTTCCAGAGCGCCGACCCTTCGCCGCCGCTGTCGAAAAAGTACGCGCCGCGCCGGAAGCGCCAGGTCGACGCGTAGAGGATCCGCGGATTGGAAGGGTCCATGTTCAGATCGACCGCGCCGGAGTCGCGGTTGACGAAAAGCACGCGCTCCCAGTTCTTGCCGCCATCGCGCGAGCGATACACGCCGCGCATGTCGTTCGGCCCGAAGGCATGCCCCAGCGCCGCGACGTAAATCAGGTCGGGATTTGCAGGATGGACACGAATGCGCGCGATCTGCTGCGAGTCATCGAGCCCGATGTGCGTCCAGCTCTTGCCGGCGTCGGTCGACTTCCACATCCCCGCGCCCGGCGAGACGTTGCCGCGGATGGTCTCCTCGCCAGTCCCCGCGTACACGACGCTCGGATCGGACGGCGCCACCGCAACCGCACCGATCGTTCCGCCGAAAAATCCATCCGACACCGGCTTCCACGACTGCCCTGCATCCGTGGTCTTCCAAACGCCGCCACCGGTCGATCCGAAGTAGTAGACGTTCGGCTGATCGGCGATCCCGACTACCGCGTCCGCGCGCCCGCCGCGATACGGCCCGACCTCGCGCCATTGCATCCCTTTGAGGATCGATGCATCCGGCAGCGCCGGCGCTGCAACCTTGGGAGGTGTTGCCCCATAGGCAACCGGGACCAGGAAACCGGCGACACACAGCAGCCGCAGCAGACGATTCATGCGCTCTCCCTCCGAGCGCGCATGTTTACCACAAACGGTTGTCAGGGCCGCGAGGGGCGATGACGCGGCGGCACTTGATCGTCATTCGCGATGACAATCACCGCGGACGGCTTTGCGAGCGTGGCGTTTACCGGATCGGAGAGCTGCACCGAGTACGTTTCATCGGCCTCGGGTAGCGCATCGCCGGCGATGTGAAGTTCGATCGAATGCACCAATTCTCCCGGCGCGAACTCGATGACCCCGCTGGCTTTCTCGTAGTCCTCCCCTTCTTTCGCAGTGCCGGGCAGCGTCGAGAACGAAACACGAACCGGTGCTGGAACGGGGACGGAAAGAGTGACCACCAGCGTAACCGTGGTCACGCCTTGGTTGCCTTCGGCCACACGTGTATCAGCGATCGAGATGGCCGGTGCCACCACGCTTTGAACCACGGTTTCGCTACTCGCCTCGAAATCATCATTTCCGTCATACCTTGCGGTGAGTATGTGATCGCCCCATGAAAGAGGACTCAGGGAGAAGGCCACCCTCCCGTCGACGAGCGCCTGCGAAGCAAGATTTGCGTCGCGCTCGCTGAGAGTCACAGCGCCCGCGGGAACGACTGAAAAATTCGGACTGGCATTCACGGCTGCCGTAACGATCGGCGACTGGCCCACAAAGATCGGCGAACGCAATCGCGCGTCGACCTCGGTTCGGGCTTTGGCAACGTTCTGCTGCATCGGCGTGGAGGTGCTGCCGTCAAAGTTCGAATCGCCGTTGTAGGTCGCCGTGATCGCGTGAATCCCGGCGTGCAATACAGCGCTTTCGAACGTCGCGGACTCGCTGACGATCGGCGCCGACCCGAGAGTTAAGCCATCGGCGACGAGCGTAATGTTTCCACCGGGCGCGCCGGCCGCGGGAGCGAGAACCGTAACGGTCACGGTGAAATGTGCCGGCTGTCCGTAGACTGTGTTCGAGACGCTGGAAGCGGTCATGGTCTTTGTCTGTCCGTGACTTACGTCGTGCACGAGACTTACTGAAACGCTATTAGCGAAGATCTCTGAGCCGAGGAATGTCGCCAGGACGTGATGGGAGCCGGAGTTCGGAATTGACGTCGTAAGCGAAGCAACACCACTCACGACCGGCGCGGAACCGAGAACCGTTCCGTCAGCGGAAAATGCTACGGAACCGGTCGGCACACCGAAGGGCGAGCTCACCGTCGCAGTGAGAGTCCACGTCTCGCCGGCTCTTGTTGTGCTCACACTTTGCGACAACGCAGTGCTGGTCTCGGCCAGGACAGCGAGAACGACATCGTTGCCGTCTCCGCCCTGATAACTGATTCGCAGCGTCTGGCCGCCAAGAGAGAACATCGAGCCTTCCGGCTTGCTGGCGAACGTGCCATTGATCGGATCGACACCATCGTTGTCGATGATGGTGAACGTTTGCCCGACCGCGGGCGATCCGCTCGCAATGGTCACTCCCAAGACTCCACTGATGTTCACCGTGCCCGTGACCTGCACCTGGTCGGACACTCCTGAAGGGTTCAGATCGACACTCAACCGGCTCGCCGTCAGTGTCTTCGTGTGCAGCACACCGGTGCTGTGAGGGTCCGCCGAATAGGAAGGATTCCACGTGCCAGGAGTCAGCCAGCCGCCACTCACCGTCCCGACGCTTGCGTTGCCGCTCAAGTGCGTCGTCGTCACCGTTGCTCCGGGCATGGAACCTTGAATGTCGACCACTCCGCTCACCGTACCGTTGAATGTCCCGCCGTTGCTGATCGGAAT
>JAXDIO010000099.1:0-10206 GCA_034663965.1 Thermoanaerobaculia bacterium | reverse complement strand
TCGTGCCGCGCGCGGAGCTCGACGGCGAGATGGGCGATTCTCATATGGGATTACACGCCCGTTTAATGTCACAAGCGCTCCGCAAATTAACAGCCATCGTTTCGAAGTCTAAAACGTCACTCATTTTTATCAATCAGATTCGTGAAAAAATTGGTGTGATGTTCGGCAACCCGGAAACCACCACCGGCGGCCGCGCGCTCAAGTTCTACTCGTCGATCCGCATCGACATCCGCCGCACCAACCAGATCAAAGACGGCGAGGAAGTAGTCGGCTCGCGCGTGAAGGTCAAGGTCGTCAAGAACAAGTGCGCCGCGCCGTTCCGTCACGCGGAGTTCGACGTAGGTTACGGCGAGGGGATCTCGAAGACCGGCGAGCTGATCGACATCGGCATCGAGAACAAGATCATCGAGAAATCCGGCTCCTGGTTCTCCTACGGCGACGTCCGCCTCGGCCAGGGCCGCGAAAACGCGAAGCTGTTCATCAAAGAGAACCCCGACCTCTCCGGCGAGATCGAAGCCCGAGTCCGCCGCGCCCTCGGCATCGGCACGCCGGAGCTGACGGTGATCGAAGGCGGCGATCCCGCCGCCGCGAAGCCTGCGCGGGTGGCCGCGAAGTAAGTTCTGTTCAGCGTTTCTGCAAAGGCACAGCGTCCGCGCTGTGCCTTTTGTTTTTTTTAGGCTGGGCTGCGATCTGGCGATGGCCGGTACAGAACCGCCGTCAGGAGCACGACCACGTTGCAGAAGAGCAACCAGCCGCCGAAGGCGCCCGCGGCGTCGGGGCGGATGTTGGGGAAGATCAGCGGGAACCAGATCGCGCTTACCGTATCCAGGAGCATCCCCGGGGCGACCAGCACGATTGCGGCGAGCGCTCGCTGTTCCGCAAGACGGTAACGCTGAAGGAGAGCGATGGCCACTGCGATCATGGCCGGCAGTGAAATCAGCAATAGCAGGATGATGGATCTGCCGCCGAACACAAACTGTCCTGCAAGACGCAACGCTGCAGAAGCAACCGCCCAGATGATCAAACCCCGAATGGCAAGTCCTCTCATGTCACTCCTCCTTCTTCAAAGTTCTCAAGAACATCGTTAATGCGCGGGTCGTCCGTTCTTTTTCACCCGTGGCGAGGTAGTCGAGGAGAAGGCCATCGACCGTCGCGATGATGAGCGTGGCTAATTCTTCGCGTCTACGGGCGGTCATTCGGCGTTTGTCGAGGCGCTGGGAAAGGAGTTCTTTCCAGCTCTCGATCGCGCCGCGAAGGTATTGTCCGTACCGTTCCGGATCGCGGATGGCCAAACCGTGCACCTCGAAAAACAGCCGGAGGTAGGGTTCGTTCGGCTTGTCCGTCGCCCATCGCCAGAAACCGATAAGCGTTCGGTCGAGCGTGGCGTGGCTATGCATTTCGAGAAAGGCGAGCTGGATGCGCCGGAGCAGAACGGACAATGCCGAAGAAACGAGTACGTCGCGTGAGCCGAAGTGATAGATGAGAAGACGCGCTTTGGTGCCGATGGCAGCGGCGAGGGGGCGCAGTGAGAGGCCCGCAGCGCCATTCTCCAAGAGGTAATCGACGGTGGCGTCAAGAAGCTGCTCGCGGCGTTTGGCGGCCATGTAACGAGTGTTACATGTAACAGCTGTTACAGTCAAGGAGTATTGATGCGACTCGATCAGGCCATTGCTGCGCGTTATCCGAACCTTTCCAGGCGCAAGGCACGCGAGCTGATTGCGGGGCGGCGGGTGCTCGTGAATGAACGCGCGGTGTCGATTGCCTCGCGGGAGGTTGATGCGGATGATCGGATCGCCGTCGTCGAAGACGTGCCGGAGCTCATCATCATTCGTGAGAGCGATGATTGGATTGCCGTCGACAAGCCAGCCGGGATGCCGACACAGCCGACGCGTGATCGCGAGCAGCGATCGCTGGAAGAATTGCTGCGATTGCGCTTTCGCGAGATCTGGCTCGTGCACCGGCTCGATACTCCGACCAGCGGAGTGGTCCTGTTTGCGAGATCGGCGGCAGCGGCGGCGAAGCTGTCAGCGCTGTTTGCGAACGGTGAGATCAGGAAGACCTATCTCGCGATTCTCGACGGGGAGATGAAAGAAGAGCGCGTGGTTGATACGCCCGTGCAGGGAAAGAACGCGCGAACGACGTTCCGGCCTCTTCGCGTCGACGGCGCCACCACACTCGTCGAGGCAATCATCGAGACCGGCCGCACGCATCAGATTCGCGTTCACGCGCAGTCGATCGGCCATCCCGTCGGTGGTGATCGTCGCTACGGATCCGGCGGGCGCGCGGCACGACTCATGTTGCATGCGTGGAAACTGGAGCACGCCAGTTTCGGCGTACTCGAAGCGCCGCCGCCTACTTCGTTTTCTTTCGAGTCGCCCATCCTTCGATGATTTTCTGGGGCGTGCGCGAAAGCGCCAGTGCCTCGGCGGGGACGTCCTTCGTGATCGTCGAGCCGGCGCCGACATACGCGCCTTTGCCGATACGAACCGGCGCGACGAGTTGCGTGTCGGAGCCGATGAAGGCGCCGTCTTCGATGATCGTCTTGTTCTTATTCACGCCGTCGTAGTTGCAGGTGATCGTGCCTGCGCCGATGTTTACGTCCGCGCCGACTTCCGCATCGCCGATGTACGACAGGTGCGACGCTTTTGCGCCCTCGCCGAACACCGCCTTCTTCGTCTCCACGAAGTTGCCGACCTTCACACGGCGGCCGAGTTTCGAACCGGGACGAAGGTGCGCGTACGGACCGACTGCCGCGTCGTCTTCGATGATCGCGTCCTCGGCCACTGTGCCGGTTTTGAGATGCACATCGTTGCCGACTTTCACGTTGGTCAGGTGGACGCCCGGCTCGATCACGCAACGCGATCCGATCGACGTCGTCCCTTCGATTGTGACGAACGGATAGACGACCGTGTCGTTGCCGATGGAAACAGTCGAGTCGATCACGACAGTTGCCGGATTCCGGAACGTCACGCCACCGGCCATGAGTTGCGTCACCACGCGCCGCTGGATTTCGCCCTCGACCGACGCCAGATCGGCGCGCGAATTCACGCCTAGCGCTTCGATCGGATCGCCGGCGATTACAGCGCCGACGCGATGGCCGGCGTTGCGCAGCACGCCGAGGAGGTCGGTCAGGTAATACTCGCCCTGGGCGTTGTCGGTGGAGAGATTGCGAAGATTCTCAAAGAGATGCGCGCCGTCGAAGACATAGATGCCGGCGTTGACTTCGTTGATCTGCTTCTCATCGTCCGAAGCATCTTTCGCTTCGACGATGCGTGTCACCGCCCCGTCGGCATCGCGCACGATGCGGCCGTACATCGCCGGCTCGTCGAGCACCATCGTCAGCAGGGTGAGCGCATTCTGCGAGCGTGTGTGCTCGTCGAGTAGGCGGCGCAGCGTTTCGGGACGCGTGAGAGGGACGTCGCCGGAAAGAATCAGCACATGCCGCGCGCCATCGACGAGCGGCGCGGCCTGAAGCACTGCGTGGCCGGTACCTTTCTGCTCTTCCTGTACGGCGTACCGCGCGCGTTCGCCGACTGCTTTCTGCACGGACTCGCGCTGATGGCCAATGACCATGATCGGGGTGCGATCGCAGATCGCGCCGGCAAGGTCGAGGACGTAGTCGATGATCGGGCGGCCGGCAGCGGCGTGCAGGATCTTGATCGTCGCGGACTTCATGCGCGTGCCCTGGCCCGCGGCGAGGATGATGACGTCGAGGTTGTCGTTGTTCAAAAGAGTCATGCCTCCGTACGCCGCATCCTTTCAAGCGTCCGGCCATAGCGCTCGTAGAGGCGAAAAATCGTGTCGGCAAGCGCGACCGAATCGTGGCGCACGTAGTTGCCTTCCTTGATGATGTCGCCAAAAAACGGCGTGACGCCGAGCTCGCGGATCGCGTTCACGTCGAATGCGACGGGATGCTGCCCTTGCGACGCGTACGCGCCGAGAATCGTCTCCGAGGGACGGCGGCCGTTGAGGATCATGACGTCGACGACGAGCCCCGCGTGTTCGATGACCGCCTGCAGATGCTCCTCGGCCGTGTAGCCGTCGCTCTCGCCTGGCTGCGTCATCACGTTGCAGATATAAACGCGCAGCGCCCGCGACTGCCGCAGCGCCTCGGCCATCGGCTTGATCAAAAGGTTTGGCAGTATCGAGGTATAGAGCGAGCCGGGACCGATGAGGACGAGATCGGCTGCGTGCAACGCCTCGAGCGCGCGTTCGGTCGGCTGCGCGTCGGCAGGATCGATGCTGAGATGCGTGATGCGCGCGTGGCGCGGCAGTTCGGAAGTTTTGTCACCGAGGTAGGAGCCGCTGATGGCGACCTCGCCGAGCAGCGCGGAACCGTCCGCGAGCGTCGCGCGCAGTCGTACGTCGGCAAGCGTCGAGGGATAAATCTCGCCGGCGATGTTGAGAACTTCGGACGCCGTCAGGATCGCCTGGTCAAAGCTGCCGGTGATGTCGGTCAGCGCGGCGAGCAACAGGTTGCCGAGCGAATGACCGCCGAGTGCTGACTCATCATTCTCAAACCTGTAGCTGAAGAGGCGCGACAGCAGATGCTCCTCCTCGGCCAGCGCGACGATGCAGTTGCGGATGTCGCCGGGCGGCAGCATGCCGAACTCTTTGCGCAGCGCACCTGAGCTGCCGCCTTCGTCGGTCACGGTTACGATCGCGCCGAGGCGGGCGATCGACCACGGACCGTCGTGGTCGACGTAAGCTTTCAGTCCGCGAAGCAGCGTCGAAAGGCCGGTGCCGCCGCCGATGGCGACGATGTTGAGCCCGTGATGGCGCATTCGGGGCGGATTGTAAGTGGTCCCGAGCTTCACCAGCACAGACAAGAGTTGATGTGCCACACCGGCTCGCCGGCCAACACGAATTGCGCAAGTACATCAGGGTCAATGTGGCACAGACACTCTTGTCTGTGCTTTGGCAGGATGCAGTGTCTGGCCTTGGTAACCCGCGACGGAGAAAGCAGCGAAGCCGCAACCCAGGCGATAACGCACTCGTCGCGTGACTACTCGTGCGCGCGCAGGAAGGTCTCGGGCTTGCTGAACGTCTTGGCCATGCCGAGGCCGCGGCGGACGTTGTTCAGCGATACTTTGCCGGTGGCGAGCGCCGCGCCGAGCTGCATGTACGTCCTCCACTTGCCGCGGTAGCGGTAGCGGACGTCGAGAGCGTGGCGCCAGAGCGCCGAATACTCTTTGTAAAAGTCGTCGAGCGAGAGCGTCGTCGGCAGCACGGCGTGGACGATGTCGTACATCTCCCAATCGTGAGTCGTCACATTGTCTTTGGCCGTGTCCCACAGGTCGGTGCCGGGGAGCGGCGTCAGAACGGAGAAACCACTGTTGTAGGCGCCGGTGTCGTCGATCCAATCGCGCAGACGTTTGAAATCGTCGCGAGTCCAGGCCGGATCGACAATGAAGTTCGGCGTGAAGCCTACGCCGAGGTCCTGCAGGATCTTGATCGCGCGGACATTGTTGTCAGCGGTGTTCTTTTTGTTGACCGCTTTCAAGCCGGCGTCCGTGACCGACTCCAGGCCGAGGAAGATTGCCAGCTTGCCGCAGTCCTTCCACATCTCGATCAGGTGCGGGAACTTGCAGATGATGTCGGTGCGCGTCTGCACCGTGAAAAACTTCTTGATGCCGGCCGCTTTGATCTGGCGCGCCATCTCTTCGCCGCGCTTCACGTTCATCCAGAAGATGTCGTCCGTGATGAAGATCGCTTCCGCTTTGATCGCCTGCAGTTCACGAACGACGCGGGCCGGCGACTTCTCGCGGAAGGTCGACTCGTGAAACTTCCAGACCGAGCAGAAGTTGCATTTGAACGGGCAGCCGCGCGCGGTTTCCATCAGCGCGAGCGGCTTGTGGAAGTTGATGTAGTAGTGATCGGCGTAGTGCTCGATGAGATGGCGAGCCGGAAGCGGATAGTCGTCGAGATTCTTGCGCGTCGGGGCGTGGCCGGTGCTGATCCAGCGTCCTTCTCCGTGCAGCATGAGTCCGGGAACCGTCGCGAGGTCGTGGCCGCGCTGGATCGCGTCGACCATCGCCGGCATCACTTCTTCGCCGTCTCCGACCGCGACGGCATCGATGACATCGTCGTTGAACCAGTTCGGGTCGCGTGATGCGTCGTGGCCGCCGACGACGACGAACGTGCCGGGATTTTCGCGCTTGATCCGCTTCGCCAGGCGCACGGTGCGATTGCGCTCCGTTGTGAAGTTGCACTGAAGTCCGACAACGTCGGGCCCGAATTTTTTGCAGAGCGCGAGGCCGTGATCTTCACCGTCGATGCGCAGGTCGTACACCTTGCACTCATGTCCCTCGGCTTCGAGACACGCAGCGACGCAGATCGGTCCGAGCGGCTCGACGAAGGTGAGCATCTCCAGGCCGAGGATGCCGCCGACTGGCGGTTTGACGAATGCGACTTTCATGGTGTGGAGGCGGTAAGGGCTTCCGAACAGCGCTTATTTCTTCTTGAGCTCCGTGAGCACCAGCTTGGCGACCGCTTTGAGTGTATCGAAAACGCCGGTGCCGTTCATGGCCACGGCTTCGAACGTCGGCTCGCCCTTGAAGTTCAGCTGGCGGTACATCTCGTCGGCGGGCAGAGCCGTCGGCAGATCGCGCTTGTTGAACTGGAGCACGTACGGGACCGACTTCAGCTCGTAGCCCTGCTCTTTGAGGTTCTTGTCGAGATTGACGAGCGACTCGTTGTTCGCTTCCATGCGCGCTTCCTGCGAGTCGGCCACGAAGACGACGCCATCGACGCCTTTCAAAATCAACTTGCGCGATGCGTCGTAGAACACTTGGCCAGGAACCGTGTAGAGGTGGAAGCGCGTTTTGAATCCGCGCACGGTGCCGAGATCGAGCGGGAGGAAGTCGAAGAAGAGCGTGCGGTCGGTTTCCGTCGCCAGCGAAATCAGCTTCCCCTTCGCCTGCGGATTGGTCTTGTCGTAGATCCACTGCAAGTTAGTCGTCTTCCCGCACAGGCCGGGGCCGTAGTAGACGATCTTGCAGTTGATCTCGCGCGCTGCGTAGTTGATGAACGTCATGCGCTATTCGCTGAAAAGGCTGTCGATGTCCTCGTCGGTGATCTCCGCAAACGGAGAATCAAACCGGCTTGCCAGATTGCCGCGCTCAGCCTCGGATTTGCGCAGCAGGACTTCGAACGTTTTCTCCAGCTCCGCCGACGCTTTCTTGACGCGCAGCCGAACGAGGCCGAGCGAGGAGCGGTCGTCGAAGATGACCACGAGAATCACGCGCTGGGCGACGAGGGAGATGTGGATGTTGTCGCGCTCCCCTTCGTGAAAGAGGATCGAGAACTCTTTTTCGCCGATGAGTTTGGCCAAACCGTCCGTGGCGGCGACGTTGCCGGCCGTCAGCGAGGCAAGCGAGGTCGCGTCGACGCCGCGCATGTCGCCGTGGACGGCAATCTGCTGGCCGTTCTTATCGACCAGAAAGACGATTTTTGAATTGGAGTCGACCTGCAGTCGCTGGAGTGTTTCCTTGATCTGCTGGTACTCCTCCTCGTACATCACGAGATCAGGAGATGCCATGTTGTTTTTTCACCAATGGGTTCGCGAGGACTGAGACGCAGAAATGTAACACAGCGAGGGTGTCGGGAGTCGGGTGTAGGGGGTCGTAGCGAATAGAGAAGGGTACTCGTCGCTGCTACGACTCCCTACCCCCGACTCCCGACACCCTCAACAAATCAAATCTCTCGCCGTCCTTCCAGCGCCTTGGCCATCGTGACCTGATCGGCGTATTCGAGGTCGCCGCCGACCGGCAGTCCGAACGCGAGGCGCGTGGTCTTCACGTCGAGCGGACGAAGCTGCTGCGCGAGGTAGAGCGCCGTTGCTTCGCCTTCGACGTTGGGATTCGTGGCCACGATGATTTCGCGTACGCCGCCGGCCTGGACTCGTTTCAGAAGACCGGCGACATCGATGTCATGCGGACCGACTCCTTTCAACGGCGAGAGCGCGCCGAGGAGGACGTGGAAGAGTCCGCGAAAATCGCGCGTCGACTCGATCGTGGGGATGTTGAACGCTTCTTCGACCACGCAGATCACGCTCGCGTCGCGCCGTGGATCGGAGCAGATCGCGCATGGCTCGACATCCGTCATGTTGTTGCAGATCGAGCAGCGGAAGATCTTCGACTTCACCTCGAGAATCGCGTTCGCCAGCGCCTCGGCTTCACCTTCCGTGCGCTTGAGGATGTGATACGCGATGCGCGAGGCCGACTTGCCGCCGACGCCGGGCAGCCGCGTCAGCTCGTTGATGAGGTTTGCGAGTGGAGGAGCAGTCAATCTAGAACAGTCCCGGAATCTTCATCCCGCCGGTCATGGCGCCGACACTGTTGGCCATCTCTTCATCGACTTTGCGCGAGGCTTCGTTGACGGCGGCCACGACCAGATCCTGCAGCATTTCGACGTCGTTCGGATCGACGGCTTCCTTGTCGATGGTGATGGCGAGCAGTTCCTTCGAGCCGTTCATCGTGGCTTTGACCATGCCGCCGCCGGCCGATCCTTCGACCTTCAGCGCAGTCATGCGCTGCTGCATCTGTTCCTGCATCTGCTGGACTTGCTTCATCAACTGCTTCGGATTCATGAGCTCTCCCTTAACGCTTTCGTGATTCGACGATGTCGGCGCCGAGGTGCTTCTGAAATGCCTGGACGATGGGATCGTCGCGAAGAGGTGAGGATGACTTGGCCACCGGCGCGCCGGCAGCGGGCGAATCGGTCTGCACGTCGATCGTCATCGGCTCGCCGAAGACCTCGACGGCGAGTTGTTCGAGTGCTGGCCGCGCACCGCTGACCTGATCGGCAGTGAATGAATCCGCGAACGTGAGCAGTAGCTTGTTGCCGTCGCGCTTGCGCGATTTTGCCGCGCCGAGGTAGCCGCCGATGAGCGGACGTGCTTTCTGGACGCGTTCGATGAACGATTCGATGGTGGCGTTTGCGGAAGACACTTGGTCTGCTTCGCGGCGTGCCGGCGCCGGCGCGGCTTTCGGTTCCGCGGCTGCGCGAGGCCGAGGCGCCGCAGCCTGCGGAATCGCGGCACCGCCTGCGAGCTCTTGCTCCACCGCGCGCAAACGCGGGAAAGTCGCCGCCTTGAGCAACGCGATTTCCACCGCCAGCCGCTGGTGCTCGGCGCGATTGACCGTTTCATCGTCGCGCAGAAGGAGGTTGACGATGCGCAGCAACTCCGAGTACGAGAACTTCTCCGCTGTCGTGCGAATGACCGGCAGATCTTCGGGCGCAACGTTCAGCATCGACTCATTCGCGCGTCCCGCCACGAGCAGCAGGTTGCGCATGAAACTGAGCAGGTCACGATAGAGCATCTTGAAATCGCGGCCCGTCTCCGACGCTTCATCGAGTGCTTCCAGAATCCCGCCGTGATCGCCGTCGGCGATCAGACTCGCGATGCGGGCGAAGAAGGTTGTGTCGGAGAGGCCGAGCACCGTCGCGACGTCGGCGGCGGTGATGGAACGTCCGCCGAATGCGATCACCTGATCGAGCAGCGACAGCGAGTCGCGAACGCTTCCTTCGCCGCGCCGCGCGATGATCTCGATCGCCCGATCGTCCGCCTCGATCCCCTCGGCATCGACAATCTTCCGGACGCGTGCGATCAAATCATCGAGCGTGATCTTGCGCAGCAGCTCTTTCTGCACGCGCGAGATGATCGTCTGCGGAACTTTGTTGATCTCCGTCGTCGCGAACATGAAGACCACGTGCGGCGGCGGCTCTTCGAGAATTTTCAGCAGCGCGTTCCATGCGCCGGTGGAGAGCATGTGCGCTTCGTCGATGATGAAGATGCGGTTGCGGTCGCGCGCCGGCTGGAACTGCGTGGTGTCGCGCAGCTCGCGGATGTTGTCGACGCCGGTGTAGGTCGCGGCATCGATCTCGCGCACATCCATGTCGATGCCTTCAGTGATCTCGCGGCAGATCGTGCACTCGTTGCACGGCTCGGCGGTCGGACCTTTGACGCAGTTCAGCGCCTTGGCCAGGATGCGCGCGGCGGTCGTCTTGCCGACGCCGCGGACGCCGGCGAAGAGATACGCGTGATGGATGCGCTGTCCTTCGATCGCGTTCTGCAACGTGCGGACGACAGTCTCCTGCCCGATGACGTCGCTGAAGGATTGCGGCCGGTATTTGCGCGCGAGCGCCTGGTAGGACATGTGGCGTGGAGTCTAGGTTGCGGCGGGATGGAAAACCAGTGCGGGT
>JAXDIO010000081.1:0-5044 GCA_034663965.1 Thermoanaerobaculia bacterium | reverse complement strand
TCGACTTCCGCAACACGCTGATCATCATGACCAGCAACCTCGGCACGCGCTTCCTGACCACGAAGGGCCACATGGGCTTCCGCGAAAAGTCGAGCGAGGCCGATCAGAAGTCCGCCGAGGCGATGATCCATCAGGAGCTGAAGAAAGAGTTCAGCCCCGAGTTCATCAATCGCATCGACGACATCATCATCTTCAATCCGCTGACGCAGAACGAGCTCCGCGCGATCTGCCGCCTGCTGGTCGACGACGTCAACATCGCGCTCGTTCAAAAAGGCGTCCAGATCGCGATCGACGATTCCGTCATCGACTGGCTGCTTCGCCGTGCCGAGGAGGAGTCGAACTCGGGAGCGCGTCCGCTACGCCGAGCGATCCAGCGATACATCGAAGACGAATTGTCGGAGTTCCTCATCCGCCACAAGGAGTCGATGCCGGAATGGATCGACTTCACGATGAATGCGAACGAAGTGCTGCTCATGCCGAGGAGCACCGAGGCGTTGACGCCGTAGAAGAGTCATGTGGGAAGACCCGATCGTCAAAGAAACTCGTGAAGCGCGCGCGGAGTTGTTCGCTCGATTCAACAATGACTTAGGCGCGTTGTGTCGGTTTCTTCGCGAGAAGGAAGCGGAGCATCCTGAGCGAGTGGTGACACTCGAGCCACGGCGTCCGGAGCCGGTCGCGTCGGCGAAGTAACGCCTCCGAATGGCGATGCGAACCGCGAAACCTAATGAACTGAAACTTCACGCGCTTCCCGTGCTTACGGCGCGTATCTCGGAAGCCGAACTGGCGAAGTGGTTTCCCGTCGCGTTTCAGCACATCGACGATCCGCAGGAAGCGCCGGAGCCTTCGAAGGCTGCACTGATCAAACTTGACGAGGGCGACTACTTCGTCCTGTATTACGGCGAGACCCTGCGGATCTCGGAAACGACCGATGGCTCCGCGTTCTTGAGTGCTCTTCTTCGCGAGGTACCGTTGCCGCGCACGCGCATCCTCTGGCGGCGCGAAGACGCACGGTTGCCGCGGCATATTGCGGCGCATCGGATCTCTGCTCCTCCCGCACGCCGAAAGAGCTAGCCGAAGTACGATGCGCCCGTGACCGCGCTTCGCGTTGATCTTGTCGCCCCCGCGCAACTGCTCGTTCTCATCGGCGGCGGCGAGTTTTCGTTTGGTGCGACGCGCGACGTCGACGAGTTTCTGATTCGCAGCATGCCGGCGGATCGGCGAACCGTCGCGTTCATCCCGGCGGCGTCGGGATCGGCGGAGTATGCGGGGCACTTTGGCAAGTACCTGCAGGGCATCGATCCGACTATTGAGACGATGAATGTTCCGATTTACCGCGGACGCGACAGCCGCCGGCAGAAGAATCTGACGCAGATTCTCTCCGCCGGGATGATCTACCTCGGCGGCGGCGTGACGAACAATCTGCTCGCCGTGCTGCGCGAATCTGCCGCGGACGTCGCCATGCGCGAGGCTGCGGCGAACGGCACCGTCATCGCCGCCATCGGCGCGGCCGCGTCGTGTTTCGGGATCGCCGCGCGCGACATGCATGGCATCGCGGCGTCGCTGCCCGGGCTGGGTTGGGTTGCAAACACCGTCATCGACACGGCATTCGATCCGGACAACGATGCGAATCTGCGCCGGCTCATGTCGGTCCCCGAAACCCACCTCGGCATCGGCATTCCGGCGGGAACGGCGTTGGCGATCCGCGCCGATGGCGCCACCGAAATCATCGGCGGCGGCAACGTCGCCGCGTTTCGAAAAGCGCAGGCCCGCTAGTTGCACCGACGAGCCTGTTTCGGAGGTTGACGATTACTACGCTCGAAACGCAAAGCACGGCCGGCCAAGTCCTCACGATCGAGGAGCTGACGCGCCTTTTCGGCGTGCTGTCGCACGATCTGAAGTCGCCCATTTTTTCGATCGACGGGTTCAGCGATCTTCTCCTCGGCGACTACACCGACAAGCTCGATGAGGAGGGCCAGGACTTCCTCCGTCGCATCCGCTCCAGCGCGCACCAGATGAAGAAAGTGCTCGATGAGATGTCGCACCTCGTCAAGCTGCTGGCTCGCCCCAACATGCCGCGTCCTACGCCGCTGCGCGAGATCGTCGAAGAGGTCATCCTCAAGTGCAACTACCAGATCGAGGAAGGCGGCGTGAAGATCGACATCCCGGACGATCTGCCCACCGTCAACGTCGATCCCGAAAAGATGCGCGAAGCGATCGGTGCGCTCTTCGCCAACGCGCTCTTCTTCAACGACCGGCCAAAAGGCGAGCGGACCATCGTGATCGATTGCAATGTCGATCCTGACGGCTACCGCCTCTGCGTACGCGACAACGGCATCGGAATCGATCCGCGCTACACGAATCAGATCTTCGACCTCGGCTTGAAGCTCGACAAATCGCGCGGCGGCGGTCCGGGCTACGGGCTGTACCTCGCGAAACGGATCGTGGAGAGCCACGGCGGCTCGATCAGCGTCGATTCAGTGCCGGAACAGGGCAGTTCGGTCTGCCTGACCATTCCGGGGTAGCCGGTTACTTCGCGGACGGCGTCAGCGCAGCGGTTTCTTCCGCCTTCGGACCGTCGATGACGTCCTGCGATAGCGGTTCTTCGCCCGGAAGCCCGATGACGCGGATACTCACGAAGCGGTCCTCGGCCACGTCGACGCCGAGGAAGCGGGCGGCGGCTTGGGAGAGATCGATCGCGAACTTATTGACGTACGGACCGCGGTCGTTCACGCGCAGACGCAGCTTGCGGCCGGTCGCGCGCGCCGTCACCTCAATCCAGGAGCCGAGGGGGAGCGTGAGGTGCGCGGCGGACATCTGCCTGTTGTGGTAGCGCTCGCCGTTCGCGGTGAGCGTGCCGTCCAGCGATGTCGAGTAGTAGCTGGCCAAGCCGGACAAGCGATGTCGCATTGCGAATGAGGCGTACTTGAGGATGCGGAGCTTGAGGGGATTCACCTCCGGCTCCGGGATCGGAGCGGGCGGCGCAACGTCCGGGCCGAAGCGGTACGCCTGCATCGTGGCGTCGTCCAGCTTGAACGTGTCTTCGCAGAGGAACGACTGCGCGCGCGCCGGTACCGCAAGCGTCAGCGCACCGGCCGCAACCACACCCAACGTCAGGCTCTTTAAGAGGTTACTCATACAAACGACGCGTCATCTTACCCGGGATTTCAATCGGCGAGCCAATCGGTGCCAATTGTTGAGTTAACCCCAATCAAATCAATTATTTCAATTCGTCGAACGTGGCTTCTAACTTGCAAAATAACTGTTCACAGAGACGGAGGTTAGACCCGATGACCGAGCCGAAAACCAGCAGGCCGTTCCAGGAGAGGTTCCTCGACGGCTTCGACCGATCGCAGTTGCGCCAGGAGGTGCAGAAGGTCAAGCCCCGCAAGTTGAGCGGGCTACGTCGCAAGTACGCCGGATGGGCGCTGGGCGCGTCGCTCGCCCTCGGCGGAATCGGGATCCCGCTGAAGATGGGAAACATGCTCCAGTCCGCGGACGCGAATGCACGCCACCGTGCACCGCAGCCGATCGAACAGCCGGTCCAACCGGACGCGAGCGCCCAGATCACAGGCGACCTCGCCACCGCTAAGCAAATTGCGGATCAGGTCGCCGGCGGGATCACCAGCGGCGTCACGGGCGCAGTGCAGGATGTGGCCAAGACTGTGACTGCGGCTCCGGCCCAGGTCGCTCAGGCACCGAGCGCGCTCATCAACGTCGCCGAGCAGGTGCGGCAGCAGTTCTTCAAGAAAGAGGTTCCGTTCGGCGGAATCATCTATGACGAAGCGAAGAAGAATGACCTCCCGCCAGAACTCGTCGCCGCCGTCGTCCATACGGAGTCGAAGTTCGTTCCAACCGCACACTCCAATCGCGGCGCGGTTGGATTGATGCAACTCGTTCCGAAGACCGGGAAGTGGCTGGGTGCGAACAATCTCAACGATCCTGCCCAGAACATTCAGGCGGGGGCGAAGTACCTTCGTTACCTCACCGACCGCTTCTCCGGGGATCAGCAGAAGGCGATTGCCGCCTACAACGCCGGCGAAGGCAACGTGCGCCGCTTCAACGGGGTGCCGCCGTTCAAGGAGACGCGCAACTACGTGCAGCGAGTTCGCAGCTTCCAGCAGGACCTCGGCGCGCGCGTCGATGGAGCGGGAGACCCTGCCGGCGCGACTCAGTAGCGCACGTACAATACCGGCCGGATGTCAGGGCCTCGCTTGATCGTCGGCATCATCGTGATGGGGATCGCCGTCCCCGCCACGATCTTCTTCCTCCTCGGCCTCCACACGCCGTCGCAGTTCTTCACCGTCGCCGCGACGACATTCCTCGCTTGGGGTCTGGCCGACCTGCTCGCCAGCATTCTCGAACGTCCGCGGCTCGAGAATCGTTCGCCGGGACTGGCCATCAAAGAGGATCTGGAACGGCGGAAAACAGTGGATCAGTAGATCAGTGATCAGTGGATCAGGACACAACGTAGCTCTACTGATCTACTAGTCCACTGTCACTGCCAGTCGTTCATCTTCTGCAGCAACTGATCGATGGTCATCAGGCGTTCGGCGCCGTCGGAAACGCGCCGGAAGATGGCGTGGTACCAACCCTTCATCCCGATCGGGCTGTAGAGATCGTCGCCGACGCGGAGCTTGCCGCCCGAGACGAGTTTGAGGAAGACCTGCTCGTACGCGGAGCGGGTCAGGCGGCGGTCCGGAAACGGCGTGTTGTAGTTCTTCCTGCGGCGTTCCGCGGCGCGGCGGCGATTCGCTGTTTCGGGCGGCATCAACGACGTCGTGCGGCGGTCGAGGTATTGCGACGGGCGTTGCGGCAGGAGCTTTCCGGGTGTGTCGTTGCGTCTGCGAGACAGCGAGGCGCGGCTCCGTGACCGGCCGTTGGACGGCCGGCCATTCACCCGTGCGGCCGGGCGCCGGGCGGGCGGTGGGATCGGGATCTTCGCGTCGGCAACGGTTTCCAACTCCGTCAGATGGATGTCGCGCGCTTTGGCGCGATCGACCACGTACTCGTCGATCGACTGCCCATCCCACGCCTGCCGCTTCGA
>JAXDIO010000217.1:0-4555 GCA_034663965.1 Thermoanaerobaculia bacterium | reverse complement strand
GAGGCGGGGAGAAGCAGCAACGCAACCAGCGCACGTAGCATCCCGCCATTCTCCACGTCTCGCGCGGCCACGGCGATAGAATCTGCCGTTGCCGTATGGCCTTGCCACCGCTTCGTTACCGGGCAGTGCTGTTCGATCTGGACGGAACGCTCGTCGATTCGTACGCGGCGCTCGCTGAGGCCGTCAACTTCGCGCGTCGCGAGCACGGTCTGCACGAGCGGGTGGTTGACGGGATGACGCAACGAGCGTTTGCCGTCGGAACGCTGGCGTCTCGCCGGCTGGCGCGGCTGTGTCTCGCTGCCGCATGCGAGGCTCGCGCGGGCGTTTCGTTACCAGCAAAAGTTGAGGGTCTGGCGGGTCGGCGGCGGGACGCCGCCGGGCCAGCCGGCGAGGACGCCAGCGTTCCGTTCGTTCGCTTCGCAAGGTCCGTCGCGTGACCTACCGCTTCGCATTTTTCGACGTCGATTCGACGCTCGTCACGATCGAAGGGATCGACGTGCTCGCCGATGGCAATCCCGCGATCGCGAAACTTACCGAGGCCGCGATGAACGGCGAGATTCCGCTCGATCAGGTGTACGCGAAACGGTTGGAAATGATCCGGCCGTCGAAAAAACGCGTCGAACAACTCGGGGCTACGTACGTTCGATCACTCGTCGATGGCGCGAAGGAAACGATTGCGACGCTGCAGGACAACGGAGTCATCGTCCATCTCGTCACCGCCGGCATCGAACAAGCGATCCGTCCACTCGCCGATGCGCTGAACGTTCGAAACGTCCACGCCGTGAAACTGACTTTCGATGCGGACGGCAACTACGCGGACTTTGATCGCCGGTCATTTCTTACAAGGCCCGGCGGCAAGGAGCTGGTCGTGCGCGACGTCCGCGCGCGGTCGCACGGTAAGACCGCGTTTGTCGGCGACGGCATCAGCGATCTCGAAGCGAAGGCGGCCGTCGATCTCTTCATCGGATTCGGCGGCGTTGTCGTCCGGCCGCGCGTGAAGGAGAATGCTGACCTCTACGTCACCCACCTGCGCGACGTGCTGCAACATCTCTTATGACCAACGCCAACTTCTTCGTTCCCGGTCCCACGTGGGTTCGTCCCGAAATCCTGCAGGAGATGAATCGCCCGATGATCGCGCATCGTTCGGCCGAGTTCGGCCATCTCTTCCTGCGCGTCGTCACCAATCTCAAGCCGCTCTTCGGAACGACCGGCGACACGTTCGTCGCTTCGTGCAGCGGCACCGCGCTGCTCGAAGCGTCGCTGACGAACTGCGTGCCGCGCCGCGTTCTCGTCACGACCTCGGGCGCGTTCGCCGAGCGCTGGATGGCCATCGGCGAGAGCCTCGGGCTCGAGGTCGACCAATTGAACGCAGGATGGGGAAGCGCGGTCGATCCCGAAAAACTCGCCGATCACCTTACTTCGCGTCGCGCGCAGTACGACGCCGTCACGCTCACGCACAACGAGACGTCCACCGGCGTGACCAACGACGTCGCGGCATTGGCGCGTGTCATTCGCGAGCAATCGCCGAACTCGCTCATCCTCGTCGACGCCGTCTCCTCCCTCGGCGGCATCCCGGTCCACTTCGACGAATGGGGACTCGACGTCTGTATCGCCAGCGTGCAGAAGGGAATCGCGTTGCCGCCCGGCATCACCGTTTTCGCCGTCTCGCCGCGTGCGCTCGCGCAGTGCAAAAAGCGCCCGTACCGCGGCACGTACCTCGACTTTCTCAGCTACAAAAAGCACGCGGACGACGGCAACGTTCCGACGACACCCTCCATCCCGCACTTTTACGCGCTCGCGAAGCAGCTCGACGACATCATCAATGTTGAGACGCTCGACGCCCGTTACCGCCGCCACGAAACGATGCGCGAAACGACCATTCGCCGCACGGCCGGCTACGCGGAACTTGCTTCCGATGCCGAGCACGCATCCGCTACAGTCTCCGCACTCCTTCCGAATCGTCCGCCCGACGAGCTGCGCGCCGCGATGAAAAAACGCGGCCTCACCCTCGGCGGCGGCTACGGCAAGTGGAAGGCGACCACCTTCCGCATCGGCCACATGGGCGACATCCAGCTCGACGACCTCAACACGATGCTCGACGCGCTGGAAGAAGTTGCGACGTCATGAAGATCCTCGTCACCGACACGCTCGCCGATTCCGGCCTGGCCATCCTCCGCGCCGCAAGCGACATGGAAGTCGACTATCGGCCCGGTCTCAAAGGTGACGCGCTGCTGAAAGCCGTCGCCGAATCGGACGCGCTCATCACGCGCAGCGGCACGGCAGTCACCGAGGAGTTGGTGAACGCGGGTGATCGCTTGCGCATCGTCGGGCGCGCCGGCGTCGGACTCGACAACGTCGACGTCGATGCCTGCACGGCGCGCGGCATCCTCGTGATCAACGCGCCGACCGCGAACATCATGTCGGCCACCGAGCACACCATGGCCATGCTGCTCGCGCTCTGCCGCAACATCCCCGAGGCGCATGCGAGCGTGAAGCGCGGGGAGTGGAACCGGTCGAAGTTCCTCGGCACCGAGCTTGATGGCAAGACGCTCGGCATCATTGGCCTCGGGCGCATCGGCACGCGCATCACCATCCGCGCCCGCGCGTTCGGCATGCGCGTTATCGCGTACGACCCGTACGTCGCGCCGAGCGTCTTCGACAAAGTGGGAGCGGAGCGCGTGGCGCTCGATGACCTCCTCGCACGCGCCGACGTCATCACCGTCCACACGCCGCTGACCGACGAAACGCGCTCGATGATCGGCGCGAGTGAGGTCGCGAAAATGAAGGACGGCGTCGTCGTCCTCAACATCGCGCGCGGCGGCATTTACGACGAGCAGTCGCTGGCCGATGCGCTCAACAGCGGCAAGATCGCCGGCGCCGCGATCGACGTCTATGTCGAAGAACCGCCGAAGGACAACCCTCTGCTGTCCGCGAAGAACATCATCCTCTCGCCGCACATCGGCGCGAACACGATCGAGGCGCAGGACCGCGTGGCCGTGCAAACCTCGGAGATGGTCATCGACGCATTGCGCGGCTCGATCTTCGTCTCCGCCGTCAATCTGCCGTTCGAAGGGTTGGCCGACACCGACGCCGCGCCGTTCATCAGCATGTCCGAAAAACTCGGCCTCTTCGCGGCGCAGATCATCAGCGGTCCGATCACGCGCGCCGCCGTCGAGTTGTGGGGCGTCGACGAGCGATTGACGCGCATTCTCTCCGTCGCCGCCCTCAAAGGAATGCTCACCCCTCGGCTGGCGGAGTCGGTCAACTTTGTCAACGCGGAACAAGTTGCGCAGCAGCGCGGCATTGCCATCAGCGCGACGACGCATCCGATGCCAGTCGACTACACGAACCTCGTCACGTTCCGCGCGTCGTCCGCGACCGACGAAACCTGCGTTTCCGCGACGCTCTTCAGCGAAAAGAATCAGCGCATCGTCTCCGTCAACAACTTCCGCGTCGAGTTCAAACCGGAAGGGACGCTGCTCTACATCATCAACAAAGACGTTCCCGGCGTGGTCGGCAAGGTCGGCACGATTCTCGGCGACCGCGAGATCAACATCGCCGAGTACAACCTCGCGCGCGAGACCAGCGGCGGAAAAGCGTTGGCGATTGTCACCATCGATTCGCCGCTCGATTCCGATACGATGAACGCACTCCGGTTTTTCAAAGCGATCGAAGAGGTGAAGCAGGTGAGATTGTGAAACGCTTCTTGGCTTCCGTGATGACTGCGTGTCTCCTCACTTCTTGCGCCACGATCAGGCATGGGACGAATGAAATCATCAGCGTCGACTCGGATCCGTCCGGCGCGAATGCCACGATCAAGTGCGCCAACAACATCTCCGCGAGCGGCACGACGCCGGCGCGGCTCACGATTCCTCGCAAGGCGGACGGCTGTCGCGTCGATGTCGAGAAGAGCGGCATGAAGACGCAAACGATCCAACTCGAGCGCGGATTCGATTCCGCATACTGGTCGAATTTCATCTTGGTTTCAGGTCTACCGTTGGGAACGATCGCCGCATTCAGCAACGGCATATTCGGTCCCACACCCGGTTACGCCGGTGCGTTGTTTGTGGCCGGCATCCTCGGCGGCGTTGGTTTGATCGTCGATCGCGCCAATGGCGCGATGTACGACCACAACCCCAACGTCATCAAAGTCACACTCCAACCGCAGCAGTGACCGGAACTCCGGCACCTTCCCAGCGTGCTGCTTGAAAAAGAAGATGCCGGAGCACGGCGCGGAGCGAGACGGCCTACTTGAACCCAGCTTCCACGTGCTTCCCGAAGTCCGTCGCATGGCCGACGTAGTAGACGTCGATGTACGAACACTCCGGTCCGTGATGCCAGTAGCCGCAGACGGTCGAGATGACGGTCAGCGTCGACGCGAGTTCGAGTTCCTTGTCCACCTTCGCGTTATGTCCCTTCAGCCGCGCTCCGAGCCCGAACGGCGAATGGATGAAAAACCCAGCGCCGTCCTGACAGAAACTGATCGGCGGAAGTTTTTGAACCTGACCTGAGATGCATATCGGAACTTGGATGTTAGCCATTATTCATTCCCTCC
>JAXDIO010000399.1:0-13687 GCA_034663965.1 Thermoanaerobaculia bacterium | reverse complement strand
CGATGGCGCAGGGGGCGAGCGCGAAACCGGAGTAGTCCTTGATCTCGCTCGTTCCGTCATTGCTGTGCGAGATGTGATCGATGTCGTAGTTGTAGAGGACCGCCGCGTTTCCGCTGAACGGCGCGCGAAGGCTCGAGCCGACGGCGCGAATGTGGCCGACCACCGTCACGGTCGCACCGTCCTCGAACTGCTCGCCGCCGTAGCCGCCGAACGATGACTCGCTCGACACGCGCATCGCATCGCGCGCCGAAGTGATCGCGCCCTGCAGCGTCGAGATCGAAATCCACATGAAGAAGCTGGCGATGCCGGTCGCCCACCAGAACGCGGGCGGCTCGATATGGCCGTGCAGCACGTACCAATAGCCGCCGAAACAGGCGGCCAGGATCAGGAGGCTGATCAGACATCCACGCTTCATGATTGTGGCGAACGCGGCGATTGTACTCGCGGCATTCGTCCCCTACACTGCCGCGCACATGGCACTTCCGAAAGTCTCACTCACGCAGAAGATCTTCATCGGTCTGGCGATCGGTGTGCTCGTCGGCTGGCTCTGGCCGGCGTACGGGACGATGATGCGGCCGCTCTCGCTGCTCTTTCTGAACCTGATCAAATCGATCATCGCGCCGCTGATTTTCGCGACGCTCGTCATCGGAATCGCAGGCACCGGCGACATCCGCCAGGTCGGTCGCATCGGATTCAAAGCGCTCCTCTACTTCGAGATCGTGACCACGTTCGCGCTCTTCATCGGCCTCGGCGCCGTGAATTTGACCAAGCCCGGCGTGGGCGTCTCGCTGGCGGGCGTGCACACCGAGGAGAACAAGGCCGTTCTCGCGGACCGAGCGTCGAAGTTGTCGAAGGAATCGTCCGAGGCCGCCGCGCGGGGCGACAGCGCAACTGCGGCCGCGAAAGCGTCGCAGGCGGCCGACGCGGTAGGGAAGGGGCTGACCGCCCCCGACCCGCCGGGCAAGCCGCAGAAATTCGGCGACATCATCGCCCACCTCGCGCCGGCCTCGATTTTGAAAGCGATGGCCGAGGGAGACGTGCTGCAGATCGTCGTTTTCAGCGTGCTGTTCGCGCTGGCCGTCACGTCGATCGGCGAAAAAGCGCGGCCGGTCGTTCAATGGTGCGAGTCGCTGGCCGACGTCATGTTTCGCTTCACCGAGTTCGTGATGAAGTTCGCGCCGGTCGGCGTCGGCGCGGCCATGGCCAACACGATCGGCCACTCCGGCCTCGGCGTCTTGCGCAACCTCGGCATGCTCGTTCTGACGCTTTACGGCGCGCTGATCGTCTTCCTGCTCTTCGTTCTGCTGCCTGTCGCGCTGCTCTTCCGCGTCCCGCTGCGCGACTTTTTCCGCGCCGTGAAAGTGCCCGCGACGATCGCATTCGCGACGACGTCCTCGGAATCCGCGCTCCCGAAAGCGATGGAGAACATGGAACGCCTCGGCGTCCCGCGCCGCATCGTCGGCTTCGTCCTCCCCACCGGCTACAGCTTCAACCTCGACGGCACGACGCTCTACCTCGCGCTGGCCTCGATCTTCGTCGCGCAAGCCGCGGGCATCCATCTTACGTGGACGCAGCAGATCGTCATGATGCTCACGCTGATGCTGACGTCGAAAGGCGTAGCCGGTGTTCCTCGCGCGTCGCTGGTGATCCTCCTCGGCACACTTGCATCATTCGGCCTCCCGGCCGAGGGCGTCATCGTGATCCTTGGCGTCGACGAGCTGATGGACATGGCCCGTACCTGCGTCAACGTCATCGGCAACTGCCTGGCCACCGTCGTCGTGGCGCGGTGGGAAGGCGCGTTCCGCACGAGCGAATGGGTGGCCGAGGAAGCGGAACTGGAGCAGGTGACCGGGCTGCCCGCGATCGCCAGTTAATCCGCCGATGCGTGCCGCACTTCTCGCCGCATTCCTGTTCGCCGGCTGCGCCTCGGCGACGCAGAACGCTCCGAACGTTTCGCTTCATCTCGCACAAGAAGACTCTGCTCCGAACGCCTACCTCTACGGCGGCGCCGTCAACGTGCGCTATTCGCTATCGGTCGCGAACCGGACGAAGGATCCAGTGACGCTGACGCGCATCGAAATCCGCACCGTCAGCTCCGGCGCGTACACGATCCGCCCGACCTCGACGGCGATCAATCTCGACCTCGCGCCCGGCCAGGAGAAAACGATCCCGCTCTCGCTCTGGGCCAACGCCCGCGGCGGCAACCTCTCCGCCCACGAATCGGTCACCCTCCGCGCCACGGCCTACATGACCGGCCCATCCGGCCCGTTCGTGCGCCTCTTTACCGAGTACCTCGGCGAACAGTGAGTGACGATCCGCGACCGATCCGCCGGACCACGAGCTTGGAAGCGCGAGGCCGGTGGCTCCGCCGGCTCAGCGCCGGGTTGAACAGCGACGGCGCGCTCTACGTTGTCCTGCTCCTTCTGGTTTGGGGGCTGACCGTGCCAATACGCGGCCTGTGGCAGGACGACACCTTGCTGCTGCGGCTCGCGCGCGTCTTTCAAGGCCATGGTTTCGTCGCCGCGTTTACGCCGGTCGTCACGCCTTTGCGGCGTCTCTACTCCCTGCCATGCCGGCTGGCGCTGGCCACGCCGCAGCCCGTCTTGACGATGCACCTGATCTTCGGCGCGGTATGGCTCGGTCAGGCCCTCGCCGCCGGCTGGATCTCGCGGCTGCTGATGCCGGGCAGGCGTCTGACGCAGTTCCTGGCGATCTGCCTGACGCTCACGGCGACCAGCGACTACCTGACCAACAATCTCACCGCGATCGGCTACAACATCAGCGCGTTCATGCTGCTGCTGACCGTCGGCTGCAGCCTGCGCTACGTGCTGGGCGGGAGCGTTGGCTGGATCGCTCTCGCGTGTGCCGCTGCCTCGGTGAGCATATGGACGATCGACGTCGCCATCCCGGCCCTGCCGTTCCTGCCGCTGATCCTGTTTTGGCGTGGCGGTGCCGAGGCCTGGCGCCGGATTCTCGTGTTGCTGTCGGCACTCGGTCTGACCCTGGCTCACGCTGCCCAGGTCGAATGGCAGTTTCTGCACGATCCCGCCAGTTACGCGGCGGTGGCGCTGCTGCCGATGCGTTTCGCCGACCGTCTTCACCGCACGATCGCCTTCTGGGTCGAGAACTTCGCACCGTGGCGCTGGGTCTTTGCACGCGCGGTCTGGTATCCCCGGCCACCGACGGTGATTCCCTCGTGGGCCATGCCACTCGCGGCCGTCGCGGCGGCAGCGTGGTTCGCGTTCCGGGCACGCCGGACACAGAATCCGGATCTGCCGGAGCGCACGGAACGGACGCTCGTGCTGGCAGCGATTCTCGCTGCGATGGCCTTGATTGCGAACGCTGCATATGCCGGAGTGCAGATGGCCGAGATTCACTATCGCACGCACATCCTTTCGCGAACGTGGGCATCATTGGCGGTCGCCGTTTCCGCCGGCTGGGCGATGCAACAATGGCCTCGGTTCCGAAACGTTTTCCTGATCGTGCCGGTCCTCTTTGTAGGGTTCGGAGTATGGGGAGGACTGGAGCGTCAGGACCTCTGGATTTCGACCTGGAGGCTGCACAAGAAAGAGCTCCTGTCGATCGTCACCGCAGCCCCCGCCTTGAAACCCGGCACCGGGATCATCCTTCGCAGCAAGCCAACGCCCGATTTGTATCTCGCCACCGAGGCCGAGTATCTGGCGCAGAGCTGGCTCATCCTGCTCTACGATGACCCCGCCATTCACTCTCTGCGCATGACTCCGGACCGAGGGACGGGCTGCCGCGCCACGCCGGAGGGGCTCGCGTGCTGGCACGAGCAACAGGCCGAATGCGTCGACGCCGGCACGTGTGCGGCCGATCGCTTTCCCTACGAAACGCTGGTGATGATGGACTTCGACATTCGGAGAGGAACGTGGAGTTTGGTTTCCAGCCCGCAGGGCGATCCGTTATTAGGCGAATCTGCGGCGGCGCTGGCTGACTATCGGCCCGCCGGCCGCATCGTGAATCGTCCATTGACGCCACGGCAGCGCGCGCTGTTGATCGAGTAGCTCGCGGTGGATAGCTCAATGGCCCCCGAGCTCTCCGTTGTCATCCTTTGCTATCGCTCCGGGGATGCGGCGCGCTCCTTTGCGGCGCGCATTCGTCAGTCGCTGCTCGACGCGGGTGTCGACAACTATCAGCTCGTGCTTGTTGCCAACTATGTGGCCGGTAGCGACGACACGACTCCGGATGTCGTTCGGGAGCTGGCTGCCGGTGATCCTCGCATCGTCTGTTCGGCAGTGGTGAAACAGGGAATGATGGGTTGGGATCTGCGCAGCGGACTGGCGCTCGCGACCGGTCAGTATCTGGCATTCATCGATGGCGACGGCCAAGTGTTGGTGGAGGATCTGGTGCGGACCTACCGGCTGATGCGCGAACAGCGGCTCGATCTGGCCAAGACGTACCGAAGGCAGCGCGGCGACGGCCTCAAGCGCAGAGTCATTTCGCTTGTCTTCAACGGGCTCTTTCACGTTCTCTTCCCTGGAGTTCTTGTGCGGGACATCAACGCTAAGCCGAAGATCCTGACCCGCGCGGCCTACGAGCGGATGACGCTGCAATCCTCCGACTGGTTCATCGATGCCGAGATCATGATCCAGGCCCGCGCACTGAGACTCCGCGTCGGGGAGACGGAAACAGAGTTTCTCGGTTTGACCGGCCGCCGTTCCTTCATCACGCTATCGGCTGTCTTCGAGTTCCTGCGCAATCTCTTGCGCTACCGGATCCGGGAGTTCCGGCGGAGGGGCCGGAAATGAGGGTCCTGGTGACCGGCCCCGGGCGCCTCGGCCGTCCGCTGATTGCCGAGCTGCACCGGCGCGGTAACACCGGGACGGTCCTTCGTCGCAGCGCGTCGGACTCCCTGCCGCCCGGCTGGCGTTCCGTCCGCGCCGACGTGACGCGGCCGGAGAGCCTCGCCGGGGTTTGCACCGACTGCGATCAGGTTCTCCACCTGGCGGCAGTCACGCACTCCAACCGGAGCGGCCGCTACACCGAGGTCAATGCGAACGGAACGCGGAATCTGGTGGTCGAGGCACAGCGGGCCGGCGTCCAACGGTTCACGCTTGTCAGCACGCGTGCGATCTCGCCCGCTGGCGGCGCCTATAGCCGGTCCAAAATCCAAGCCGAGGAAATCGTTCGCGATTCGGGTCTGGCTTGGAACATCCTCCGGCCCGCCGAAGTCTATGGCGCGGGCGGGGAAGGGATCTCGATGTTGATCGAACGCTGCCGCCAGGGCCGCTGGATCCCGGTCGTCGGGGACGGCAGCCCCAGGCTGGCGCCGGTCTATGTCGATGACGTCATCGAAGGCATCTGCCGCGCAGTGATGACGCCCAGCCATGGCGGTGTGCACGTGCTCGCGGGACCCGAAGAAATGAGCTACCTGCAGCTGATCGAGCGCCTGGCGGCATTTTTCCACACCAGTCCCCGAACCATCCGCGTGCCTGCCAGCCTGCTCGCGCTAACCGGTCGAGCGCTCGCGCTCCTGCCGCTCGAAAAGCCACCGCTCTACGCCGACCAGGTGGCGCGCCTGTTCAGTCCAAAGAGCCACGATACCGACAGCGCGTTTCGAACCCTTGGTTTCACCGCCCGTCCGCTCGAGCAGGGACTTGACGCTCTCCCATGCTCGCTCGTGAGAGCCGCATGCTAGAATCCGCGGACCGTTTTAGAGGCCGCTTCTCTTGGAAAAGACATAGTTTGCCTTGATCGGGCGAGCGTAGCTCAGTTGGTAGAGTAGGAGCTTCCCAAGCTCTTGGTCGCGGGTTCGAATCCCGTCGCTCGCTCCAGATCGTGCCCGCCTGCAACGCTGTCTGTAACGAAGGAGAGCGCTCGCGCACTAATCGACCGGGGTGAGGGTGCGGCCGTCGTGTCCTGCAGGCGCTGCATTCATGAATTCGTTCAGGCTGAATCGTGGCGAAGCGTCCCGAATTACGGCGCATAATCGGGACACCGTGAACGCGCGATCGAAGGCGTCCGTGACGGCCACGCGGCTGATCGTGACCGTGTTGTGCGTCTCGTTCGCGCCCATGGTGCTCGGGCAGGTTCCGCCGAATCGGACGCAGACGAAGCCGCCGGTGAATGAGACGCGCGGCGTGAATCGGCCGCAGATTTTTGTCCCGCGTCCGACGGCTTCGACGGTTCCTCCGCTGTTCGGGATGAGCCGGAACGACGTGTCAGCGAGTCTCGAGCGGCTTCATCTGCGACCGATGTTTTTCGGGCCGGACAGGGGCGTTGCGGTGGAGCAGAAGCCGGCGGCAGGGACGACAGTGCCGTACGGAAGCACCGTCGCGGTGACGCTCGGGCAATTGCCGCGGCTTGTTTTGGGCGCCTCTCCTGCGGCGGCAACTACAGCCAGCGATTTGTGGCTTACCGTTTCGTTTGAACCGCCGCTGCCGGCAGGAACGCCGGTCACCTATCAGTACACGTGGGGTGACGGCACGGTCATGGGACCGACCGCGGATGCGGTGGTCACGCATCGGTTCTCCGACGTTTCGGTTCGCGTGGTCTCCGTCGTTGCTTTCATCAACGACCGCGTGAGGATCGATGGCAGTATGACGATCGAGGTCGTCGCGCCGTCTCCTGCACCACCATCAGATGCGGGAAAGACATCGACACCCGACACGACCACGACCCCGACGCAGACAGCGACAGTTTCGGATACGAGCACTACTACTGCCACGACAACTCGGGTCGATACGGGAACGACAACGACATCGAGTACCGAACCGGGACCAGCAAGCTCGGACACGACACCGACAACGACGACTACGACGACCGGTACGGTTCCGACGAGCGATCCGTCGTCGAATCCGCTCGTGTGGATCGGAGCGGCGGCTGTCGTCCTGCTGCTCGTCGTCACCTTCCTGCTCGCGCGGGTTCTTCGCGCGCTCAATCGGAAGCCGCCCGAAACGCACGTGCAGGCGAAATCGCCGGTGGCGTTCAATGGCGGTATGCGCGCGATCGAGTACGAGATCGAGCATCCTGAGTTGATTCGGAAAGGGCCGGCGGTTGGGTTGCGTGGAGGAGTCCGCGCCGAGGAGGGTGGCGATGTCTGAGGAGATGCTTTCGGTGAAGGATTTGGTCGGGCTGCCGGACGGCGGCTTTCCCGCGGAGAGTTTGCGGGCGGGGATGAGCGAGAAGGACGTGGAGTCGTTCAAGAAGACGATCGATGGCGCGCTGCCGGGGATGAAGTGGTCTGCGCTCGAAGGCGCGGTCGGCAGCAAGCTCGCCGAGGTTCTTGAGGGCATCGATGCGGTCACGCTGTTCGCTGGCGCTTGGGAGAAGTACCACCTGCTGTCGGACGCGGCGGAGAAGAGCAAATCGGGCGCAACGGTGCTGGTCCCGCTGGCTGAACATCCACTCAAAACGAAATTGCATCCGTACGTCGAGATTCAGTTGGGACCGGACGTCATCAAGCGCATCGAATTCGAGGTCACACTTTCGTTGAAACTCAAGGGGATCACGGTCCGCGTGCAATCGGAGGAGATTCGCGGCATCGAAGCCGGCACGTGCGAAGGGAGCGCCGAGCTTGGATTGGCGGCGAGCTCGATCTGGAAGCACGACATCAAGCCGGTCAACCTTCCGGGCAAGATCACGCTCCGCAAAGGCATTCCCATCAAGTAGGTCACTCACGCCTCGTTTCCTTCCGGGCGGCGCCAATCGATGCGCGCGGTCAGTTGCATCACGACGAAAAGGGTGATGATCGCGCCGATGGTGATGGAGAGACCGGTGAATCCCTTCAGGAAGAACGCGTACGAGAAGAGCACCAGGTAGATGAACTGCGTGAGCGCCGCTTCGACGAAGGCGAAGCGCGGACCGATCACGATGCGCAGGTAGCTGACCACGAGAAAGATCGACACCGTCGAACAGATGACGAATGCCGCGTGGATGGAGATGTGATCGACCAGATACGCGAGCAACAGATGGAAGGCGAAAAACGATGTGGCCAGGAAGAAGTAATGCATCGGATGGAGATCGATGCCCCGCAGTGTGGTGATGATGAAAATCAGGAAAAAGAAAAATAGCAGCGAGACGGGCGCGAAGAAACTGATGCGCGCGGCCAGCGGTCCGGGCTGCAGTTTTTCGGGCATGACCATGCCGATGCGGTTGCCGGTGACCAGATCCGAGTATTTCCACGTCAGGAGCCAGCCGTGCGCGGATTTGGTCTTCATGGTTGGGGAAAGGCCTCCTTGCGGAAAGTCGATCGCGTCGAAGTTCGTCGTCATCTGCATGACGAAGTCGCGGACCTGCGATACGTTTTCGCCGAGCTTGTAGTCCCACGTGCCGAGGCCTTGTGAGCGGTAGCCGACCTCGAGGCGAATCGGCGCGCCAGGTGGGCGGCGGACGACTCCCGAGACGGCGCCGTTCTCGGTGGTGAGCGCCAGTGGCTGTCCATCAGCGCGCACAACGAGGTCGTCGTAGATCGCATCCGGCGCGGGGAAGACCAGCTTGATCGTGACCTGATCGGACGGCGTGCTGTTTCGGAAGACATAGTCGCCATGAAAAGCCACTCGGTAGGTAGCGAACCAGAGCAATCCCTTCTGCCTCTGTTCCAGATCGAGTGCGACGCGAATGCGGCTCTGCTCGATTTGCAATGGCGTCGTCACGGTTTCCTTGGTCGTCTTCGTCGTGACTACGCCATTCACGCTCTCTTGCTCCACGCGCGGTTCAATGTGCGTCGCGACCGCCGACGGCGGCGACTGCTGTTGGGGCGAGCCCCAATTCGCTTGACGCCTTTGCTGAGTCCGGAGTCCGCCGATTCGCTGCGAACGACTACCGAAGTGCCGAGGATGATCCAGCCGCAGGTGGTGATTAGGAAGATGAGGACGATGACCGCTATTTGTTTTCCCATGCTCCGCATCGTCACTTCGAAATGTGGCGACCGTATGGCCTGTGTGGGGCGAAGCGGGGGCGATGATTGTTCCGTGTCGTCAACGACCGCAAGCCGCGACGTAAGATGTCGTCATGAGCGCACTCAAGATCGTCGCAATCCTCCTGATCGTGGCCGGCATCGCTGGGCTGGTCTACGGAAAATTCACCTACACGAAGGCAACGCACGAGATCAAGGCGGGACCGATCGATCTCTCGCTGAAGGAAAAGAAGACGGTGAACGTCCCGCTCTGGGTGGGGATCGCCGCGATCGTGGCGGGCGGGTTGCTGCTCTTCGTCCCGAAACGAAGTTGAATAGAATCGGGCGGTGGACAACCAACCTCTTTCGCCTGACGAACTCCGCCGCACGCACGCGTACTGGCGCGCGGCGAACTATCTCTCTGTCGGCCAGATTTACCTGCTCGACAATCCGCTCCTTCGCGAGCCTCTCGCGCTCGCACACACGAAGGCTCGCCTCCTCGGGCATTGGGGCACGACGCCGGGACTGAACTTCATCTACGTCCATCTCAATCGCGTCATCAAGGCGCGCGATCTGAGCATGATTTACATCGCCGGGCCCGGCCACGGCGGACCGGGTCTGGTCGCGAATACGTACCTCGAAGGGACGTACAGCGAGATGTATCCGCACATCTCGCGCGATGCCGAGGGGATGCAGAAGCTGTTCAAGCAATTCTCGTTTCCGGGCGGGATTCCGAGCCACGTTGCGCCGGAGACGCCGGGATCGATTCACGAAGGTGGCGAGCTCGGATACGCGCTCGTGCACGCGTACGGTGCGGTCTTTGACAATCCCGATCTCGTTGCCGCGTGCGTTGTCGGCGACGGCGAGGCGGAGACAGGTCCGCTCGCTGCGAGCTGGCACTCGAACAAGTTCCTCAATCCGGTCAACGACGGCGCGGTCCTGCCGATCCTGCATCTGAACGGCTACAAGATCGCCAATCCGACGGTGCTCGCGCGCATCAGCAACGACGAGTTGCGCGATCTCTTCACCGGCTACGGCTACAAGCCGTACTTCGTCGAAGGCGACGATCCCGAGGGGATGCATCCGTTGATGGCATCAACGTTGGACAGCGTGTTCGACGACATCGCAAAGATTCAAAACGACGCGCGCACGAACGGATTCAGCACGCGGCCGATCTGGCCGATGATCATCCTGCGCACGCCGAAAGGGTGGACCGGTCCGAAGGAAGTGGACGGACTGAAGACGGAAGGATCGTGGCGATCGCATCAGGTTCCGTTCGCCGATCTGGCGAAGAAACCCGCGCACGTGACGCTGCTGTCGGATTGGATGAAGAGCTACAAACCGGAGGAGCTGTTCGATGCGAATGGAACGCTGCATCCGGAACTCGCCGACCTCGCGCCGAAGGGCGAGCGGCGCATGGGCGCGAATCCGCACGCGAACGGCGGACTGCTGCTGCGCGATCTGCGCATGCCTGATTTTCGCGAGTACGCGATCGAGGTGAAGAAGCCGGCCACGTCGCTCAACGAGGCGACGCGCATCGCCGGCAACTTTCTGCGCGACATCATCAAAGGCAATCCCGAGAACTTCCGCATCGTCGGCCCGGACGAAACCGCGTCCAATCGCCTCGGCGCGATTTTCGAAGCGACCGAACGCGTCTTCACCGGAACCATTCTTCCGACTGACGAACACATCGCACATGAAGGGCGCGTGATGGAAGTGCTCAGCGAGCACCTCTGCCAGGGCTGGCTCGAAGGCTACCTGCTCACCGGCCGCCACGGCTTCTTCTCCTGCTACGAAGCGTTCATCCACATCATCGATTCGATGTTCAACCAGCACGCGAAGTGGCTCAAGACGACGCGGCACATTCCGTGGCGGCGCCCCATCGCGTCGCTGAACTACCTGCTCACATCGCACGTCTGGCGGCAGGATCACAACGGTTTCAGCCACCAGGATCCCGGCTTCATCGATCACGTCATGAACAAGAAGGCGGAGGTGGTGCGCGTCTATCTGCCGCCCGACGCGAACACGCTGCTGTCGGTTGTCGATCACTGTCTGCGCAGCCGCAACTACGTGAACGTGATCATCGCCGGCAAGCAGCCGGCGTTGCAGTACCTCGACATGGACGCCGCCACGAAACATTGCACGGCCGGAATCGGCATGTGGGACTGGGCCAGCAACGATCTCGATTCGGAGCCGGACGTAGTGATGGCCTGCGCGGGCGACGTACCGACGCTGGAGACGTTGGCCGCAGTCTCCATCCTGCGCGAGCGATGCTCCGAGCTGAAAATCCGCGTCATCAATGTCGTCGATCTGATGACGCTCCAGCCGCCGGGCGAACATCCTCACGGATTGACCGATCGCGATTTCGATTCGCTCTTCACCACCGACAAGCCGGTCATTTTCGCCTTCCACGGCTACCCGTGGCTGATCCATCGCCTCGCGTACCGCCGCACGAATCACGCAAACCTGCACGTGCGCGGCTACAAGGAGGAAGGGACCACCACCACGCCGTTCGACATGACGGTGCTGAACGATCTCGATCGCTTCCACCTCGTCATCGACGTCATCGACCGCGTCCCCGGCCTCCTCACGCGCTACGCCCACGTGAAGCAGGAGATGCACGACAAGCTGGTCGAGCACCGCCAGTACGTTTGCGAGTTCGGAGACGATTTGCCGGCGATACGCGATTGGGTCTGGCCGGGATAGCGTTCACCTTCGCGCGGCATCGCTCTGCCATCGCATCGCCTTATTTTGTTGGTACCCTCAGTTCGATGGCTACTCGTTCCCGGATCAAGGATTTTTTCTGGCGGCACTCGGCGGGGATTGCGCTCCTCGTCATGCTCTGCTTCGTCGGGTTTCTCGCGTTCGTCGGCTACACCTACGTCGTCATCACGAAGAAATTCGATGCGACCCGGCGGTGGGATCTGCCGAGCCGGATCTATTCGGATGCAACACCGCTCGTTCCGGGGATGACCATTCCGCGGGCGCTGCTGGAGCCGAAGCTGAACCACGTCGGCTATCACGAGGTGGCGGCGCGGGTGACGAATCCCGGCGAATATCGTTACGCCGGAAACTCACTCGAAATCTACCTGCAGAACTTCGAGTATCCCGACATCGAGTTCCGCGCGCTACCGGTGGCGATCGAAATGGACGGCGGAACTATTCGCGCGATCAAGCGCCTCGATGACGGTGTGGCGTTGCGAGGCATCCGCGTCGAGCCGGAGCTCATCACGTCGATCTACAACAACGAGATGGAAGACCGCGTGCCAGTCTCGCTGGCTACGGTTCCGAAGTTTGTCAGCGAAGCGATCATCGCTACGGAGGACAAGAACTTCTACCACCATGAAGGGATCTCCATCCGAGGCACGATGGGCGCGTTGGTTACCGACATCCGCAACAAGAACATGACGCACGGCGGCTCCACGCTGACGCAGCAGCTCATCAAGAATTTCTATCTCAGCCCGGAGCGTGCATTGACGCGGAAGCTGCATGAGGCCCTGGAGGCTGTGCTGCTCGAGGCGCACTACAGCAAACAGCAGATCCTGGAGGCCTACCTCAACGAGATCTACCTCGGCCAGAACGGCGCAGTGCAAATCTCCGGCGTCGAGCAGGCCTCGCAGGTCTACTTCGGCAAACACGTCACGTATTTGACCTTGCCCGAGGCGGCCACGCTCGCCGGCATCATCCGTTCGCCGAACGTGCTGTCGCCGCTGTCGCATCCCGATCGCGCCAAAGGTCGGCGCGACACGGTCCTGCTGTTGATGAAGGAGCAGGGCTACATTTCGCCAGGCGAGTACGATCAGGCCGTGGCGTCGCCGCTGACGACGTCGCGCTTTCCGAAGACCTCGCGCAGCGCGCCCTTCTTCGTCGACCTCGTGCTCAAACAGTTGAAGGAGACGTATCCCGAGACGCAGCTCCGCACCGAGGGGCTGCGCGTGTTCACGACGCTCGACACGATCATGCAGCGCTCGGCGGAGCTGTCGCTCGATAGCGGCATCGAGGCGCTCAACAAACACTATCCGTATCTGCGCAAATCGCCGACGCCGCTCGAAGGCGTGATCCTGACGATCCAGCCGGGCACCGGCTATGTGAAAGCGCTCGTCGGCGGCAGAAGCTATTCGAAGACGCAGTTCAATCGCGCCATTCAGGCGCGGCGGCAGCCGGGATCGCTCTTCAAACCGTTCGTCTACGCCACGGCGATGGATCCGGCGCGCGGACAACAGGCTTTCACGGCCGCGACGGTGCTCGACGATTCGCCGATCAGCATTCGCACCGGCAACGCGGTCTGGACGCCGCAGAACTACGATCTTCGCTACCACGGGCAGGTCACCGTTCGCGAGGCGCTGGCGCATTCGTACAACATCCCCGCGGTGCGCGCGGCCATGAACGCCGGCGTGCCGAACGTGATCAAGACCGCGGCCACGATCGGCATCGAGAGTCACCTCGCTCCATATCCGTCGGTATCGCTCGGAGCGTTCGAAGTCACCCCGCTCGAAATCGCCTACGCCTACTCCGCCTTCGCGAACCTCGGCGTGAAAGCGGAACCGATCTCGATCCTGGCCGTGTCGACCGCCGAGGGGAAATTGCTGGAGTCGCGTGAAGTGAAGATGAGGCGCGTGGCGCCGGCCAGCGTCTGCTACGTGATGAACGACGTGCTCAAAGGCGTCTTCGAATTCGGCACCGCCAGCAAAGCGCGACAACTCGGATTCGAGCGTCCGTTCGCCGGCAAAACGGGGACGACGAGCAGCTACCGCGACGCCTGGTTCATCGGCTACTCGCCTCGCATCCTCTCGCTGGTCTGGCTCGGCTTCGACGACGGCCACAGCA
>JAXDIO010000379.1:0-3136 GCA_034663965.1 Thermoanaerobaculia bacterium | reverse complement strand
ACAAAACGACCCGCGTTTCCGCGGGTCGTTTGGATCAGTAACCTGTACGACGTTCTTCGGCGAGTTTCCGCAACACTTTCTTCCGCGCCGCGATCGCTTTTCTTTTACGCTTCATGCTCGGCTTTTCGTAATGCTGCCGTTTTTTCAACTCGGAGAGGATTCCCGACTTCTCGCATTTCCGTTTGAACCGGCGAAGCGCGTTTTCAAAGCTCTCGTCCTCTTTGACGTGCACCAGAGGCAATCCCAATCCCCCCCTTCTGCGTAGCGGTCCCGTGAGTGGTGATTCTAAGGAGCGCCGCCGTTCCGGTCAACGGAGCTGCGGCAGGAGATCGGAACGAAGGCGCGGCGTCGCTCCATTCCGCCCGGTGGTGAATTTTGTAACCCGCTGAAGGGCCGCCGCTTGCGGGTTCGCGTGACACTAATAACTATACGAGGAGGTGCTCGACCCGCGAAATGATGGCATCCAGCGCCACCTGATTCTCGCCCCCCTCGGGGATGATCAGGTCGGCATGGCGCTTCGACGGCTCAACGAATTCTTCGTGCATCGGGCGGACGGTGGTGAGGTACTGATCGATGACTGATTTCAAACTCCGGCCGCGCGTTTCGATGTCGCGTGTGAGCCGGCGAAGGAAGCGAATGTCCGGCGGCGTGTCGACGAAGAGCTTGATGTCGATCCGCTTACGCAACTCCGGCTCGGCCAGCACGAGGATGCCTTCGACGATGACCACCTTGCGCGGCTCGACGCGCTGCGTCTTTTCGAGATTGCGCGAATGCGTTGCGAAGTCGTACACCGGCACTTCGACCGACGATCCTTTCGCGAGCACATCGAGATGCCGCACGAGCAATTCCGTTTCGAGCGAGTCGGGATGATCGAAATTGATCTGATGGCGCTGCTCCGGCGAGTAGCCGTCGAAGTTGCGATAGTACGAGTCGTGCGAAATCCACTCGATGCGGTCTTTGCCGACGCGGTCGTAGATGGCGCGCGCCACGGTGGTCTTGCCCGATCCTGTGCCGCCTGCGATGCCGATGATGACGGGTGTCTTCATGGACCGGACTGCTCTTCCAATTCGTTCTCGGTCATGAACTCCGAGGGGCTGTCATTGCCGCATGTGTTGCAGATCGCGGAGATCAGTTTCCCGTTCGGTCCGATCTCGAACAGATACGTCGGCGTCTCGCACTCGAGGCAGATGAGGTACTCCGGCTCTTCCATGGCGGCGAAGAATACACAATGTCGCCGTCGTAGCGCCGCCGGCTCGGCGGCTGTACCGCCACCGGCGCGCTGGCGCTACCCCCTCGCCGCCGCGCCGGCGGCGGTCCAGCCGGCGGGCCGCCGGCGCTACGATTCGCGGGCTACTACTCGCTGCGCGCTTGCTGCGCTTCCTGCGCTTGCGGCGCGCTGATCGACGGTTGGATGAAGTGCGTCTGGTTCGTTTCGTTGTCGATCACCGCGGCGTAGACGTAGGTATCCGGCGCGCTCGTCTCGACGAGCACCGTGAAGTCGTCGCCTTTCGCAATCATCGGGAAGAGCGACTGCACCGAGGTGTGGACGAGCGCATTTGCGTTGACGCGGTAGCGGGTCACTGCCACGTTGCGGCCGGCGCGTTGCAGCGCGAGCGTGAACGCCGCTTCGTGATCGCCGAGGTTGGCGAGGCCGATGTTCGTGCGAAAGGTATCGCTGAAAGAGAGACCGCTGAGCGCGCGCAGCGGAAAGTACGTCGCGCTGTAGGTGATTGCGATCGGCTCCGGACGCGTGATGTCCGCATCGTGAATGCCATAGACATTCGCCAGCACGCGCACGGAACGGGCGCTGTCGATCGTGGTGATCTTCAGCGGCGAGAGCACCTCGGTCATCCCGAACGTTGACGCCACGATGTCGCTGAAATGCTGCGCGGCACCGGGACCGATCGTGACGAAGATGAACGGCTGATCGGGCGCCGTCGGCAGCGACAGCATCACATTGGCCTCAGCACGCGTGTCGTTGAAAAGATCGACGTCCGTCTTCCAGCGGACGTTATTCATACCGAGGACGCTGCCGACGATCGGCACCAGCACGCTCACGTGCGGCGCTTCGGCGGCCTCGGAGGTTGCCGCGCCGAGGAGCAGGAGAATCGCTGTCAGGACGCGCGCCATGTCGTTCGTGGGACGAAGCCCGATCGTCGCACGTTTCAAGCGAAGCGCGGACGGACTAGCCGCCGCGCCACGACCATGAGCTTCTGAACGCGACTCAGCGATAGCCGCTTCCGAAGAACGATCAGCGGATCGCGGCGCACTTTCTTGAGCACGGTTGCGTAGACACCACCCATCAGCAGCGTTGGGAAACGCGCATCGAACGACAGCTCGCCAACGAGCGGCTCGGCAGCCTTGAAATACGACATCGCCCGCTCGATCTGGAACTCGATCAGCCTGCGCATCGATTCGGACTCCCGGCGATCGAAGAGATCGCGCTCGGTGACGCCGAAGCGCCGCAACTCTTCCTGCGGCAGATAGATGCGGTCGCGATCGAGATCGTCGCCGACGTCGCGCGTGACGTTCGTCAGTTGTAGTGCCGTGGCGAGATTGCGGCCGTAGTCAATCGCGGCGGGAGTGCGGTAGCCGTAGATGGCGAGCGAGATGTCGGAGATCGACGACGCGACGAGCTCGCAGTATCCGAGGAGGTCGGCGAAGGTCTCGTAGCGAGTCTTGGTCATGTCCTGACGGCAGCCATCGATCAGCGCCACGAACGCGCTTTTCGGAATCGCGAAATGCTGCAACGCGTCGGCGAGAGCGAGCGTGATCGGATGCGACGGGTTGCCCGCGTACGTCGCGTCGAGCTCGCGCTGCCAGGCATGGAGACGATCGAGCACCGATTGCGGCGAGTCGCTTGGCTCGTCGGCGATGTCGTCCGCCCAGCGGCACCACGCGTACGCGGCGTAGACGGCGCGCCGCTTCGCTCGCGGCAGGAATCGGAATCCGACCGAGAAGTTCGCGCCGTAGCGATGGGCGATGTCGCGGCAGAACGCGTACGCCTCCTCCACCGTCGGCGACACCGGCATCGGCAGCGCCTCGGAGGTCATCGCGTCACCGGTCCAAGCGGCGGAACCTGCAGCTGTGTATCGCGCGAGCGGCACCAGTGCGGACCCGGCTTGTGCTGGCAGCG
>JAXDIO010000375.1:0-9553 GCA_034663965.1 Thermoanaerobaculia bacterium | reverse complement strand
ACAGTACGATCCTGTCCGAATGCGGCGACAGCCGAGAGCGCCGCGAACGCAAAGATCGCTCGTAACTTGTTCATGGAGACCTCCTGCGCATGAGACGGCGCAAGAGCGCTGCCAGTAACAGTTACGCGCGCGTGGCGACCATCTGGCCGGCGATCCAGCACTCGCGGACGACGCGGTCGTCGGCGGTGAAGATCAGTCCGGCGAGCAGATCTTCGACCGAGGATGCGCGCTCGCTACGCAACGCGACGAGCGGCGTCGACTTCAGATCGAGCTGGAGAAAGTCGGCCGACTTGCCGGCCTCGAGACTGCCGGACTCGGGATCGAGCGAGAGCGCGCACGCTCCGCCGAGCGAAGCCAGGTACCAGAGGTGGAACGGCGTCAGCGACACGCCCTGCACCTGCTGGACTTTGTACGCGTCCGACATCGCCGTGAACATCGACGGCGTCGTGCCGGCGCCGATGTCCGTGCCGAGGCCAACCACGACGCCGGATTGAAGCGTGTGGTGGAGTTTGAAGAGTCCGCTGCCGAGGAAGAGATTCGAATTCGGGCAGTGCGCGATGCGCGTGCCGCGATGGGCGAGCAACTCCAGCTCCTCCTCAGTCAAGTGGACGCCGTGCGCGAGAACGCTGCGCTTATCGAGCAATCCATAGCGATCATAGACATCCGCGTACTCGGCCTCGGGGAAGAGATCGTGGACCCACTGAACCTCGTTGCGATTTTCGGAAATGTGCGAGTGGACATACGCGTCCGGAAACTCTCTCTTGAGCTGTCCCGCCGCTTCGAGCAGCTCCGGAGTCGACGTCGGCGCGAAGCGCGGCGTGATCGCGTAGCGAATCAGCCCGCGCTTGTGCCACTTCTGCAGCAGCGACCGGCTCTCGTCGTACGACTGCTTCGGCGTCTCCAGCAACGCAGCCGGCGCGTTGCGGTCCATCATCGTCTTGCCGATGATTGCCCGGAATCCACGCCGCTCCGCCTCGGCGAAAAAGATATCGGTGGCGCGTTCGTGGATTGTCGAGAAGATCAGCGCGCACAGCGTCCCGTTACGCAGCAGCTCCTCGAAAAAAATGCGCGCCACCATCTCCGCATGCTTCGGATCGCTGAACTTAGCCTCGGTTGGGAACGTGTAGCGGTTCAGCCATTCGAGGAGATCGCCGCCGTACGAGCCGATCATCTCCAGCTGCGGCGCGTGCAGGTGCGTGTCGACGAATCCAGGCGTGATGAGGACATCCGGCCCGAGCTGCGTCAGCGTCGAGCTCTGCCGCGGCACGTCACGCCACGGACCAACGCCGGTGATGCGATCGCCGTCGACAGCGAGGTAGCCATCGTCGTAATAGACATACGACTTCGCCGGATCGACGGTGAAGGGATCAGCAATCGGCGAAAAGATCCGGCCCCGAAACAGTTTCACGCGCGCATTTTACGCACGGCACTCACACGCCGGACGGAATCTCTTCCTCTTCCTCGGCCGGCCGCACGAGCTTCTCCAGAACGACGGCCTCGAGCGTGCCCGTGATCACCGGCACCGGCTCAGGCGCATCGAGCGATTCGGAAAGCGCGATCGAGGTCTTCGTCACCGACTCGATGAACAGACTCTCGTTCGCCGGCGCCAGCGGCAACTCCGACTGACGCCGCATCCGCGCCGCGCGCTCCTCCGCCTCGCGAAACTCCTTGTTGAACATGAGCAGCGACGGCGCGACCTTCTCGTACAACTCGCACGTGGCGCGCACGTCATCGAGGCAGTAATCCGCAATCTCGCGATGCCGTCCCGCGCGATACCAGGTCTCGACTGAACGCCCGTCGAGCCCTTCGCCCTTCGACGTCTCGACACCAAAGACTTTGCAGGCCAGGTCGAGGTTGAATTTGAACTGCCGCGCGTTGGTGGTCCCAAAGAAATTGAGCGCCTCGCGCAGGTCGCAATTGGGGTGATAGCCGTAGCGATACCCGACCAGATCGCGCTTCGGGATGATGCCGTTGATCGCGGAACGGATCATCAGAAACGGTCCGTCGAACTGCCGTCCGTTGAAGGTGATGAAGCGCGAGTCGCCCTCGAAGAACTCCCAGAATTTTTCGAGGATCTGCTTCTCGCTGCCGGAGATGTACGTCCTCTGGCCCGCCTTCTCAACCGAAAGCTGCGTCTGCCCCGGCACCTCATACATCGCACACGAGCGGCCGTCTTCAATGTTGATGACGCCGATAGCGATGATGCGTCCGCGAAACGGCGACAGCCCGCCCGCGCGCCGCGTCTCCTCGGCATCGCCATCGCTGAGTCCTTTGATCAGGTACTCGCGTACGTACGCATCAAGCTCTTCCCACGGCGTGCCGACGGTTTCGATGTCGATGACGAGTTTTTTCATGGTTGTCGGGCCCGGCAAGGGCCCCATCCTGCGGTCATCCCTGAATCTTCAACGTATCGAACAACTCCTTCACCGCATCCGCCGACTTCTGTAGCGCGGCCTTCTCCTCCTCGGTGAGCGTGATTTCGATGATCTGCTCGATGCCATTGCGGCCGAGCTTCACCGGCACGCCGACGTAGAGATTGTTGAAGCCATACTCGCCGGTCAGGTAGGCGGCACACGGAAGGATCTTGCGCTTGTCTTTCAGGATCGCTTCAACCATCTCCACGGTGGCCGCGCCGGGCGCGTACCAGGCGGAGGTCTTGAGCAGATTGACGATTTCCGCGCCGCCGTTGCGAGTGCGGGTGACGATGGCGTCGATGCGCTCCTTTGAAATCAGCTCGGTGATGGGGATGCCGGCCACCGTCGAATAGCGTGGGAGTGGGACCATCGTGTCGCCGTGTCCGCCGAGGACGAAGGCGTGCGTGTTCTCGACGGAGACGTTGAGCTCCATTGCGATGAAGGCGCGCATGCGGGCGGAGTCGAGGACGCCGGCCATGCCGATGACGCGCTCGCGCGGGAAGCCGGAGACGCGGCGCGCCACCTCGCACATGGCGTCGAGCGGATTGGAAACGATGACCAGGATCGCGTTCGGCGAGCGCTTCACGATCTCGCGCGTGACGCCGGCGACGATCTCTTCGTTTTTCCAAAGAAGATCGTCGCGGCTCATGCCGGGCTTGCGCGGCAGGCCGGCGGTGATCACTACGACATCGGAATCGGCGGTCTCGTCGTAGCCGTTCGTCCCGCGCAGAATCGAGTCGTATTTCTCGACCGGCGCGGTCTCCATCAGGTCGAGCGTCTTGCCCTGCGGTACGCCCTCGACGATGTCGACGACGATGACGTCGGCCAACTCTTTGAGTGCGATTCCCTGCGCTACAGTCGCGCCGACGTTGCCGCCGCCGACCACGGTCACTTTGGTTTTCATGTAAGCCTCATCCCGGTCTGAATTTTGCCGGGCGATCATACTCAATCACGATGCTTGCCGATTTCTGCAAAACCGCCAACGCCATCGCCGCGACGACGAAAAAGTCGGAGAAGGAACGGCTGCTGGCGGATTACCTCGTCGCGCTCGACGACGCATCGCTGGAGCGGGCGGTGGTTTTCTTTTCCGGATCGCCGTTTCCGCGCAAGGACCAGCGAACGGCTGGCGTCGGCGGCGCGGCACTTTCCGATGCGATCGTCGACGTCACCGGCCGTCCGCCGGATGAGGTCTGGGCAGCGTGGTCGAAGTACGGCGACGCCGGCGACACGGTGGCCGAGTTGTTCGACGACGATCCGACTCGCACAGTGACGCTTGCCGAGGTCGGGGAGACATTCGAGAGGCTCGCGGCGACGTCGGGGCCGAGCGAGAAGAAGAACGTACTGGTGGCGCTGCTGCGGAAGCTCGACGCGCAGGGCGTCCGCTTCGTCGTGAAGATTCTGCTTCGCGAATTTCGCATCGGGCTGCAGGAAGGGCTCGTCGAATCGGCCATCGCGAAGGCATTCGAACGCCCGCTTGCCGCGGTACGGCGCGCGAACATGCTCACCGGCGACATCGGCGCGGCGGCGCTCCTGGCGCGTTCGGACGCGCTGGACTCCGCGCGCATGAATCTCTTTCATCCGTTCGCCTTCATGCTCGCGCAGCCGGAAGAAGATCCGGACGAGATCGTGGCCATGCTCGGCGCGCGCGCGTTCGCGGACGACAAGTACGACGGCGTCCGCGCCCAGATTCACGCGTCGCCGGAGGAAGTTCGCATCTACTCGCGCACGCTCGACGACGTCACGCACCGTTTTCCTGAGCTGGAAGCCGCAGCGCGCAAGCTCGGGCACTCCGCCGTTCTCGACGGCGAGATCGTCGCTTTCAGCGATCGCGTCCTGCCGTTTGCCACGATTCAGAAGCGGCTCGGACGGCGCAAGGTCTCGGAAACTCTTCTTCGCGATGCGCCGGTGGTCTTCTTCGCCTTCGACATTCTCTTTCTCGATGGCGAAGTTCTTTTCGAAATCCCGCTTCGCGAACGGCTGCTGAAACTGCGCGGCATCGTCGGGAGCGACCCGGCGATCCGATTCACGAACCAAACCGAAATCCGCGACGGCGCGCACGTCGACGAACTCTTCGACGCCGCCCGCGCACGCGCGAACGAAGGCCTTGTCGTCAAAGCGCCCGACTCGATCTACACACCCGGCCGGCGCGGCAAGTCGTGGCTCAAGTACAAGAAGGCGCTCGCCACGCTCGACTGCGTCGTCACCGCCGCGGAGTACGGCCACGGCAAACGCCGCGCGGTCCTCTCCGATGTCACATTCGCTGTCCGCCGCGACGATGAGCTGGTCAACATCGGCAAGGCCTACTCCGGCCTCACCGACGCCGAGATCGCGCGCCTGACCAAGCACTTTCAGGCCTCAACGATTGCTCGCTACGGTCCGGTGCTCACAGTGGAACCGACCATCGTTCTCGAGATCGCCTTCGACCGCATCCAGGAGTCGAAGCGCCACAAATCCGGCTACGCGCTCCGCTTCCCGCGCATCGCACACCTTCGCGACGACAAGACCGTCGAGCAGATCTCAACCATTGACGAGGTTCGACGTATTTACGAAGGGCAGATGAAGAGGGAAGCGGGTAGCGACTAAGGAGCAACCATGCCTCTGCAGCTTTCGAATCGCAACAAAATGATCGCGGGTGTTTGCGGCGGCATCGCCGAATGGCTCGGATGGGACGTGACGCTGGTGCGGGTGCTCTACATCCTCGTGTCGGTGGCCTCCGTCGCGTTCCCCGGCATCCTCGTCTACCTGATTCTCTGGGCGCTGATGCCGCGCGCGGCTGTGTAGACTGCCGCAGTGAAAACGCGCTCCGCCGCAATTCTCACGCTCGCCCTTTTCGCGTTCGCAGCTTCGTCCGGCGCGCAGGTGAGCTCCACTCTCAAGCCGTCGCCTTCGAATCTGAATTTCGAGGAAGGTTCGGCCGGCGAGGCCCCGCCAGGATGGGCAACGCCAACCCCAGGTTTTGCGGCGCGTACCGTCGTAGGAGGCGCGTCCGGCAAGGCGGCGCTGCTGTCGTCGATTGCCGGAGCGACCGGCGCCGCTCCGTTCGGCAATCTGATGCAATCGATCGATGCGGCGCCGTATCGCGGCAGGTGGATCCGCGTGCGCGCCAGCCTCAAGATCGGCCGCGGAACCGCCCCGCGCGCGCAACTCTGGCTGCGCGTCGACCGGCCGGGCGGGAAGATGGGGTTCTTCGACAACATGATGGACCGCTCCGTTCTGGCGAAGGAGTGGACACCGGTCGAGATCAACGCGGACGTCGCCGACGACGCGACGACGATCAATTTCGGGTTGCTGCTCCTCGGCGACGGCGAAGCGCTGATCGATGACGTGTCGATTGTCGCCGGCGAGAAAGTGTCGACGCGCACCGAACCGGCCCGCCCAATCGATGCGCGCGGACTAGACAATCTCACCGCCTTCGCCCGGCTGTTCGGCTATGTCCGCCATTTCCATCCCAGCGACCAGGCCACAGCCGCGAAGTGGTATGTGGTCGCCGTGGACGGCGTGCGCGCGATCGAGAGCGCTGCGAACCCCGTCGATCTCGCAACCAAGCTGCGCGCGATCTTTAAGCCGCTCGCGCCGACGGTTCAGCTCTACGTGACCGGCCGGCCGCCGGCCGCAGATCTTCTTCCTCGCGTCGGCGACCGCAACGACGTACTGGTCGTCTTCTGGCGTCACACCGGTTTCGGGCAAAAAAGCGATCCGCTCTATCACAGCGATCGCGTCCGCGAGGACGCACCGCGCGGCAACGTTCCGAAAGGTGTTCACGATCCCCGACATCCCTTTGAAATCGACCTCGGCGGCGGGGTTTCTGCTCGGATTCCGCTCTCGGTATTCGCCGATGCCTCGGGAACACTGCCGAAGAGTGATGCGCAGCCGTCGCCGGCGCTGCAAAAATTCAGCGGCAACGATCGCGCAACGCGTCTGGCGGATGTCGTGCTGCTGTGGAACGTTCTCGAGCACTTCTATCCCTATTTCGACGTGGTGAAAACCGATTGGCTCGGCGTTCTGCCGAAAGCGTTGAGCAGCGCCGCGACCGATTCCGATGAGGGGGCGTTCCTGCACACGCTCCGCACCATGATGTCGAAGCTTCAGGATGGACACGGGCAGGTCTTTCAGCCCGCGGAGCCGCGAGCTTCGTCGCTGCCTCTTCTCTTCGGCTGGGCCGAAAACGAGCTGGTGGTGACGCGCGTTGCTGACGAATCGCTCGACATTCGTCCCGGCGATCTGGTTTTGCGCATCGACGGCAAGGACGCGAAACAACAGTTTTCCGAAGTGCAGGCGTTGGAGCCTGGCGCCACGCCGCAATTCAAGCGCTGGGGCGCGTTGCAGCGTCTGCGAAGCGGCGGCAAAGACTCCGAGGTCACGCTTGAATTGAAGACGGGCGGTGGGGAGGCGCGAACGGTCGTCGTGCGCCGGACCAAACAGATGGACGCCGTCGACGAGATACGGCCATCGAAAATCGGCGAGCTGGAGCCGGGAATCTTCTACATCGATCTCTCACGCGTCACGGACGCCGACTTCGACCACGTGCTTCCGCTGCTCACTGCCGCGCGAGGCGTGATTTTCGACCTGCGCGGCTATCCGCACCTCAGCCCCGGATTTCTCGCTCACCTGATCGATGTGCCGATTCAGTCGGCGCGATGGAACGTACCGATCATCACCCGCCCCGACCACGTGTTCGACGATTACGACACCTCCGGCCGCTGGAACATCCCGCCGCAGGCCCCCCGCATTCGCGGAACACTCGTGTTCCTCACCGACGGCCGCGCCATCAGCTACGCCGAGTCGATCATGGGCATCATCGAGGCGTACAAGATCGCCGACATCGTCGGCGAGCCGACCGCCGGAACGAACGGCAACATCAATCCGCTCGATCTCCGGGCGGCTACCGTGTCATCTGGACGGGGATGCGCGTGCTCAAACACGACGGATCGCAGCATCACGGCGTCGGAATCCAGCCGACCGTGCGCGTCTCGCCGACGCTGCGTGGCATCACCGAAAAGCGCGACGAGCAGCTCGAGACGGCCATCCGAATCGCGAAGGGCGTCAGTGTCGCCGGACTGCTATCCTTCGAAGGCGATGCCTCAGTTGCTGCAGAACACCTTCGTGGCGGCTCCGCCGAAAAACCTCAGTCTCGAAGAAGGCTTTCGGTTCCAGCACGGCCAGACCATCGCGCCGTTCTCGATTCGCTACGAAACGTTCGGCGAACTGAATGCCGAAAAGTCGAACGCGATCCTGGTCTGCCACGCGCTGTCCGCCAGCGCGCACGCCGCAGGCAAGTACACCGACGCCGCGGATAAGCGTCCCGGCTGGTGGGATGGTCTGATCGGTCACGGGAAAGGGATCGATCTCGACAAGTACTTCGTCATCTGCGCGAACATCCCCGGCTCCTGCTATGGCACGACGTCGCCGGAGTCGGTCGATCCAGCCACCGGTAAACCGTATGGTTCGCGTTATCCGTGGCCGACGATCGAGGACATGGTCCATTCGCAGAAGATTCTTCTCGACCGCCTCGGCATCCCACACCTCCGCGCCGTCGCGGGCGGCTCCCTCGGCGGCATGCAGGTGCTGATGTGGGCGGCGTGCTATCCCGATTTCATGGATTCGATCATCACCATGGCCGCCGGTCCAGCCGTGCCGGTGCAGGGAATCGCGTGGCACGTCATCGGCCGCAAGATGATCGAGAGCGACGCGCGTTTCAACGGCGGCGACTACTACGACAGCCACGAGCCGCTGCGCGGTCTGCAGATCGCGCGCATGGTCGGCCACATGACCTATCTCTCCGCGAAGTCGCTGCAGTCGAAGTTCGGCCGGCGCCGCCGCGGAGATACGCGCCAGTTCGAAATCGATTCGTACTTTGAACATCAGGGCCGCAAATTCGCGGCGCAGTACGACGCCAACTCCTACATCCGCGTCCAAGCGGCGATGGATGAGATGGACCTCGAAGAGCAGCACGCCTCATTGCAGCAGGCCTTCGCAAAATGGCGAGGCCGGACGTTGCTGGTTTCTTTCGACACCGACTGGCTCTTCCCCGTCAGCGAAGTCGAACGCGTGGAAGCGGCGATGATCGCGAATGGCACATCCGTCCAGCACGAGCGGATCTCGTCGCCGAACGGCCACGACACGTTCCTCATCGACTACGACCTGATCACCGAGCCGGTGCGGACGTTTTTGTCGTCACTTCCAAGTCGCCTCGAAGTCGCGTAGACGCTGCTCCAGCCGCCGCTCGATACGCGCCTTCGTATTCGCAGCGAGGAACATCTTGCACGTGGACGACGACGCGTCGCCGCAAGCGCTGACCATCTTCGAATAGTCGTGATTCGCCCAGAGCGACTCACCCTCGGCGAACGAATATTCGAGGCTGTTGCGAGCCAGACGTTTCAGCGTCGCGTAGTCAAGACCCTGATCCTGCACGGCGCGCATGTACTGGTTGGTCATGTCATCGCGCGAAACGCCCGGGTCGTCCGTCGCCAGCGCGACCGGAACGCCGGCGGCAAGGTAGTAGCGGAGCGGATGCGCCTTTCCCGAGACGCCGAGGATTACGTCGTTGCTGGTGAGGCAGATTTCGACGGCGACGCCGCGTGAGGCCATGATTTTTAACAAACCGGCGGCATCGTCTTCGTACGTCAGATCGACGCCATGGCCGATCCGTTCCGCGTGAGCGATCATCACCGAGTCGCGGATGTGGTCGCGCAGGCCTTCGGGTTCGACAAGCCCTGGCGTTAGCTCCCCAGCGTGCGTGGAGAGGTGAATCTTCGGATAGAGCTGATGGAAAAACGCGAACATCGCCATCTGATCGTCGAAGTCATGCATCGAGATGTAGCTGTCTTCAGGCATGACCGGATTGAGGCCGGCGACGCGCGGATCGGCGCTGGCAAGTTCGTAGCCGACCACCATCTCGGCGAAGAGTTGCTGCAGCGGCGCGCCGCGATGCAACTCGTAGATGTAGCGCACCGTGGAGTCGCATCCCGGCTGCGCGTTCGCGTTGCCGCAATGGAGGTTGTCGCGCATGAAGGCTTCGGCGCGGTCGATCACCGCGCGCGACGAGGTGATGATCGGCGGCACGAGCCCGCTCTGCATCATCGCCGTTCGCATTTCGGAATAGGACTGACCCGGCTTGACGACTTTCAAAAGGTCGCGAG
>JAXDIO010000209.1:0-5902 GCA_034663965.1 Thermoanaerobaculia bacterium | reverse complement strand
CCGGCCAGACGTAGTTGACGACGCCGAGGCGGAGCGCTTCTTCGAAGTCGAAGAGACCACCTTCGACCATCAGCTCGATCGACTTGGTCTTGCCGACCAGGCGCGACAGCCGCTGCGTTCCGCCGGTCCCCGGGAGCACGCCGAGGGTGACCTCCGGCAGTCCGACTTTGCCGGCGCCTTCGAGGGCGATGCGGATGTCGGCAGCCATGGCGATCTCGAGTCCGCCGCCGACCGTGTGTCCGTTCAGCGCGGCGATGACCAGCTTCGGCGTCTGCTCGAGGCGGTTCAGCGTCTCGTTCGCATGCAGGCAGAAGTAGTACTTGAACTGCGGCGTGACCTCGGAAAGCATCTTGATGTTCGCGCCGGCGGAGAAGAACTTGTCGCCGGAGCCGCGGAGCACGATGACGTAGACGTCGTCGTCCATCCGCGCATTCAGGATGCACGTATCGAGCTCCTTGTTCATTTCATAGGTGTAGGTGTTGGCCGGGGGGTCGTTCAGCTCGAGAATTGCGACGCCTTTTTCCACCCGGTAGTCGATCAGATTTCCAGCCATGTTGTCTCCTGTTCGGTAAATGCGGCGCGCATTGTATGTGATGGGTGGGTGGTGGGAGCGAGGCGTGGCGAACTCGGCGGGGCGGTTTTGGCGAACATCCGAATCGACCGGCGGGTAGACCCGTTGCCTGTAGGGTCTTACTTCGCAGCGACCTTCTTTTTCCGCGTCGACTCCCCGGGCAGCGCCGCGATCACTGAGCGCAGCAGTTGATTCACCGATTCCGAATTGCCAAAAACGCTTGCGACGTCGGGTTCCAGAACGACGGCGATCGAACCGTGTTTGATCTGCGCGGCGAATCGATTCGGCTTCGACTTCGAGTATTCGAGGCGGTACTCCGTGCGCATGCCGTCTGACGTTCTTTTAGGAGAGGCTTTCTTCATAGTTTGCTCGTTCGAATGAAGTTGTTTTTCGGGCGCTGATGATTCGAACGTGGTCAGAATACTCCACGAAAACAACGAGGAGTAGCCGGTCGACGGCAGAGTGGCCCACGATGATCTCTCTCGGCTCAGTCGCGGAATGATCCGGGTCGTCGTACGTGCGCGCCAAGTCATTGAAAAAGACCGTTTCGGCCTCCGCGAAGGTGACGCGGTGCTTGCGCCAGTTCTCAAGCGCCTTCGCTTGATCGTACCGGAACGGCTTCATGCTTTAAGTCTATCCTCGCGGTGACGCGAAGGATTTTGTCCCGCTCCCCGCTCTAACGCGGTGAATGGCTGAATTCGTGACTGAACATCCCGATCGCTTTCTGGTCGCTCGCATGGTGCGGGGGGACGAGGTTGCGTTCGGGGAGTTTTTTGAATCGCACTTCCCGGCGTTGTTCCGGTTTGCGATGCCACGGGTTGGGGGCGATGCGCAGGTTGCGGAGGACGTCGTGCAGGCGGCGCTTTGCCGGGCAGTGCGGAAGTTGGGGTCGTATCGGGGAGAGGCTGCGTTGCTGACGTGGTTGTGCACGTTCTGCCGTCACGAGATCAGCGCGTACTTCGAGAAGGTCAGCCGCGTGCCGCCGATGGTCGAGTTGCTCGATGACATCCCCGAGGTGCGCGCGGCGCTGGAGTCGTTACGGCCGGCAGACCGGCCGGAGGCGGCGTTGCAACGGAACGAGACCAGCCGGCTCGTGCAGATCGTGCTCGACCGGCTGCCGGGACATTACGGCGACGCGCTGGAGTGGAAGTACATCGACGGGCTGTCGGTCGCGGAAATCGCGGAGCGGCTGAATATCGGCGCGAAGGCGGCGGAGTCGATGCTGACGCGGGCGCGCGTTGCGTTCCGCGACGCGTTCACTGCGGCACACGGCGGAACGTGGAGCGAGGCGGAGGTTTGATGATGGACGACACAGGCAACACGAATTCCGACGACGCGATCGCCGCGCTCGTGCGGCTGGCAGGGCGGAGAGCGCCTGTCCCCGAGGATGCGGCGCGCCGCGTTCGCGAAGCGGTGCATGAAGAATGGATGGAAACGATCAGCCGGCGGCGGCGTACTCGCTGGATTGGATCGGCGGCGGTCGTAGCCGCGGCAGCGGTGACGTTTGTCATCCTGCGGCTGACGATTCCGTCGCCGCCTCCCGCTGCGCCGCAACGAATCGTCGTTGCAAGCGGGCAGACCAATGGTGCGGTGATCTACGCGAACGTTGTCTACGAAGTCGCGAACGGCAACACCGCATCGCTGGCGTGGGGAAACGCGATCCTGCGGCTCGACAGCGGGACGCGGGTTCGCATCGCGTCGCCAACCGAGCTCACGCTCGATCGCGGCGCTGTCTATGTCGATTCGCATCACTCCGGAGTGGTCATCCACACGCCGCTGGGAGACGTTCGCGACATCGGCACGCAATTCGAAGTTCGCATGGGGCCCGACCGGATGCGCGTCCGCGTTCGCGAAGGCCGCGTCGATCTGCAGCATGGCGGCGCGACACATTCCGCCGAGGCAGGCATGGAGTTGGATGCTGACGCCCAGGGCGGAGTGACGCCGCACAGCATCGCGCGGAACGGCGCGGAGTGGGATTGGGTCGTGCGCGCGGCGCCTCCGATTCATCTCGACGGCCGCACGCTGTCCGAAGTCGTTGCGAGTGTGGCCCGCGATGAAGGCGTGACGCCGGTGTGGTCCGATGCGGCGTCGCGCAATGCGGCGTCGATGCGGCTGCACGGCGACGTTCCTCTGACTCCCGTGGAAGCCCTCGAGACTGTGCTCGTTGCCTCAGGGCTCACGTCGCGGATCGACGGCGATCGCCTGATCATCAAGAGGAAAAAGTGATGCGCCGCAATCTGGTTTTCATGGCCGTGCTGTGTCTGCTCGCGGTCACCGCAGCGGCGCAAACGACGTCGCTGCGTGGCCGAAGCCTGGCCGAGGCGCTGCACATTCTCGAAGGACGCGGCCTGCGAATCATCTACAGCACCGACGTCGTGCGGCCGGAGATGATCGTCGGGATCGAGCCGCGGTCGACGGAGCCACGGCAGCTGCTTGACGAACTGCTGCGCGAGCATCATCTGCACGCGACGAAGGGACCGCGCGGCAGCATCGTCATCGTGCGCGATGCGGAAAAGGCTGCGACGCCCGTGACGAAGGCGAAGCCGGCGCAGATGCCGGTGGCACTCGAGTCGATCGTGGTCACGCCGAGCCGGTTCACAATCTTCACTTCGGAACCCGAGGGCCACCAATTCCTCTCCCGCGACGAAGTGCGCACCGTTCCGCACCTCGGCGACGACGTCTATCGCGCGTTCGATCGCCTGCCGGGCATCACCGGTCTCGACCTCAGCGCGCGCTTCAACATTCGCGGCGGGCAGGAAGACGAAACCCAGGTGCTGATGGACGGTGCGGAGATCTACGACCCGTTTCACGTGCGCGATCTCTACCGCGCCTTCAGCACCATCGACGCCGAGGCCATCGGAGCGGTGGACGTGCTCACCGGCGGATTTCCGCTGCAATACGGCGGGAGGATGAGCGGCGTCATCGACATCTCGTCGCTGAAACCGTCGGCGCGGCATCACACCGAGCTCGGGATCGGCATTCTCAACCAGCGCATCCTCACGAACGGCACCTTTCACGACGGCAGCTCCGAGTATCTGCTGTCGTTTCGACGCGGCTATTTACACGAGCTTCTGAAGCTGATCGACAGCAACAACTCCGGGATCAATCCCAGCTACTACGACCTCCTCGCCAAGATGGAGACGACTCTGAACGACCGCACGGTCGTCTCCGCCGACGTCTTCGTCTCCGGCGACGCGCTGAAAATCCGCGAGGACGGCGGCCAGGCGCACGGAAGCTACAGCGACCGTTACGCGTGGGTGAATCTGCGCAACGCGCTCTCGCCAAAGCTGTTCGCGCAGACGGTTGGCTCAGCCGGCCGCATCGCGACCCATCGCACCGGCGACTACGGCTCGTCCAGCTCGGATGAAGAGGGCCTGCTCAATGACGACCACGCCTTCGATTTCATCGCGCTGCGGAACGATTCGTCGTGGGACGTGTCGGACCGGAACGTGCTGAAGGCCGGCGTGTCGTTGAAGAGACTGCGTGCCCGCTACGACTACACCGGCCATTCGATCATTCGCGTGTCGCTGCTTCACGTGAATGACGGGATTCAGACGATCGACCGCGACGCCAGTGCGCGCGCGAATGGGAATGACGTCGCTGCCTACGCCTCCGACCGCATCGCGGTTACGCCGCACCTCGTGGTCGAAGCGGGAGCGCGCGTCGATGCGCAGAGCTACGCGCCGGATGGGACGCACGTGGCTCCGCGGATCAACGCTGCTTACGCGCTCGGCACGCATGCCACGCTGCGCGCGTCGTGGGGGCGCTTCTATCAGGCGCAGGGGATCAACGAGTTGCAGGTGGAAGATGGCGTCACGACGTTTCTGCGGGCGGAACGAGCCGATCACCGCGTGCTGGGAGCGGAGTACGACTTCGGCCGCGGCTACAGCGCGCGTGCCGAGGTGTATGACAAGCGCTTCACGCAACTGCGGCCGCGGTTCGAGAACATCTTCGACAGGGTCGTGATCTACCCGGAGTTGCACGCTGACCGGCTGCGCCTCGATGCAATCAGTGGAGAAGCTCGCGGCGGCGAGTTGTTGTTTCGAAAAACGGGCACGGCGGTCAGCGGTTGGATCAGCTACGCGCGCGCCTCGGCGCACGATGTCCTGGAAGGAGCGCCTGGAAGCGCGGGCGTCTCGCCCGCTGTCGTCCCTCGCGCCTGGGATCAGCGCCACACCGCGACGTTCAATCTCAACTATCGCCTCGGCGCTCATTGGAACTTCGACATGGCCGGCGTCTATCACAGCGGCTGGCCGACGACGCCAGTAAACGGTGTCGTGGTCACCAACGTATTTCACACGGTGCTGGGCGCATACAACAGCGGTCGTCTGCCGGCGTACCGGCGCGTCGATCTGCGCGCCAGCCACAACATCGACACGTCGCTAGGCGGTCTGAGTTTTTTCGTCGAGCTGTTCAACGTCTTCGGCATCCGCAACGTGTCGGGTGTCAACGGCTACTCATTCAACTTCGACGCACACGGCGCCCTCATCGGACACCGGCACAACGAGGTCGTCCTCGGCGTGGTGCCGTCGTTCGGAATCACGTATTCGTTTTAAAGGAGACCCATGCGCAAGAAAGCGATCCTTCTTCTCCCGCTGCTCGTCCTCACGCTGATTGGCGCGCGGCGCCGCGCGGCGATTCCGCCGGACGGGCCGACGTTCAATCGCGAGGTGGCGCGCATCCTCCAGCAGAACTGCCAGTCATGTCATCACCCGGACGACATCGCGCCGTTTTCGCTGATGACGTACGGCGACGCGGTGCTGCACGCCGACGCGATCAAGTACATGACCCAGACGCGGCAGATGCCGCCTTGGAAGGCTGCCGCCGGCTGCGGCGATTTCGTCGGAACGCGCGCCATGTCCCAGAGCGACATCGACACGATCGCGCACTGGGTCGATGGCGGAACTCCCGAAGGCAAAGCTCCGGACCTGCCAACGCCGCGAACCTTCGACGGCGGCTGGCCGGGCGGCAAGCCGGACGTGATCCTGGCGATGCCGAAGGCGTTCACGCCGCCCGCCGACGTCGACGAATACCGCTGCTTCTCAATCCCCGGCGACGCGACGAAGGAGATGCAGGTGACGATGGTCGACTTTCGCCCCGGCGATCGCGGCACGGTGCATCACATCGTTCCGTATCTCGACACGACCGGCGCGAGCGCAAAACTCGACAAGAACGGCGACGGCTATCAATGTTTCGGCGGTCCAGGCCTCGACACCGCCACGGCGCTCGGCGCCTGGACGCCCGGCGCGCGGCCGACGGCGCTCCCCGAGGGGACGGCGGTGCGGATTCCGAAAGGGGCGCGCGTGGTGATGCAGGTTCACTATCACCCGC
>JAXDIO010000363.1:0-2618 GCA_034663965.1 Thermoanaerobaculia bacterium | reverse complement strand
TCGTTCACCGTCACGCCGCTGCACTCAGGAAGCTTCTACGTCGGCTACCGCGATTCCAAGGAGTACGGCGGCAAGGACGGCATCTCGATCGGTACCGCCGTCGCCATCTCCGGCGCCGCGGCCAGCCCGAATCAGGGCTATCACTCGTCGCCGGCCATGGCCTTCATCCTTACCATCCTCAACGTCCGCCTCGGCTCGTGGCTCGGCAATCCGGGACTGGCCGGACGCAACACCTACAACAACGCGCATCCGCGGACGAACCTCGAGCCGCTGGCGTGGGAACTGACCGGCACGACGAACGATCAGTGTCCGCTCGTCTATCTCTCCGACGGCGGCCACTTCGAGAACCTCGGCATCTACGAGATGGTCCTGCGCCGCTGCCGCTACATCGTGGTCAGCGACGGCGGCTGCGATCCGAAGTACTCATTCGAAGACCTCGGCAACGCCATCCGCAAGATCCGCACGGACCTCGGCGTCCCGATCGATATCGAGTACGACGACATGCACGCGCGCAGCAGCGACTCCACGCTCACCAAAGGCCGCTACGTCACCACCGCGCGCATTCGCTACAGCGCCATCGACGACACCGAGAAAGACGGCTGGCTGGTTTACATCAAGCCCGGTCTGTACGAGGGCAAGTACTTCCCCAAGGACGTGTACAACTACGCGACCGAGTCGCTCGACTTCCCGCACGAGACGACCGCGGACCAGTTCTTCAGCGAGTCACAATTCGAAAGCTACCGCGCCCTCGGCCGCCACGCCTTCAACGAAATCTGCAGCAATTACAAGAGCGGCGCGAACACGTACGCGGCGACCTATCCGGACGTTGCGGCGTTTACGGCGGCAGTGAAAAAGAACACTCCGAAGATGCCGCCGGAGAATCTCATCGCCGACCGCCTCAGCGATCTGACCACGGCCATGATCCGCATTGGTCCGCCGGCTCCTCCTCCGTCTGCTCTTCCCGCCTGACGCGCATCATCAGCCGGCCCGGTAGCGATCCGGGCCGGCTGGTACTATTCGGCGCGTGAAAATCATTGCTTCCCTTTTGTTGACCGCGCTGTTCGCCGCCGGACCAAGACCCAACCTGCAGACGCCGATCGAAACGACGGCGCGCGCATTTCTGTCGAACTTCGCGACGGGCCGGTTCGTCGACGCCAGACGCGATTTCAACGACGACCTGCGCCCGATTGTCACGGTCGCCATGCTGGCGGATATGAAAAAGGAGTTCGATCAGAGGGCCGGTGTCTTTCTCTCGGTGAAAGAGGTTCATCAGCAGCGGGAGAACGGTTCTCGCGCGATTGAGCTGATCGCGCAGTTTTCGAAAGCGCCGGTGTCGATGGTGGTCGTCTTCGATCAGCTCGACCGCATCGCATCGATCCACGCGAATCCAATCGGCCCCGAGCCCGCACTCGAATCCGCAGCGCGCGCGCTGCTGGCGAACTTCGTGGCCGGACATTTCGACGACGTCGAGAAAGCATTCGACGACACCATGCGCAAGCAATTGCCGCCGTCCGCCATGGGCCAGCTCGCGGCGTCAGTCGCCGATACCTTCGGCGCCTACCAGGGCGTGAACGACGTCAAACAGAGGGAGAACCCGCCGTACCGAGTCATCGACATCACCGTCGCCTACACGAAGCGCACGGCCGCATTTCACATCGCCTTCGATCTCGAGGGCCGCGTCTCCGCGCTGCAGATCGCGCCGGTGCAGAACCAGCCTTAGCGCGTCCGGAGACGGCCCGCCGCGCGCACGTCGAAGATCGCGCCGCCGATGGTGCGTCCCCAGAGAGCGCGCGTGCCGGCGAAGTAGTAGAACGCGATGATGATCAGGAAGCCGGCGAGCGACGCGATCGAGATTGCGCTCATCGATGCCGGCAGCAGCGGAGAGAGTGCCAGCGCGAGCGCTGCGAAGAGCGAGACGTCGATGAGGAGCGCCGCGAATCGCTGGAAGATCGAGGCGCGTACGGGTTCGGGCGGTTGGGGAGTGGCGGCATCAACATCCAACATCACCGGCTGCAGCTCGATCTCATCGAATCGCATCACACCCTCCCGTGGGTGTAGGGAGTCGGGGGTGGGGAGTCGGAGATCGCAGACCGGAACTCATGTCCCTCCGCCTCCCACTCCCCACACCCGACACCCCACTCCCATTTTCATCATCCGCGCAACGGCAGATATTTTACGTAAATCTTGTACAGCAAGTCTTTCGGCTGGCCCGAGTAGCGTTCGGCCAGCGTCCGGCTGCGCTTCGCGATCTCATCGTTCGGATCGCTCTTCAGCACCTCGTCGAACTCGCGCAGCGCGTCGGGGAGCCGCTCTTCCTGCAACGCAGTTGCCCCGAGGTCGAAGTGCGCGGCGATGAGCAGTTTGCGGATCGATTGATTCTGCGGATCGGCCTGCAGCAGCGGATCGAGATTCGTGATCGCGTCCTGATACCTGCGTTCCTTGAACAACGCCTTGGCCACTTCGAGCTTCGCAACCTGCTGTGATGCCGTCGTGTACATCGCCGCGACGTCGGGCGGCAGCGGCTTGACGCGCGCGGCCGCGTCCAGCGCTGTTTTCGCCGCGTCGTAGTCATGTGCCTCGAATGCCGTGCGTCCCGCGGCGATGCTCTCGTCGTACAC
>JAXDIO010000336.1:0-12523 GCA_034663965.1 Thermoanaerobaculia bacterium | reverse complement strand
TCAAACGAGGTCCAAAAAGAAAGAACCGCCGCGCGAAGATCCTGAAGCTCGCCAAGGGCTACTGGGGAATGAAGTCGCGCGGTCACCGGATCGCGAAGCAGCAGGTCGAGAAGGGCCTGAACTCCGCGTTCGCCGGCCGCAAAGATCGCAAGGGTGATTTCCGCACGCTGTGGATCGCCCGCATCAACGCCGCCGCCCGCCTGAACGGAATCTCCTATTCGCAGCTCATCGCCGGCCTGAAAGCCTCCGGTTCGCTGGTCGATCGGAAGATCCTGGCCGACATCGCCGTCCGCGATGCCGCCGCGTTCACGGCGTTCGCCGAAGCCGCGAAGGGCGCGCTGAACAAGCAGCAGCTCCGCACGGCGCTCGACAAAGAGACGTCGGCGAAGCGTCCCGCGGCCAAGCCGGCCACGGCGTAATCGCAAATCGATCGATGCAAACCAAGCGCGGGCTTCGGCCCGCGTTTTTGTTGCCGAATGAAAATCATCGCTATCTGCGGCAGCCTCCGCGCGCAATCGTCGAATCTGGCGCTGCTGCGCGCTGCGGCCAATCTCGGGATCGACGTTCAGATCTACGAGGGTTTGGGATCCCTTCCCCACTTCAATCCCGATGACGACCTCGAAGGCGCGACTCCGCCGCCCGCGGTCGCGGAACTTCGCAAGCTCCTCGCCGAGGCCGACGGCATCCTCATCTCCTCCCCCGAGTACGCGCACGGCGTTCCCGGCTCGCTGAAGAACGCGCTCGACTGGCTCGTCTCGGACGGCGCGCTCGTCGACAAGCCGGTCGCGCTCATCAACGCCTCGCCGATCGGCGGCGAATTCGCGCGCGACTCGCTCGTCGAGACGCTGCGAACGATGAACTGGCGCGTGACCGGGACATGGTCGTCGCCGAAAAAAGTGCGGGATGAAAACATCGATGACGACGTCGCCGCAGTCATCCGCGAAGCCTTGAAATCGCTGGTTTCCAGGACGGGATGACGACGCCCGCCTCCCTTGTTGCGCACCGTCATGAAAACGATGCGTATGACTTTCTTCACGGCGGCCATCGTCCTGGCTGCCTTCGCCATGCACGCTAAGACCACCACTTCGGCCCGCCAGAATCCGCTGCTCAAAGCGAGCACGCTGCCGTTCCACGCGCCGCCCTTCGACAAGATCAAGACCGGCGACTACAAGCCGGCCATCGAAGCGGGCATGAAGCAGCAGCTCGCCGAGATGAAGGCCATCGCCGACCAGAAGGCCGCGCCGACTTTCGCGAATACGATCGAGGCGATGGAGAAGTCGGGAGCTCTGCTGACGCGGTCCTCCAAGATCTTCTTTGCGCTGACTGGATCGAATACCAACGACACATTCCAGAAGATCGAAGCGGAGGAGTCGCCGAAACTGGCGGCGCACAACGACGCGATCTTCATGAATCCGAAGTTGTACGCGCGCGTGAAAACGCTCTACGACAAGCGCGCCAGCAGCGGCCTCGATGCGGAGTCGCAGTACCTCATCGAGCGCTACTACAAGTTCTTCGTCCGCGCCGGCGCGCAGCTCAATGACGCCGATCAGAAGAAGCTTCGCGCGCTGAACCAGGAAGAGTCATCGCTGACGACGAAGTTCCGCGAGCACGTCCTCGCCGACACCGCCGCCGCAGCCATCGTCGTCGACACCAAAGAGGAGCTGGCCGGACTGCCGGACTCCGACATCGCCGCCGCTGCCGACGCAGCAAAAGAAAAGAAGCTGACCGGCAAGTACGTCCTCACGCTGCAGAACACCACGCAGCAGCCGGCGCTCACGTATCTGCAGAATCGCGCGCTTCGCGAGAAGTTGTTCAACGCCTCGATCCAGCGCGGCAATCACGGCGGTCCGAACGACACCAAAGGCATCGCCACTCGTCTCGCGCAGCTTCGCGCGGACAAGGCCAAGCTCCTCGGATACCCGACCTACGCCGCGTTTTCTCTCGACGATCAGATGGCCTCGACTCCCGAGAACGCCATCAAGCTGCTGACCGGACTCGTTCCCGCGTCGACCGCGAAGGCGCGCTCCGAGGTTGCGAAGATGCAGGCCATCATCGACGCCGAAAAGGGCGGCTTCCAGCTCGCGCCGTACGATTGGCAGCTCTACTCGGAGAAGGTTCGCAAGGCGGAGTACGATCTCGATGAAGCGCAGGTACGGCCGTACTTCGAGCTGAACAACGTGCTGCAGAACGGCGTCTTCTACGCCGCCAATCAGCTCTACGGCCTCACCTTCAAAGAGCGCCACGACATTCCGGTCTACCAGCCGGACGTGCGGGTGTTCGAGGTCTTCGACAAGGACGGAAAATCACTCGCGCTCTACTACGGCGACTACTTCTCGCGTCCGAACAAGAGCGGCGGCGCGTGGATGGACAGCTTCGTCGATCAGTCGGGCCTCATGGGTACGAAGCCGGCCGTCTTCAACGTCACCAACTTCACCAAACCCGCGCCCGGCCAGCCGGCGCTGCTGACCTTCGATAACGTCACCACGATCTTCCACGAGTTCGGCCACGCGCTGCACGGCATGCTATCGAACGTGAAGTACCCGACATTGGCCGGCACCAACGTGCCGCGCGATTTCGTCGAGTTCCCGTCGCAGTTCAACGAGCATTGGTCGCTCGATCCGAAAGTCTTCGCGAACTATGCGAAGCACTATCAGACCGGCGCGCCGATGCCGCAGGATCTCGTCGATCGCATCAAGAAGTCGCGCACGTTCAATCAGGGCTACGCGACCACCGAGTACCTCGCGGCCGCGCTGCTGGACATGGCTTGGCACACGCAAACGCCGGGCACTGGTCAGCGCGACGTGAACGTCTTCGAGCCGGAGGCGCTGAAGGGCTTCAACATCGCCATGACGGAGGTTCCGCCGCGCTACCACACCACCTACTTCTCCCACATCTGGGGCGGCGGTTACGCGGCCGGCTACTACGCGTATCTATGGTCGGAGCTGATCGATGACGACGCGTTCTACTGGTTCAAGGAGAACGGCGGGATGACGCGCGCGAACGGCCAGCGCTTCCGCGACATGATCCTCTCGCGCGGCGGCACGATGGACGAAGCGGCGCTCTACCGGGCCTTCCGCGGCCGCGATCCGATCGTCGAGCCGCTACTGCTCGAGCGCGGATTGAAAGAAGAACCGGGCAAGTAATAGAAAGAGTGAAGGGTGAAAGCTCGGCACTGCCTTTCACCCTTCACTCTTCACCCTTCACTCTTCATAATGCGCGGCCATGCGCAAAACCGTCATCGCATTCGTCGCCATCGCCGCCGTCACCGCCGTCCTGCAAGCGCAGGAACTGCCCGCCGAGATGCGGGCCAGCATCGATAAAGCCGCAGCGGACATCCTCGCCAAGAATGGCGTCCCGAGCGCCTCGGTGGCGGTCGTGCGCGACGGCAAGATCGCGTACGAGCACGCCTACGGACTGGCGAATCTCGAGACGAAGTTGGCCGCGTCGCCGCAGATGCGCTACTCGATCGGCTCGATCAGCAAGCAGTTCACGGCCGCCGCGCTGCTGATGCTGGCCGAAGAAGGAAAACTCTCCCTCGACGACAAGGTGATCCGCTGGTTACCCGACCTCACGCGCGCCGGCGACGTCACCATCCGCCAGCTGCTTTCGATGACTTCCGGCTACCAGGATTTCTGGCCGCAGGATTACGTGATGCCGATGATGCTGCAGCCGGTGACGGCGCCGGAGATCGCGGCCGGCTGGGCGAAGAAGCCGCTCGACTTCGAGCCGGGCGCGAAGTGGCAGTACAGCAACACGAACTACGTCATCGCCGGCATGATCGCGGAGAAAGTGGCGGGCATGCCGCTTCTCGATTACCTGCAGAAGCGCGTCTTCGTCCCGCTGCACATGACCACCGTCTCCAACACCGACGCCGCGCCCCTCGGACCCGAAGATCCGATGCGCTATCTGCGCTACGCGCTCGGACCGCTCCGCCCCGCGCCGAAAGAAGGACGCGGCTGGATGTTCGCCGCCGGAGAACTGGCGATGACCGCCCACGACCTCGCGCTCTGGGACATTTCGATGATCGATCAAACGATCCTCAAGCCGTCGTCATATCGCGCGATGCAGACCGAGGTCGAGTTGAACAACGGCGTCGGCTCGCGCTACGGACTCGGCGTCAGCATCGGCACCAGCGACGGCCGCCGCGTAATCTCGCACGGCGGCGAAGTCTCCGGCTTCACTGCGAGAAACGAGGTCTACCCCGATGATCGCGTAGCCATCGTCGTGCTGACGAACATGGACGCGACCAGCACGCCGGAACAGATCGCCAGCAGCATTTCAAAAACGATCTTCGCCTCGACCGATCCGGCCACTCCCAAAACGACAGATCAGATGCGCAAGATCTTCGACGAGCTACAGAAAGGCCGCATCGACCGCTCGCAGTTCACTTCCAACGCGAACGCCTACTTCGATGAGCAAGCCGTCAAAGATTTCGCCTCCAGCCTCGGACCACTCGGGACGCCGCAAGAGTTCGTCCAAGCCGGCCAGTCGCTGCGCGGAGGCATGACGCTGCGCAGATACCGGATCAAGTTCCCAACGAAAACGCTGCGGTTGACGACGTTCATCATGCCGGACGGGAAGATCGAGCAGTACCAGATCGCGGCAGCGGAGTAAGACTACGCGATCGCCGCCATCGGTAGTACGTCTCCGAATATCGCATGTATGGTGTCGAGCTCGCGTCTGATTGATTCGGCCGAAATAATTGACTCGACGATCAGCGGGCAATCGACGGGGACATAACGAGCTACCCGAGCAAACGCATACCGAGCGGTGGCGCCAAGCGAGGCATGCTCACCGTGCGCGCCAACGTCGCTCACATGCAACTGGCGGAGGCGTGCGCCGAACTGCCGCAGCATCAGAATAGCCGACGCCATCGTAGGGTCGATTTGCCTGGCGTGCCCAAGGTCGAGGCAAAACGTCGCGTCGGGTAAAAGATCGAATAACGCGCTTAGTTCTGCAACGGTCCGGCCTGTCGTTTTCCGGTTGTCCATGTTCTCGATGCAAACGCGGTTACCGAGTTGCCGCCAAAGAGATGGTGTTCGCACAATCTGTGGATGCACCACGATCGGCCATGCGTGCGGCAGCCGGCGCAAGAGCGATAAAACAGTATCCTCGTCGAGCGCATTGAGCCTGCTCGGCGCATGGAAAGACACATACGTGAACGAATGAAGATCGAGCGAAGTGACCGCATCAATAAGCACCGGTAGTTCGTGATCGCGGAGGGCGGAGAGCTCTACCGCATCGATCGCCGATTCGCCTCGGATCATGTCGAGACCAACCGCGAAGTCGCCTTTCGCCAATGCGCCGGTGGAAAAACCGATAGGTCTCATCAAAAGACTCCAAATTCCCGAATTAAGTTGCGCAGCTTGGGGTGGACATCGAAGAACAGGCGTGTCACGCCGTCACGGAACCTCTGACTTGCGCGTCGCAGGTCTGCATACGTTGAATCATCGAGTGCGTGCTCGAACTGAACTGCTTTGAGCCTCTGCCGCGCTTCCGGATCAGCCAGAACGCCAAGGAACTGATCATACGAGGAGAAGATCGCAGCCGCCACATCGTTGTCCTCACACTCCAAGACCACGCGCGCCAGCAACTCCAACGGTGGAACATCTGTTTGCGTGAGGACGAGATCCGTGAGCAACAAAAAATACACCTCATCGATCTCCACCTCGTCCAATCCCGTTGGCGCGAAAAGTTCGCCCGAGAATGCCGCAAGCAATCCCCAGATGAACAGCAGCTTTCGCGAGAATCGGAGCTTGACGTTCCGGATGCCCCATCCATCTCCCTCGCGCTCCCACATCTTGGACGCAAAATCCGACGCCATCGTCCGCCAAAACCGGACTACGTCGTTGAGGAGGAAGTGAGGAACAGTCTGCCTTCGACCGCTCGCGCTCTGAACCGAACGGTCGTAAACGACGTAGCGAGTCAATACGCTTCGAATGACTCGCTCGCGCACGAGGGTGTTCGTCAGGGCTCGTGATTCGGAGAGCAGAAGGATACGGCGGGTTAAGTTCTCGTTCGAATCCCGCGTGCCGGCGATGTAATGCACGAGCTCATGACTAGCAACGATGTCACCGAAAGTGCCCGTAGGACCCTCGGCAATCGGGACAATGCTGCGGATACGGGCCCGGATTTCGCGGGCGAGAATCGCGTGCTCGGGGTACGACGGTCCGTCAATGAGCATGATCCAATCGCTCCCCTCACTTGCTTCTCCGCGGCCAAGTGAGCCCGTGACGACGATTGAAAAAGTGTCGTCATGAAGGTCCGCGAGGGCCTCACGTAGTTTACCGAGGGTCTCTTCCGTCTTTAGGCGTGCCGCGCGAATGGCGCTCCAGTTCGCGCCAAGTCGAGCTTCAAGGGTGTCAATCGCTGAAGTCACGGCATCAGTTTGTCAGATCAATGCACGCCACGAAAGTTGTTCTAACCCTTGTAGATTTCGGCCATGGAGGACTGGGGCACTCACGTCGGCCGCGCCTCTTCCGCTTCCGCCCAAATCTCCACGCGATGCCGTTCGTTGAGGAAGATCGATCCGACGATGAACGTCATCAGCGCTACTCCGATCACCCAATAGAGGCCGGCGTAAATGTTGTGCGTCTTGACGACCAGCAATCCGGCGATCAACGGCAGCGTCCCGCCGAACCATCCGTTGCCGAGGTGGTAGGGAAGCGAGAACGAGGTGTAGCGGATCTTCGCGGGGAACGACTCGATCAGGAACGCGGCGATCGGACCGTAGACCATCGTCACGTAGATCACCTGGATGAAAATCAGGCCGATCAGGATACCCATGTTCGGATTCTTCGGATCGCCGGCGTGATCTTTCATCGCGTGGTAGATCGGGAGGTACGTCAGCGCGGCGATGAGATTGCCGGCCATCATGATCTTCAACCGTCCGATGCGGTCGGAGAGCGCGCCGAACACGACGAAGAACGGCATCGCCAGGAGCAGCGCCACCGCCACGATGATGCTCGCTTTGGCGAGTTCGATCTTCAGCACCGTCTGCAGAAACGACAGCGCGTAGAACTGGCCCGTGTACCAGACGATGCCTTGTCCCGCGGTGGCCCCGAAGAGCACGAGCAGGACGATGCGCAGGTTGGCCCAGTTGCCGAAACTCTCGCGCAGCGGCGCGATCGAACCTTTGCCCGATGCTTTGATCGACGCGAAGAGCGGCGACTCTTTCAGCGTCATGCGAATCCAGAGCGAGATCATCACCAGGACGATCGAAAGGAGGAACGGCACGCGCCAGCCCCACGCTTTGAAGTCGGCGTCGCTCATCATCTTCTTCACCGCGAGGATCACGCCGAGGGAAACGAAGAGGCCGAGCGTGGCGGTGACCTGGATGAAGCTCGTGTAGTAGCCGCGCTTGTTGTCGGGCACGTGCTCGGCGACGTAAACAGCAGCGCCGCCGTACTCGCCGCCGAGCGCGAGACCTTGCAGGAGTCGAAGCAGTAGCAGGATCGACGGCGCGAGCAATCCGACCGAGGCGTACGTCGGCAGCAGTCCGATCACGAACGTCGACAGCCCCATGATCGTCAGCGTGACCAGAAACGCGTACTTGCGTCCGATCAGATCGCCGACGCGTCCGAAGACGATCGCGCCGAACGGGCGGACCACAAAGCCGGTCGCGAAGAGCGCCCACGTCTGGATCAGCGCCCATGCCGGCTGATCTCTCGGAAACATCAGCTGCGACATGATCACGGCCAGGCTGCCGAAGATGTAGAAGTCGTACCACTCGATCATCGTGCCGAGGCCCGAGGCGAAAATGATCTTGCCGATGGGATAGCCCGATCGCTCGTTCGTCATCCGTGCTCTCCTTTTGCAGCGGAGTATAAGCAGGAGGGCCGCATGGCCGACGAAACCTGCCTCGATCTCATCTTCCGCAACGCCCGCACGCACAACGCGTGGCTCGACAAACCGGTCACCGACGACGCGCTGCGGCAACTCTACGACGCGATGAAGTGGGGGCCGACGAGCGCGAATGCGAGTCCGGCGCGCTTCATCTTTCTGCGTACGAAGCAAGCAAAGGAGCGCCTGCGGCCGTCGCTCGCGCCGGGCAATGTGGAGAAGACGATGTCGGCGCCGGTGGTGGTGATCGTCGCCTACGATCTGAAGTTCTACGAGAAACTGCCACGCCTTTTCCCGCATGCGCCGTCGATGCGCGACATGTTCGCGGAGAATCCGCAGCTCGTCGAAATCACCGCGCGCCGCAACTCGACGCTTCAGGGCGCCTACCTGCTCATCGCCGCGCGCGGCCTCGGCCTCGATTGTGGTCCGCTGTCAGGCTTCGACAATGCCAAACTGGACATGGAGTTCTTCGACGCCGGCCGCGAATGCGAGAACTGCGATCAGGAGTTCTTCCCCGAGGGTCACGTGAAATCGAACTTCCTCATCAACCTCGGCTACGGCGATCCGTCGAAACTCTTTCCACGCAGTCCGCGGCTGACGTTCGAGGAGGCCTGCACGCTGTTGTGACTTGCGCGGAAGGAATTCCGGACCTAACTTCTTTCCATCGTGACCAATTTGCCGGACCTGCCCAGCGCGGAATCTCCGCGCCCGGATGCGGCGCCACCGCCCGCGGTGTCGCCGAAACCATGCCTCAAATGTAAAAGCGAAACCGGCGGCGAACCAAAATGCCCGGTCTGCGGCGCACTACAGCCGAACGCCAAACCCTGCCGCATCTGCAGAGAGTTGATCAATTTCGACTCGAAGTACTGCAACACCTGCAAGTCGTATCAGGGCTTGTTTCGCTACGTTTCCTTCTCCCAGACGATGGTCGCTCTTATGGCAGCCGTCCTCTCGCTCGTCCTGGCGCTCATTCCTCAAGTGGACAACTTCCTGCGCCGCGAGTCGAACACGTCCTTCACCGTCGTCGGAGCCGATGGCGACGCGATCTATGTCCGCGTCATGAATTCAGGGAGGAAGCCGTCGATCATTCGCACCTGCTCGCTGTCCGTCCCCGGAGTCAAAGATCCGATAACGCTCGATCTTCTGAATAAAGACACGCACGACGCGAAGAATGTCATCGGCTCGGCGTCGGAGGCGACGGTCGGCCTGACCGCCACCGGAACAAACAGTATTCCTTTAGACACGACGCTGGTGACCTTGCAGATGAACATTGACGAGTCGTCAGGCGTGCGCGTGAAACGTGAACAATTTCCCGCGAAACGGATCCATGAGTTCTTTTTGGGAAAGAAGCCGTCTGAAACGTTCTAGCCGATGCGATCACTACATAGATAATGCGAATACTTTTCACAGTCACTCTGCTGCTCTCAGCCATACCTCTGCTCGCGCAGCCGTTTACAACCAGCACTGTTGAAGTCGTCCTGGAAGGATGCGGATCAGGGCCCGAGGTGATTACCGTCGTTCCGAGTAACGACGAAACAAGGACCTTCGAGGTGAAGCGGATCGAATCGAACCGCTGGCGCGCCGACCGGTCTCCCAAAAAATTCGACGCGCGCGGCGCAACCGCAAGTCTGCGCCTCGGCGGTGCTCGAACCGACTGCGCAACCTCGCGCGAGATGCGCGACCCCCGTAATCCCGACCGCTGGATCGCCGTCTTCACCTTTCGCTGCCCAACGCAACACACCTGGCGCGAGCTGACAGTCGAGACGAAACCGGCGGTCAAGCTGATTTACGCGAGGGAACTCCAAGGCTCGCAGTGCGTCGATGCGCGCTTGGGAGACGACTTCGGGATCACCACCATCCAGGACGTGGCGTACGAGCGCGAGTCGATCTTTGTGAACCTCGGCGACAAACTTCCCGCCCTGCGCACTGCGTACTCAATGGCCATCCTGCGCGGGGCGTTCGGCAAGCACGCACTCGAGCGCGCGCCGCTCATCGTCAAACGCACCGAGGTGATCGATGATCTTGAACTGCGAAACGCCAACAGTGGCCGCGCCACGCCAACGGCATCGGGAAATGCGCGCACGCTGCTCGCGCTCGACCTCCCACAATTCGACCGGCTAACGCTGACGGTGAAAGCGAAATGATGCGCCGCCTCTTTTGCATGGCCGCTTTCCTCGTCGCCGCGAACGCGTTCGCGCAAACGGAAATCTTCGATGCCGACGATTTCGTCGATCCGCGCGAACTGGCCGGCCGCGCGCTCTTCATTTCTCGCGCATCAATCGGTGCCGCGGCTGGATACGGCGATCAATACCGTCCGCTGCACCAGACTATGGGCTTCCTGCATATCTCGAATACGTTCTACTGGCACGGACTTCAGGCGACGTACAAACACACGGAGATCCGAGGAAGTGACGATTGGTCGGCGCGTAATCAACCCCAACCGGCATCCTTGCCGTCAACCGTGATGACTGAAAGCCTTTCCGGCCGGCGACCGGTCCCACAAATGTATTTCAACCGGGATCATTCGCTAGACGCACCGGCGCCCGCTCCAAAAGACTCGGTGCAATTTGCGTGGTACCACGCTTTCGGTCCCTCCGCTCCCATGCTCCGCTACCAGGTTACCGGAGGCCGTCAGGCAGTCGAGCCTGTAGCTGGGCTGAAGAACGCCGAGGATGAGGATTACTTCTACCGCGTCGAAGTTCAGACGATGATTCGCCTCGGCGGCAAGAGTATCTTCGGAGACGTCAACGTCAGCACGATCACGCAGCGCGGCGCGAGGACGAACGCGCAGGGCGTTCCACTAAAGTCGCAGCAGAGCGCGTATACCTACTCCGCACATCTGCCCCTGTTGCGGGTTGGACGCGCGTTCGTCGTTCCCACGATGACGGTTGGCCACGTCACTGGTGGTGCGGCCATTAGCGTCGCCAATCCGAGTGTCGACCTGATCTGGTCGCGCGGAGCCGACATCAACTTCCATGTCACCTACAGCCCGTCCGTGCAAAACATCGGCAACGGCTGGAAGACGCGCAATCAAATCGCAGTCTTCGCTGACCGCGCCCTCTACGCAAAACTCTTCGGTACTAGGCGTTAACCACGTTTCGGTCTAACCCCACGCTCACTTGCGACTGCTCGATCACGGGCAGCGTCACCGTGAACCTCGCGCCTTTGCCGAGGCCTTCGGATTCGGCGCGGATGTCGCCGTGGTGGAGGTCGATGATGTGGCGGGCGATCGCGAGGCCTAATCCGAGGCCGCTGCGTTTGGCGGAGGCGTCGGCTTGGCGGAGGCGTTCGAAAACGTGCGGGAGGAATGACGGCTCGATCCCTTCGCCTTCGTCGTGGACGCTGATCTGTAGCTTGTGATCGACGCGCTCCAGCCGGAGATCGACCTGCTTGCCGGGCGGGGTGAACTTGATCGCGTTCGAGAGGATGTTGCCGATGACCTGCTGCAGGCGCGTGGCGTCGGCGTCGACGACGTCGTCGGGCGGACGAACGACGTCCGAGGTCAGGCGCACGCCGCGCTCCGCCGCGTCGGGACGCGCGTTCGAGACTGCGGCGTCGACGATGTCGGAGAGATGTGTCGGCCGCAGCTCGACCTGGAACTTGCCGAGGATGATGCGGGAGACATCGAGCATGTCGTCGATGAGGCGCTTCTGCAGTTGCGCGCTGTTCTCGATCATGTGCAGCGCCTCGCGCAATTCATCGGGCGAGTAGTCGCCGGAGCGGAGGAATTGCACCCAGCCGAGGATCGACGTCATCGGCGTGCGCAGCTCGTGGGAGAGCGTGGCCAGGAAGTTGTCCTTGGCTCGATTCTGGGACTCTGCTTCCCGGTAGCGCCGTTCGTTTTCGGCAGCGAGCGCCGCCGCGCGTTTTTCGGAGACATCGCGGAACGTGATCACGGAACCGACCGTGTGGCCTTCCTCGTCGTGCATCGGCGAGGCGCAAAATTCGACCGGAAAACTGGCGCCGTCGTCGCGGAAGAACGTGTCCCCCATCTCGTCGCGAACGCGATCACCGTGAAGCGCCACGTTCAGCGAGCAGTGGCGGATATCGCACGTCGCCACGCCAGGGAACGACGGATGAAGCAGCGGATGAACTTCGTGGCCGATGACGTCCGAAACATTGCGGCCGATCATCCTCGCCGCGGCCGGATTCACGAACGTCGCTTCGCCCGCGAGGTTCACGCCGAAGACGCCCTCCACTGCCGCATTGAGGATCAGCTCATTCTGCCGGATGACGCGCGCCAGCTCCTGCGCCTGTCGTGTGATGGCTTGTGTCTTCCGGAACAGCTCGACGAAGACGTTGACCTTGTAGCGGAGGATCTCCGGCTGGTAGGGCTTGAAGATGTAGTCGACCGCGCCGAGCTCGTAGCCGCGGAACACGTGCGTCTCGCTGCGGCTGAGCGCCGTCAGAAAAATGATGGGCGTGCCGCGCGATTTGTCGCGCTCGCGAACGAGGCTCGCCGTTTCGAAGCCGTCGAGGTCGGGCATCTGGACGTCGAGAAGGATGACTGCGAACTCGCGGTCGAGCAGCGCCCGCAACGCACCGCGGCCTGATTCCGCGCGCACAAGGTTCAGATCCATATCGTCCAGGATCGACTCGAGCGCCAGGAGGTTGCTGGTCTGGTCGTCGACCAGAAGGATGTTCACCTTCTCTTCGGCGATAGCGGTCATGAATGGCTCAC
>JAXDIO010000292.1:0-10476 GCA_034663965.1 Thermoanaerobaculia bacterium | reverse complement strand
CGTGCATATCAACGACCTGCTGAAAATTGCTGCCGAACGGCGCGCGTCGGACCTTCACATCAAAGTGGGGTCGCATCCGGTCATCCGCGTCGATGGCGAACTGCTGCCGCTGGTGGAGCTCAAGCGGCTGATGCAGGAAGACACGATCGCCATGGCCTTCTCGATCATGTCGTCGCGGCAGAAGGAAAAATTCAAGAACAACTACGAGATCGACATCGCCTACTCGGTGCCCGGCCTCGGCCGTTTCCGCTGCAACATCTTTCAGCAGCGTGGGACGGTGGGCATGGTCCTCCGCGTCATCCCGGTCAAGATCCTGTCGATTCGCGAGCTGATGCTGCCGGTGGTTCTGGAGAAGATCGCCGAGGAGCGTCGCGGATTGATTCTCTGCACGGGCACGACGGGCTCGGGCAAGTCGACCACGCTCGCTGCGATGATCGACTACATCAACGGCCATCGCACCGAACACATCATGACGGTGGAGGACCCGATCGAGTTTCTGCATCGCGACAAGAAATCGATCGTGAATCAGCGCGAGATCGAAGTCGATACGAAGTCGTTCTCGCAGGCGCTGCGGTCGGCGCTGCGTCAGGATCCCGACGTCATTCTCGTCGGCGAAATGCGCGACTACGAAACGATCGAGACGGCGCTCACGGCCGCGGAGACGGGACACCTCGTGCTCTCGACGCTGCACACGATGGACGCAACCGAGACCATCAACCGCATCATCTCCGTCTTCCCGCCGCACCAGCAGAAGCAGATCCGTCTGCAACTCGCGGCCGTGCTCAAAGCCGTCGTCTCGCTGCGCCTGCTGCCGCGCGCCGACGGACTTGGACGCGTTCCGGCCGCCGAGGTGTTGATCTCGACGGCGTTCATTCGGGATTGCATCGAGAACAAAGAGAAGACGAAGCTGATCAAGGATGCGATCGGACAGGGCACGTCGCAATACGGCATGCAGACCTTCGATCAGTCGCTTTACGTGCTCTACAAGAACGGCCTGATCACGCTCGATGAAGCGCTGCGGCGCGCCTCGAATCCAGACGAGTTCCGCCTCAAGCTACAAGGCATCCAGTCGACCTCGGACATGGCCCGCGAAGAGATGGAGCAGGGCCTCACGGTGTCCGGCGAAGGCGATCCATTTGCCGACGAGTCGCCGTTCGATTTCAGCAATACGGTGTAGTCGGCAGCGCTCCGGCCTCGATCGCGACGTTTGCCGTATCGCATGCGTATCTTCGGCATGCGACGCGCTGCCGCCTTCGTCCTCCTGCTGATTGCCGTTCGCGTCTTCGGCGATTGCGGCGCAACCAGTCCAGCCTCGTCCTACACCGTCGACTTCCACTCGCCGGTCTGTAACGCCGGCACGCCATGTCTGCAGAACACGTCCATTCACTTCTCCGTCGCACCGCGGGCGGGGAGTTGCTACATCCCGCTTTATCCCGGTCCATGTCCGGCGCCGTATGTGATCGACTCGTGCGACACGCTGACATGGGACTTCGGCGACGGAACTCCGGCCGCGGTCGTTCAGGGAAACGCTGCGATCGACCATGTCTTCCAGAAGAGCGGCAGCTTCAACGTGCAGGTGGACATTCGCGGCAACGCCGGATCGGGAACCGTTCGCGGATTCGCCTACGTCTGCGCGAATCCGCCGTCGTATGTTCGTTTTTCGCAGCCGGTGTACGACGCCGCCGAGAACGGCGGCAGCGTGACGGTGACTCTGGAGCGAAGTGGCGATCTCTCGCGCGCCTTCGATCTCGACTACGCCACGTTTCCGAACTGGCCGCCCGGTGATTTTGTGCGCAACCTCGAGCCACTGGCGATGAAGGTTTCCTTCGCGCCGGGCCAGACCACGAAGACGATCACGCATCGCGTGCAGGACGACAGTGTTTTCGGCGGCGACTCCGATCACTCGGTCGGCGTGGTCAGCGACGGCGCCGCGGTGATGGATGGGGGATCGGTGACGACGGCGGTGATTCACATCGCCGATGACGAATCAGGATCGGAGTTCACCATCGACGACGTGACTGTTCCGGAAGGCAACGCGGCGCACACCATCGACTTCCCACTGCATCTTTCCAAGCCGGTGGCCGAACCCGTCTACGTCTGGTGCCTGCCGCACGATGGGACCGCGCACGCCGGAATGGATTTCTATCTCCGAGGAAGCGCCGCCATCTTCGAGCCGGGGCAGATCAATGCGGCCTGTCAGGTGACGATCATCGGCAATTCGGTCTCCGAGCCGGCGAAGACGTTCACCGTGTCGACCGATCCGGTGCAGGGACCGGTAACGGTGAAGAAGGGGACGGCGCTGGCCACGCTGATCAACGACGACGAGGCGCCGCTGCCGTCGCAGGCGCTGACGTTCGATCCGGCGTCGCTGCGAATCGCCGCCGGCGCAGGCGATGCGGTGTCGGTCGGCGCCGCGATTCCGGCACGCATCACGCTGACGTCCTCCGATCCCGAAGTCGTGCGCGTCGATGCATCCGTTGCCGCTCCCGGAGTGGTGCGCCTCACTGCGATGAAGGCGGGAATGGCGACGATCACGGCCACCGATGGCATCGCCTCGGCGACGCTGCGTGTCGAGGTGACTTCGCCACCGCGACGGCGCGCGGCGCGTTAGACTCGGCGCGTGCCGGACGACCTCGAACGTTGTTACATCGCTGGCCTGCGCATCCTCAACTATCGCTTCAACAGCGAGGCGGAGTTGCGCGCGAAGCTCGATCGCAAGGAGTTCCCGCACGATGCCATCGATGCAGCGATCGAGCGATTGCGCCGCGAGAAGTGGCTCGATGACGGTCGCTTCGCCGCCGCGTTCGTGCGCATGCGGCTGCGCAAAGGCATCGGACGTCTGCGCATCAAACGCGAGTTGCAGGCGGCGGGTGTGGAGAGCGCGACGATCGCCCAAGCACTCGACGTACCCGATCACGACGACCGCGCCGCGGCAATCGCCTCGGCGCGCAAACGGCTGGCCGTCCTCCGCCGCCGCGATGACGACGACGCGATCCGCCAGAAGCTGATCGCGTACTTGTTTCGCCAGGGCTACGACAGCAGCCTGGCCGTGGACGTCGTCCGCGAAGCGATGGCTGCCGGCCGCAAGAACTAATCTGCGTACATCTGCGTCATCTGCGGATAAAACGTCATCCGCAGATTGCGCAGATGTACGCAGATGAGAATTGACCTCGCGAGCCACGCTGTTACGATCCTCTCAATGCTGACCACCAACGACATTCGAAAACAGTTTCTCGAGTATTTCGAGAAGAACGGACATCGCCAGGTTCCCAGCTCGTCGCTCGTGCCGGCGGGCGATCCGACGCTCCTCTTCACGAACGCCGGGATGAATCAATTCAAGGACGTCTTCCTCGGGCGCGAGCCGCGCGACTACAACCGTGCCGCGACGTCGCAGAAATGTGTGCGCGCCGGCGGCAAACACAACGACCTCGAGAACGTTGGACGCACCGCCCGCCATCACACGTTTTTCGAGATGCTCGGCAACTTCTCCTTCGGCGATTACTTCAAGGAAGAGGCGATCAAGTTCGCCTGGGATCTCATCGTCAACGTCTGGGGCCTGGAAGTGGAACGGCTCTGGTTCAGCGTCTTCGAAGGCGGCGACGGCGTGCCCGCGGACGAGGAGGCGGCGGCGCTGTGGGTCAAAGCCGGCGCGGCGCCTGACCGCGTGCTGCGCTTCGGCAAGAAGGACAATTTCTGGTCGATGGGCGATACCGGTCCGTGCGGACCTTGCTCGGAGATTCACTACTTCCGCGGCGACGATCTGTCGCAAAACGTGGCGGCGCTCGTCAACGGCGAAGGCGACGAGACGATGGAGATCTGGAACCTGGTCTTCATGCAGTACGACCGCCGCGCGGATGGCGTGCTCACGCCGCTGCCGGCGCCGTCGGTCGATACGGGTATGGGGCTGGAGCGGCTCGCAAGCGTGCTGCAAAAGAGCTCGACGAACTACGACATCGATTCATTCGCGCCGATCATGCGCCGCATTGAATCAGTTGCTGGCTACAAGTACGCGGGCGACATGGAGAGCGATCTCGATACTGCTGTACGCGTACTTTGCGACCACTCTCGCGCGGCGACGTTCCTCATCAGCGACGGCGTCATTCCGGCGAATGAAGGCCGCGGCTATGTGCTGCGGCGCATCATCCGGCGCGCGATCCGTTTCGGACGCAAGTTCGAAACGCCGGTGGCGTTGTCGCAGGTCGTCGATGACGTCATCGCGTCGATGGGCGATGCGTATCCCGAGCTTCGCGCGCGCCGCGAAGCGGTGCTGCAGACGTTGCGGTCCGAAGAGGAGCGTTTCTCGCGCACGCTCAGCTCCGGCATGGAACGCGTCGGCGCGGCACTCGACGACATCCGCGCACGTGGCGAACGCGTTCTCGGCGGCGAGGAGTTGTTCCGCCTCTACGACACCTTCGGCATCCCTGTCGATCTGATCGCGGAATTGGCCGAGGACGAAGGCGTCACGCTCGATCGCGAAGGCTTCGAGACGATGATGAGCGCCGCGAAAGCGAAGGCGAAGGCGGGATCGAAATTTCAGATGTCGGCGGGCGCCGAAGTCTTTGCACCGATCGCAGACAAGACCGGCCCGATCGAGTTCGTTGGCTATGATCAATATGTTGACGTTCCGTCGACCGTGAAGGCGATCGTCATCGCCGGCAAGGAGCAGGACGCCATTCACCACGGCTCCGAGGGCGAAGTCGTGATTTCGCCGACGCCGTTCTACGCGGAGTCGGGCGGCCAGATCGGGGATCAGGGATCACTGGAATGGGATGGCGGACGGGCCACGGTGCTCGACACGCAGAAGCCGGTCGGCGATCTCGTCGTCTCGCGCGTCCGCGTCGATGAAGGACATCTCACGCTGCACGCGAAGGTCCGCGCCTCGGTGCCGGTCCCGGCGCGCCTCGACACGACCGCGAACCACACCGCCACACATCTGCTTCACCAGGCGCTCAAAGACATCCTCGGCGAAACCGTCCAGCAGGCCGGCTCACTTGTCGCGCCCGATCGCTTGCGCTTCGATTACACCTATCATCAGGCCCCCTCGGACGAACAACTGCGCCGCGTCGAGGAGATCGTCAACGAAAAGATCCGCGAGAACCTCGAGGTCACGAAGACGGTCATGCCGATCGCCGAGGCCAAGAAGACGGGCGCGGTAGCCATGTTCGGCGAGAAGTACGGCGAGAACGTGCGCATCGTGACCGCCGGCGATTTCTCGCGCGAATTCTGCGGCGGCTGCCACGTCAATCGCACCGGCGACATCGGCCTGTTCAAGATCATCAGCGACCGTTCGCTCGCCGCTGGGGTGCGGCGCATGGAAGCGCTCACCGGCCGCGGCGCGCTCGCAGAGTTCCGCAAGTACGCCGACGCCGCGCACGAGATTCAGCAACAGCTCAACGTCCGCCTCGAAGACGTCCCCGCGCAACTGCGCACGATGCAGGAGCGGCAAAAGGCGATGGAGAAGGAGCTGAAGCAGCTCAAATTGAAAGCTGCCGGCGGAACGACAACGACTTCAACGTCCGACGAATCGCAGGACATCGACGGCGTCCGTCTCATCGCCCGCCGCATCGACGACATCAGTGGCGGCGATCTCCGCAACCTCGCCGACACGTTCCGCTCGAAACTCAAATCCGGTGTGGTCGTCCTTGGCTCCGTCACCGACAGCAAAGTGACACTCCTCACCGCGGTCACCAAAGATCTCCTCGACCGCGTGAACGCGAACACGCTCATCAACAAACTCGCCCCGATCGTCGGCGGCAAAGGCGGCGGCAAGCCCGACTTCGCGCAAGCCGGCGGTAAAGATCCCGGCAAACTGAACGAAGCGATCGACCACGCCCCGCAAGCGTTGCGCGAGGTGCTGGCGGGGTGAACATCGATATGTCACCCGCGGCGGTCACGCTCCGCATTCGGCGGGTCTCGCAACTTCGGAACCTCTGCCTGCGCTTGGTGAAAGCGGGCGCCGAAGCGCGCAAGAACGGGCAGTTGGAACCGCTCACACCGTCCACCTCCAAGGTCTCCTCGGATCGCTGACCGGACGGAACGCATCCGGAAAGTGCGTGACGATGAAGCGCCAGCCGTTCCAGAAGAGCGAGACGATGTCGTGGCGCACTTCGCCGGAATGCGGATGACGCGTCAGGTACTGGTCGGCGAGTGAAATGAGCTGCAGTTTCTTGCGGCGGTCGACGGCGTCGACTCCGTATCCCGCCGTGATGCTCTGACGCGCTTTCACTTCGACGAACACGAGCAGGCGTCCGCGCGCGACGACCAGATCGATCTCGCCGCCTCGCAAGTGGACGTTGCGCGCGACGATGCGGTATCCGCGCAGCCGGTAAAACCACGCCGCGCGCCGTTCGCCACGTTGTCCGAGTACGCGTGAGGGGAGCCGCATCGGCCGAGGATCCCTCGGCCGTTTCGAATCTCAACCAACTTCTACTCGTGGTGGATCGCCGCACTGCGCCGCGAGCCCGGTCTCTCTACTTCCTGTGGAAGTGCTTTTCGATGTCGAGGTGGCGGATGTCGACGATGATCGGGCGGCCGTGGGGGCAGGCGTAGGGGTTGGAGGAATCGAGCAGTTCGGCGGTGAGACGGGCCATCTCTTCGCCGCCGAGGGGGCGATGCACTTTGATCGCGGCCTGGCAGGCCAGCGACGCGCAGACTTTTTCGCGGACGTGCAGAACGTGCGAGCGGTCGTCGAGGGAGGCGTCGATGAGCTTGCGCAGGAAGGCGTCGACGTCGTTCTTCACCAACTCGGGAGGCACCGCGGCGATGGCGAAGGCGTTGCCGGAGAAGCGTTCCATCTCGAATCCGACGGCGTGCAGTTCGTTCAGATGCGACTCGAGGACCGCGCTTTCCGCGGCGCCGCTTTCGTAGAGGATCGGCGTCAGGAGTTGCTGCGTGACCGGCGCCTGTCCGGCGGCGCGGTCGAAGTAGCGGTCGTAGAGGACTCGCTCGTGAGCCACGTGCTGATCGATGAGGCGCAGACCGGTCGGCGTGTCGATGACGATGTAGCTCATGCGGTACTGGCCGATGACGCGTCCTTGCAGATCGCCGAGGCGCGGCTCGTGATTCGCGATGAGTGGAGCGTCGATGGTCGCGGTTTGCTCGCGCAGCGGCGGCTGGACCACACTCTGTTTTTGAAAGAGCGGCGTGAACTCGGGGCGGTATCCGGTCGACGCGCCATCGAAACGATTCGGCGCGAAGAGTTGCGGCGGCGGTGGCGACGCAGGCGCGGCAGGTTGCAGAAGTTGCGATCCTTCCTCCGCGCCGCCGAGGGCGCGCTTGATTCCTTGCTCCACCGCGACGTGCACTGCCCCGGAGTCGCGGAAGCGCACCTCGGTCTTGGCGGGATGCACATTCACATCGACCAGTTCCGGCTCGATTTCGACGAAAAGCACAATCGCCGGATGGCCGTCGAAGTCGAACGCCTCCGCTCCGCGGCTTGCCGCATGCGTGAGCACTTTGTCTTTCACCAGCCGGCCGTTGACGAAAAAGTATTGATTGCGGCGGCTGCCGAAACGAAGTCCGCGCGTGACGTAGCCGGCGGCGTGGACGGCGCCGATGGTCATGTCGACTTCTTCGAGAAACTTCTCCGCGTCGTCACCGATGATCTGCGCCACGCGTTCGCGCATGGTCGCGGCCGGCGGAAGGTCGACGACCGTGCGGCCATTGTGCTCGACGCGAAACGCGCGCGACGGCAGCGGCAGCGCGTACGACGAGACGACGGTGACGATGGAGCGGAACTCAGCGTCGGCGGACTTTAGGAACTTGCGCCGGGCCGGGACGTTTTCGAACAGCTCGCGCACGGTGATGGTGGTGCCGCGGTCGCGCGCGGCGGGACGCGACGTGCGCGTGCCGGTGAGCGGATCGCATTCGATTTCGATGGCGGCGTCGGCGGTGCCGTCGCACGTCGTCAGCGTGAATCGCGACACGCTGGCGATCGACGGCAGCGCTTCGCCGCGGAAGCCGAGGGTGCGCACCTGCGCGAGATCGTCGAAGCCGGCGATCTTCGAGGTGGCGTGACGTTCCAGCGCGAGGAGGGCATCGTCGTGGCTCATACCGGAGCCGTTGTCGCGGACTTCGATCAGCTTCTTGCCGCCGTTTTCGAGGAGGACGTCGATGACGGTGGCGCCGGCGTCGATGGCGTTTTCGACCAGCTCTTTGACCACCGAGGCCGGACGCTCCACGACCTCACCGGCAGCGATCTGGTTGATTAGATCGGAGGGAAGGAGGTGGATGCGGGGCACGTGGGGATTATCTCTTGTTGCAGTTGCGGCTCGTAGCGCCGACGGCTCGTCGGTGTACCGCCAGCGGCTCGCTGGCACTTTCACACACGCGCCGCCGAGCCGGCGGCGGTCCAGCCGGCGGGCCGCCGGCGCTACGGCTCGCGAGCTATCATCCGCGCGCGATGAAGGCGATTTTGATTCGGGAGCATGGCGGGCTGGAAAAGCTGGAGATGGCCGAGGTTCCCGATCCCGTTGCGCGTCCCGGCGAGGCGGTCGTGCGCGTTCGCGCGGTGGCGCTCAATCATCTCGACATCTGGCTGCGGCGCGGAGTGCCGGGGCACAAGTTTCCGTTGCCGATGATTCCGGGGTCGGAGGTGTCGGGAGTCGTTGAGAGTGTCGACGATCCGCGATGGAAAGCCGGCGATGAAGTGATCGTCGCACCGGGATACTCGTGCGGACTTTGCGTCGCGTGTTTGTCGGGCAACGATCCGCTTTGCCGGAACGCTGGCATCTTCGGGGAAACCGTCAGCGGCGGGGCGGCGGAGAAAATCGCCGTTCCCATTCGCAATCTGATTCGCAAGCCGGCCTCGCTGTCGTTCGCGGAGGCAGCGGCGGTCCCGCTGGACATGCTGACGGCGTGGCACATGCTCGTGGCGCGCGCGCAGCTCCGGCCGGGCGAGACGGTGCTGGTGCAGGCAGGCGGATCGGGTGTCGGCAGTGCCGCGATTCAAATCGCGAAATTGTGGGGCGCGACTGTCTACGCGACCGCCGGCACGGCCGCGAAAGCGGCGCGCGCGAAAGCGCTTGGTGCGGATGAAACGATCGTCTACACCGAGGTCGATTTCGTCGATGAAGTGCGCAGACTTACGTCCAAACGAGGCGTCGACGTCGTCTTCGAGCATGTCGGCGGCGAGACCTTCGAACGCTCGTTGCGCGCGCTCGCGAAGGGTGGACGATTGGTCACCTGCGGATCGACATCCGGTGCCGAGGTCGCCATCAACCTTCGTCTGATCTTCTTCAAACTGCTTTCGATCCTCGGGTCGACGATGGGGAGCCTGGCGGAGCTGCACGAGATCATGAAGTTCGTCGAGGCGGGGCGGCTTCGTCCTGTGGTCGATCGCGTACTGCCATTGTCCGAGGTGGCCGAGGGGCATCGGATTCTTGAGGCGCGCGAGGCGTTCGGAAAAATCGTCTTTGAGGTCTGAGGTAGGATGCCGGGCACACACATTGCCACTGCCATGAACGTGCTTCGACGGGTTACCGCTCTGCTCGCCATGATCGCGCTGATCGGGCTGTTGCTCCTGCTAATCTGGCAGGTGGAGTTGCACCACGAGCGCGGATCGGTGAGCGACGAACCGGCCGTGGTTGCACTGCTCTCCGTGGCCGCGTAAACTGTTGATGAATCAGCGGTAATCTCCTGGCACGAGCGATGCTTTTGTATGAGGCATGAGAGCAAATAACCTGAAGGCCCGCGCAGCAGCCGTTGTGATCGCGTTCTCACTCTCGGCGATCCCGGCGTTCGCAGTCCAGCCATCCGCGAATGACGTCACGCCGCAGCTTGTGACCGCCGGGGTGACTGTTGACGGTCTTCGCGCGGTCGAGGTGGGCGGCATCGTCGTCCTTCGCGGCCGGACCGCCGACCGCGCCGCCGCCGAGCAGGCCGGTACGGTCGCCCAATCCCTCGGATACACGCGCGTCGCGAATCTCATTCAGGTCGTCCAGGCTCCAGACGATGAGCGCATCGAACGCGCCGTCGAACGCGAGCTGTCCGTTCACCGCGGGCTCGACGGAACGCAGATCGCGGTCGACTCGGAGAACGGTGTTGTCCGTCTGACCGGTAAGGTTTACAGCGAGCTGCAGAAGGACATGGCCGTCAATCTGGTGAAGACCGTCAACGGAGTCCGTTCGGTCCAGGCCTCCCTGCAGAGGTAGCAGGTCTCTACCGCACCGTGTGAATCGAGAACTGGATTTTGTTGCTCTTGCGCGCGTCCGGCGCCTTGATGGTGTGGGCGAATAGGACGCTGAGGAGCACTTCGAAATCGCGGATGGTCAGGGCCATTTCCGTGCCGAGGCCGGCGTCGAGGGCGAAGTCGCGCGTACGGGCGATGTCGCGATATTCGAATCCCGCGTTTCCCGCGCCGGCGTACGCAATTGCGTAGGCCGTGTTGAAGTGGACGGCGCCGAGACGGTAATCGCGATTGCGGAAGACGGGAACGAAGTACTCGTTGGTCAAGTGGAACTCGTTCGTTCCGACGGA
>JAXDIO010000271.1:0-4751 GCA_034663965.1 Thermoanaerobaculia bacterium | reverse complement strand
CCGGCCTGGATGTTGCCGCTGGAGCGCTGGTCGGCGCCTTCGTTTTCGAGGATCGGGTCGCCGAGAGCGCGGCCGATGTTCTCTTTCACCGTACCGCTCGCCTTGTCGACATTGCCTTTGATTTCGTCGTCGTTGATGCGCATGTGTGAGTCTCCTTCGCGGTTCAAATAACTCAAGAACCCTGCCAAGCAAACAGGGACGAGGGAGATGAGGCAGGGCCTTTCACGATCTCAAGCTACGCGACCTGCGCTGAAACCGCTTGGGGTTCAACGCAACTTGGGAAGCTTGAGATCCTTCGCCGTCCTGCGCCGTTCCGCTGCTTCGCAGCTCCCGGCTCCGGCAGCCTCAGGATGACAAAGGCTTCACCCCTGCGTGTTACTCCGTCTTCCGCACCGTCACATCGAAACGGTACTGGTGGTCCTTGTAGTAGAACGACACCAGCGACACGAAGGTCTTGTCGAGCGGCTTGTTCTGCTTCGTCTCGAAGAGCGGGTAGAGCGGCGTTGGGCGCGTGTAGTGCCAGGCCAGCTCGCCGTGGCCGGTGGTCGGCTCGGTCGGATGCCGCTGAAAATTGCGCAGGCCGTCGTAAACCTTGTAGCAGATCAGTCCGCGGAAGACCGGACCGCGCGCGCTGGGTGATGTGCCGAGGATCGGGAAGCCTTTCGGAGTGACGTGGGCGATGTACTCGGCGCCATCCGCGGTTCGGCCGCCGGTGATCGTGATCAGACCCGCGTTGCGAAGATTGTCGAAGGTGCGCAGCGAGCGATCGTCGTACTCATCCTTCGGAAAGCGCGGATTCCACCACACCTTCTGCGGCACCTCGGCGTAGATCGGCTCCGCGGCGAAACGGTAGCCTTCGATGATCTGATTCGCCTTCTCCGCCGTCAGCGGTTCCGCCTTCTGGCACGCAACCATCAGGAGCAGGACCGCGCATGCAACTTGACTCGTTCGACCGCGCATGTTGTTATCCCCCGGCTTTCCGCGCGACGCGCACGATACCGCGAGAATTGAATTGACCGACCGAATCCTCGACGCGCTGGCGCGCCTCTGCCTGCGGCGCAACAAAGAGATCCTGATCGCGGCCTTCGTGCTCGCGGTTCTGGCCGTGCTTGGCGCCACGCGCCTTTCCTTCGACCCCGACCTGCTCAACCTCATCCCGCAGCAGAACAAGCAGGTCAACGAGTTCCGCAAAGTCCTCAAAGACCTCGGCACGATCGACTACCACATCGTGCTCATGGACATGCCCAAAGGGCGCGACGTCCATGACTACGACACCCTCATCGATGCCGTGGCCGAGGGGTATCGGAAGAATCCGCGGATCGAGGATGTGACGTACAAAATCCCCAACCCGCTCGACTTCATCGAGATCATCCTGCCGAAAGCGCTGCTCTTCCTGACGCCGGCGGAGCTCGACGAAGTTTCCGCCAAGCTCACCGACGAGGGCATCCGCGCCTCGGTGGCGCGCAACGCGGCCATGCTCCAGACCCCGCAGGCCACTGCGATGAAGCCGCTCGTTCAATACGATCCTTTCAACCTCGTCCCGATTTTCCTTCGCAAGTTTCAGTCCGCCGGCGGCGGCTTCAGCATCGACACCTCCAGCGGCTACTACATGTCGTCGGATCACAGCATGCTGCTGATTCTGACGAAGCCGAAGCGGCCGGCGCAGGACGTTCCCTTCGGCAAGAAACTGCTGAATGAGGGGACGCTGATCGAGGCCGAGGCGCTCAGAGACTTTCAGAAGACCGCGCCACCGGGAACGCCGCTGCCGCGGATCTCGCACACCGGTGGATACGAGATCGCGGCCGGCGACGCCGACCTGATTCGCCAGGACGTCATCATCAACATTCTCGGTACAGTCTTCGGCGTGCTGGCGTTGTTCCTCTACGCCTTCCGCCGCCCGGCCTCGATCATCTACGCCGGCGCGCCGCTCGCGCTCGGACTGCTGCTGACCTTCGGCATGGCCGGTGTCACCTACGGCAAGCTCTCGCAGGCCAGCGCCGGATTCGCGGCGTTGCTGGCGGGACTGGGCATCGACTTCATCACCGTCCTCTACGGCCGCTACGTCGACGAGCGCAATCGCGGCACGTCGATGCAGGAGTCAATTCGCACGATCATGCGCTCGACGATGCCGGGCGTGTTCGTGGCCGCGATCACCACCGCGGGGACGTTTTTCGCCTTCCTCGCCACCGACTTCCGCGGCATGACCCAGCTCGGCTTCCTGACCGGCGTCGGCATCCTGCTGTTTTTGTTGTGCGTGATGTTCCTGCTGCCGGCGCTGATCGTTTTCTCGGAACGCAAAGAGTCGCGCCGCGCGCCGAAGCTCTACCTGCACTCGTTCGGCGCGGAAAAACTGATCGATATCTCAGTCAAGAAGCCGCTGGTCACGATTGGCGTGTGGTTGGTCTTCATCGTCGCGTGCGGAATCATGGCCACGCGCGTCCGCTTCAGCGACAACATCCAGGACCTGCGCGCGAAAGGCAATCCCGGCGTCGTCAATCAGTCGCGCATCACCGAGAAGTTCGGGCAGTCGTTCGACTTCATGATGTACGTCTGCGAGGGGGAAACGCTCGAAGAAGCGCTGGAGAAAACGCGCACGGCGTCGAAGGATCTCGACGCGCTCGTGGCCGACCACACCATCGCCTCGTACCAGTCGATCTCGACCTTTCTCCCGCCGGTCGTCGATCAGGAAAAGATCATCGCCAGACTCCACGCCGGCGCCGCGAACGAATTCAACATCGCGCGCGTCGAGAAAACCTTCCGCTCCGCGCTCGTCGAAAACGGCTTCCGCCCCGAGGTGTATGACGACTACCTCAAACTCTTCGCGCAGACGCTGCAGCCGGCGCAACCGATCACGCTGCAGACCATCGGCAACGAAGACATCACCAAACTCACCACGCGCTTCGTGAAGAAAGTCGGCAACGGCTGGATGTCGGTGATCAACGTTTACCCGACCGGCGGCAAGTGGCCGCGCGACGTTCCCGCGAAACTGATGGCAGTCCCCGACCGCCATCCCGGCGACGTCCTCACCGGCGTCAATCTCGTCAGCGGCACGCTGCGGCGCATCGTCAAAGCGGACGCTACGCGCTCGACGATCATCGGCTTCATCGCCGTGCTCGTGCTGATGTTCATCAGCTTCCGCAATCTGAAACTGACGCTGCTGTCGTTCGTGCCGTTCGTCGCCGGTGCCGTGGGCATGCTCGGACTCATGGCGCTGCTCAACCTCCAGTTCAACTTCATGAACATCTTCGTCGGCCTGATGATCATTGGAGTCGCCACCGACTACGCGATCTACATGCTGCAGCGTTACCAGGAAAACCCGGCCGCGTTCCGGGGAAGTGCACACGAAACGGGCAAGGCGATTCTCATGGCTTCTCTCACGGCCATCGTCGGCTACGGCGCGTTCGCCTTCTCGCACTATCCGGGGCTGCGATCGATTGGGTATGCTTCCACCTTCGGCATCGGCCTGAGCGGATTGGCCGCGATCACGCTGCTGCCGGCAATTCTGGTGATGGGACGGCAAAACGATGAACGCTAGAGCGACGACGATTCCGAACACACTCCTGACCCGCATCGTGCGCGGCCGCGCTGCTCTCGATGTCCTGCTGGTCGTCATCGCATCCGCGATCATTGCCATCGCCGCGCAGATCGCCATTCCGATCCCCGGCACTGTCGTCCCGCTGACGATGCAGCCGCTGGCAGTGCTGCTCGTCGGCATCACGCTCGGCTCCACACGCGGAGCCGCTGCCGCCGCGCTCTACCTGCTCGAGGGCTTCAGCGGCATGCCGGTTTTCGCGCAAGGCCACGGCGGCGCGATCTGGCTGGCCGGACCGACCGCGGGCTACCTCTTCTCGTACCCGTTCGCGGCGTTCGTCGCCGGCTGGTTCTCGGAGCGCGGCTGGGGCTCGACGATCGTTCGCGCCGTCGCCGGCATGCTCGTCGCCCTCGGCATCATCTACCTCGGCGGCTGGTCGTGGCTCGCCGCGTTCATCGGCGCGAAAAACTCGTGGCTCGGCGGAGTCCGTCCCTTCATCCTCGCCGACATCGTCAAAGTCGCCGTTGGTGCTTCGCTGCTACCGCAACTTCAGCGCATGCTGGCGAAGTTACTACAGCCGTAGTAGCATCCGGCGATGCGCACGCTCGCTATCGTCCTCCTCCTTGCAGCAACCTCCTGCCGGACTCTCGATCCGGACGCGCTCCGCGACGAGCTTCTGGCGATGAACAAAGCCGACCAGGAAGTCCGCCAGCGCTGGATCAAGGACCAGAAGAACCCAGCCCTCAACGCGGAGATGCAACAGCTCGACGCGCGGCACGTGAAGCGTCTCCGCCAGATCGTGAAGCGCTACGGCTGGCCGGGCAAATCGCTAGTCGGCGCGAAAGCGACGAGCGGCGCGTGGACCCTCGTGCAACACGGCGGCAGCGAGTTCCTTCACGAGATGCTTCCGGTGATGGAAGCGGCGGCGAAGCAGGGAGAGCTCAGCTACGGCCTCGTGGCCACGTCGATCGACCGCGTGCGCATCGCCGACGGAAAGAAGCAGCTCTACGGCACGCAGTTCGACACCAGCGGCAGCAAGTGCGAGCCACTACCGATCGACGATCCCGAGCACCTCGACCAGCGCCGCGACGCTGCCGGACTCGGCTCGATCGCGACCTACACGGAACAGTTGTGCGCCCTCTACAAACAGCCGCAGAAGCCGCATTGATGGCACCCTCCTCGCAGTACAAATAACCGTACCCAAGGAGGAGTTTGATGG
>JAXDIO010000185.1:0-6164 GCA_034663965.1 Thermoanaerobaculia bacterium | reverse complement strand
GCATCAGCAGAATCGGATCCTTGATCTTGTCGGCGTACCAGAACGGCGACATCTTCGCGTAGAGGTCGGGCACTTCCCAAAACGTGCGGCGCTCGCTCTGGAAACCGAACGGCGTGAGCGTGCGGTTGTAGGCGCCGCTCTCGGAGAAGCCGGCGCGGAAGAGGCGCGAATGCGCGAGCAGGTTCGCGGTCATGAACGCGCCGTAGCTGTGGCCGCCGACGCCGATGTGATCGCGATCGCCGACGCCCATCTCCACTACTTTGTCGATGGCCGCATCGGCGCTGGCGACGAGCTGCTCGACGTAATGATCGTTGGCCGTCTCGCCCGGTCCGACGATGGGCATGGTCGGATTGTCGAAGATCGCGTAGCCGGAGAGCAGCAGGAAGAGGTGCGAGTAGCCGCTGACGATCGTGAAGCGATTCGGCGAGCCGCTGACCTGGCTTGCGGTGTCGGCGTCGCCGAATTCGCGCGGATAGGCCCACATGATCACCGGAATGTGCTCTCCCTTCTTGTAGCCGGGCGGGAGATAGAGCGTGGCCGAGAGCTTCACGCCGTCTTTGCGTTGATACGTGACGTATTGATGCTCGATGCCGCGAAGCTGCGGCTGCGGATCCTTGAACGCCGTGACCGCATGCCGCGAATCGCCGCCGACGGTGCGCACGTAATAGTTCGGCGGATCTTTCGGCGTTTCGTAGCGAGTCAGAATCGTGGTGAAGTCGCTGCTCAACGGCGCGACGACGGTTTCGTACGCGTCGCCCGCGCTGCGAAACAGCCGTTCACTCTCGAGGGTCTTCACGTTCAACCGGTCGAGGAACGGCCGGTCGCCTTCCTTCGACGCGCCCTGCCCGGTGAGATAAATCGAGTCGCCGATCTGGATGATCGGACTGGTCGAGCCGCGGCCGCCGAAGCCGGCGAAACTGCGCGATCCCGCATCGTGCCGGACGGGCGTGCCCGGATTGTCGTACGCGGCATCCTGCTTGCGATCCCACAACTTCTTCGGCGCGGCGCCGTCTTCGAGAATCCACGTGCGGGTTTTGCGCGAGATGCGATCGAACTCGCTAAGGAGCGCGACGCCTTTCTCGGTGTACGAAATCCCGGCGAACCGCCACTCCGTCTTCCCGATCTCCGACGGTTCCGCGCTGAATGGCGCAGCCAGCGTCATCACGCGATCGCGGAACGGAACCTTGTTCTTCGGATCGCCGCCGTCGAGCGCCTCGGTCCACACGACTGTCGCCGGCTGATCTTCGCGCCAGTGATGCCCGCGCGGTCCGGCCTCGACGCCCGTCAGCGGCACGCCTTCGCGGCTGGGTTGGTCGGCGAGTTTCTTCACGACCGCGCCGTGGCGATCCCAGATCTCGACATCGTCCGGGAAGTCGTCCATCGGGACGAGATGCGAGAACGGCCGCTTGATTTTCGTGACCAGGATGAAGTGATCGTTCGGCGACGGCGCGACGTCGCCGAGGATGGCGGGCTTGCCGATCGCGCTCATCGTGCCGGACGTTGTGTCAAACGAAGCAAGCTGGCTGGTGAAGTAGTACGCGAACAGCGCCTCGTCGTGCGCGGTGCGAATCATGTCCTCGTAGGTCGCGCTCTGCGCAGTCTTGCCCGCGTTCTCCTGCACGTTCGGACCCGTGGGAACGTTGGAGTCGGCAGGCGCCGGACCACGCCCGAGGGGAACGGTCTTGCAGACGACGGTTTTGTTATCGGCGAGCCAGTCGCATGGATCGCCACCGGCCGCATTCAACCGCGCGGTGCCGCTGACTTTTTTCGCATCGCCCGTGGTCGTGTTGGCCACCCACAGCTCGATGCCGTCAGTTCGCGTGTTCAGAAACGCGAGCTTCGATCCGTCCGGCGAGAACTTCAGATTTGAGAGAATCGCGTGCGCGGGAACGATCACGTTGGTCGTCGCGCCGCCGCTGATCTTCTGCAACTTGATCGCGTAGATCAGCGACGCGCGATGCGGTCCGTTCGTGCGCGGATTCACGCGCTCGCCCGCGAGCCGCAGCATCGGCTGCGAAAGCGCAGCGATCGTTGGCTGCCCTTTCCGATACGCCAGCGCCATCACCTTCTTTGATGGACTGAGCAGCGCCTCGGGCAGCGGCGGCGCATCGAACGCCGCCACGACGTCCGGCGGCGGCACGAGGTACTTCGGCGTGTCGGCAGCGAGGGTGGCGGCGAGGAGGAAGAGCAGCGGTAGCAAGCACTTTCGCGTCATGGCGCGGATTGTACTCACGCGGAGACGCGGAGACGCGGAGAGGTTCAGGTCAATGCAAGCCGAGGACGACGTGGTAGATCGAATCGGACGGACCGGGGGAACCTCGCTGTACCAGAAACGATTGTCCGTCTGGCAGGACAGCAAAATGGCGAAGGTCGGGCAAGCGGAAAAGTTCGTGGGTCGTTGCGTCGTCCCAACGGCCGGAGGGGCCGGGCACGGCGCTGATGATGGAACCTTCCGATCCCTGATAGACGATCTCCCGGCCGTCGCGGCTCCACTTCGGATTGCCGCCGCCGTTGGTTGAAATTCGGATCGGGCGAGGATCGCCGCCGGCAAGGCTCAGCAGATAAACCTCTCCGTTGCCGGTGCTGTCCGAGCCATACGTGAGCCATTTTCCATCCGGCGAAACAGCGGGGCTGTCCTCGTAAGCGTTGCTGCTGAGGACCGGAGTCGATCGTTTCGTCTTCATATCGAGAGTGAAAATATCGGCCTGCCTTCGGGCGTCTTCGCGAACATAGAAAAGCGTCTGTCCGTCGGGAGTGAAACTTGACGCGAACTGAAACGGTCCGCGAGGGCTCACGTCCATCGGCTTCGAATCCGTGAAACCGCGCCGGACGATGTGGGGCAACGTACCGCCGGCCGCTTCCGAGTAGACGATGAAGCTTCCATCCGGCGACCAGACCGGCGTCACCTCGTGCCACGGTTCGCTCGTAAAACGCTCGCGGATTCCGCGAGCCAGATCGTAGATCCAGATGTCCGCGAGACCGGTGTCGCGATTGATGACACTCGCCGCGGCCTTGCCGCCATCGGGGGAGAGTCCGAAATCGAAGAACACATTCTTGTCATCGACGAGGCGCGTCTCGACGCCGCTGCGGTTTACGACCGCCAGGCGTCCGATGCTGGTGTCGGTGCGATACACGAGCGTGCCGCCGGCGGCGTCAAATTCGGCCCGTCCCGTCGGATAGAAATAAGAGACGTCCGAGGCCAGAGCCACCGGATCGCCGGTGAGAGTGCCGTGGGCCGCGTCGAAGTGCTGGCTGAGAAGCTTGGCGTCTCTGACGAACAGCAATTGATCGCCGACCAGCCGCACCATCGACGCGTTCCGCATGACCACGGACTGCTCTGGCGATTTGAGCGACGCGAACATCAATTGCCGATCGATCGAATCGGCGACATAGGAGAGGTAAAAAAAATGCTCTCCATCCGGGAGCAGCCGTGGCCATGAGTGACGCCATTGCCTGGCATCGCGCAATTTCGTGACCGCGACCGGGTCACCGCCGGCATCCGAGACTCGAAAAATCTGAAGGCGTCCGCCGGCGGAATCACCGAAAAGGATCGTGTGGCCTTGCCACGAGCCCGACCCTCCGAGCGCGGAGATGTCACAGAGCGCTTCCGGCGCGGCGCCGCCGGAGATTTTCGTCTTCCACAACTTGCCGCGCGCGGCGAACGCGATCCAGGCGCCATCCGACGACCAGAAGGGGCCGGACGAACCTTCACTCCCCTCGATCTTCCGGATCGCAAACGAATCGAGACTGCGAAGAAAGAGCGCGCTCGCTCCGCCGCTCGACGCGTTGAAACAGAGCATCCGTCCATCGGGAGACAGCGCGAAACTGTTCGACTCGTAGAACCGCATCGGACGTATGGTCGGAGGAAGCCAGAGGTGAAGACTGGCTGAAGTCGGGGCGGATCGCGGCGGCGCAAACCAGCGCATCGCGGCGAACGTCAGCAGCGCGGCCGCCACCATGAGCAGCAGCGGAAGAAGAAGCGCGGACTTGCGTCGGCCCGGTGTCGATGCAGCGAAACCGGTCTGCGACGACTCCCCGCTCCATCGCAACTGCAGCGCGACGTCCTGCGCCGTCTGCCACCGCTCCTCAGGATTCTTTTGCAGCGCCGTGAGAATGATTCGTTCGAGGTCCGGCGGTGCATCGGGCTGCAGCGACCGGATCGAAACGGGATCGGACGAAAGGATCGACGCGATCAATGTCGCGCGTGACGATCCGACGAACGGGCGCTTGCCCGTCACCATCTCGTACAGAATCACGCCCAGCGAAAAGATGTCCGTTCGATGATCGAGAGGACGTCCTTCGACTTGTTCGGGAGACATGTACTGAAACGTCCCCACGACCGTTCCTTCGGCGGTCAGCGGCTCGCGTCGCGTGGCCGTTTCTTCCTGGTCCAGCGGTTGCGACACCGGATCGGCGAACTTCGCCAGACCGAAGTCGAGCAACTTCGCGCCGCTGTTCGTGATCATGATGTTGCCCGGCTTCAGATCGCGATGAACGATGCCCGCGCGATGCGCGTGCTGCAGCGCCTCGGCGATCTGTGCTCCCAACTTCAGGAACTGACTTTTCGGCAGCGGACCGCGGGCGAGTTTGTCGGCTAGCGTCTGGCCTTCCAGATACTCCATCACCAGGTACTCGGTGTCGCCGTCGCGGCCGACGTCGTAAAGCGCGCAGATGTTGGGATGCGAAAGCGCCGAGATCGCACGCGCCTCGCGCTCGAAGCGTGCGCGCGATGCTTCGTTCGCCGTCAGATGCGCCGGCAGCACCTTGATCGCAACGATGCGATCCAGCCGCGTATCGCGAGCGCGGTAGACCTCCCCCATCCCGCCCACGCCGAGCTGGGTCACGATCTCGTACGGACCCAGCCTTCGACCGCTCTCCAGATTCATGGCGCCGCAGTATGCGACAAAGCATCGGCGCCTTGCTCACGCGGAGGCGCGAAGACGCGGAGGGGGAGAAAACTCCACGCCTCCGCGTAACCGAAGAAGACTTACTTGCTCGCCACAGCCGCCGCACGCGGTGCATTCGCGAGCTCCTCGTCGATGATCCTCGAGAAGACGTCGTAGCCGGCCGCGCCGACGATCATCCGTCCGTTGATGAAGAAGCTCGGCGTGCTGGTGACGCCGACGCGGTTTCCTTCGTCCTGCGACGGCTTCCACGCGTCTTTGAATTTGCCCGAGGTCAGGCACTGGTCGAACTTGTTGCGGTCGATGCCGGCTTGCGTGGCGAAGCGATAGAGATCGGGATCGCTGAGCGGTCCGCCTTTCGAGAAGAGGCGATCGTGCATCTCCCAGAATTTCCCCTGCTCCTCGGCACAGTGCGCGGCCTCGGCGGCGCGCTTCGCCGTGCGATGACTGAAGAGCGGATAGTCGCGGAAGACGATGCGCACGTTGTTGCCGTACGTCTTCTCGACCTGCTGCAGCGTCTCAACCGCATGGCCGCAGAACGGGCACTCGAAGTCGGAGAACTCGACGATCGTGACCGGAGCGCTGGCGCCGCCGCGCGCCGGACCGTCCGCATTCACAGCCACGCGCGGCGGCTCGAGGTTCACCTTCACCCCGGCCGCGGCGCGAAGCTCTTTGACGAACTGCGTTCGCCGCGTGGCGAGGCGCTGACGGCGCATGCCGTCCGCGATCTGCGCGAGGACCTGATCTTTCGTCATGCCCGGATATTTGTCGGCGACGCCGTCATACACCGGCTCGATCTCCGCGACGTCGGGTTGCGTGATCTTCGCTTCGACTTCGGTCTTAAAAAGCTCCTCGGATGTGATGTGCCGCCGCGCCGCTTCGGCGTCGATCAGCTTCGTGGCGATCAAATCGTCGAGCACGCCGCGGCGGATGTTGTATTCGTCGGTGCGAAGGCGATTGAGGCGCGCACCGACGGCGGCATCGAGCTCGGTGAGCGAAATGGACGTAGCGCCGATCGTCGCGGCCGGCTTCACCACCTCAGCGGCCGACAGGGAGAGCGCGCCGATCATCAGCATGGCCAGCATCATGGAAAGAGTCGTTCTCATTTTTCCTCCGTTGTGCGGGAGCGGCACCGGCCGATGGCCGGCGCCGCTGATGAGCATGAGCGTGTCAGCCCGTGCAACTGTGATAGCCGTTGCACGTGTACAACGAGTCGAGGCCGTAGGGACCGTAGCCGTCGCAACAGTCCGGGTAGAAGCC
>JAXDIO010000178.1:0-6009 GCA_034663965.1 Thermoanaerobaculia bacterium | reverse complement strand
GCATCGCGAACCTCCGGGCGGCGCAGTGTAATGCAACTTTCGGGCGCTTCCGCGCTCGTGGCATTCGATGTGATAGAACTCCGCGCCCTATGAAAGTCCACGAGTATCAGGCCAAAGAAATCCTGCGACGTTACGGCGTTCCGACGCCGCGCGGCATCGTCGCGGAAAACGCCGACGAAGCGCGCGCCGCGGCCAAGGAACTGGGCGGCCGCGTCGTCGTGAAGGCGCAGATCCACGCCGGCGGCCGCGGCAAAGGCGGCGGCGTGAAACTCGCCAAGGACGCCGACGAAGCCGCGGAACTGACAAAGAAAATGATCGGCATGACGCTGATCACGCACCAAACCGGTCCGGAAGGGCGTGAGGTGCGCAAAGTCCTGATCGAGGAAGCGCTCAACATCGACAAGGAGCTCTATCTCGGCATCACGCTCGACCGCCGCATCGGTATGCCGGTGGTGATGGCCTCGAAGCAGGGCGGGATGGAGATCGAGGAAGTCGCCGAGCGCGATCCGTCCGCAATCCATCGCGAGCCGATCGATGGCGTCCTCGGCGCGCTGCCGTTCCAGGCGCGCGCGGTGGCCAACGCACTCGGACTCACTGGCGACGCGTACAAGAAGTGCGTCGACTTCGTGCAGAAGCTGATGCGCTGCTACATCGACACCGACGCGTCGCTGGTCGAGATCAATCCGCTGATGGTCACGACCGAGGGCAACGTGTTCGCGCTCGACTGCAAGATGAACTTCGACGACAACGCCATGTTCCGTCACAAAGATCTGGCCGAGATGCGCGACCTGAATGAGGAAGATCCGCTCGAGGTCGAGGCGTCGAAGTTCGGCCTGAACTACATCACGCTCGATGGCAACGTCGGCTGCATGGTGAACGGCGCGGGGCTGGCGATGGCCACGATGGACATCATCAAACTCGCAGGCGGACAACCCGCGAACTTCCTCGACGTCGGTGGCGGCGCGAGCGCGGAGCAGGTCAAGAACGCGTTTCGCATCATCCTCTCGGACAAAAACGTGAAGGCGATTCTGATCAACATCTTCGGCGGCATCATGCGCTGCGATCGCATCGCCGAGGGGGTGGTGAGCGCGTCGCGCGAGATCGGGCTGCCGGTGCCGGTCGTCGTCCGCCTCGAAGGAACGAACGTCGACCTCGGCAAGGAGATCCTCAGCAACTCGGGACTCCCGCTGATTACCGCCGACGGCATGTGGGACGCGGCGCAAAAGGTTGTCGCCGCGGCGCAAGGAAATAGCTGATGGCCATCTGGGCAGACAAAAACACACGAGTGATCGTGCAAGGCATCACCGGCCGCGAGGGAACGTTCCACGCGATTCAGTGCCGCGATTACGGCACGCAGGTCGTCGGCGGCGTGACGCCCGGCAAGGGCGGGACGACGCACGAGGGCTTCGCGGTCTTCAACAGCGTTCGCGAGGCGCGCGAAAAAGCGGGCGCGAACTGTTCGCTGATTTTCGTGCCGCCGCCGTTCGCGGCCGACGCGATCATGGAGTCGGCCGACGCCGGCATCGAGCTGATCATTTGCATCACGGAGGGCATCCCGGTGAACGACATGATGCGCGCGCACGATTTTCTGCGGAAGTCGAACGCGCGGGCCATCATGTCGGGCGCGATACCGTCGCGCCTGATCGGTCCGAACTGCCCCGGCATCATCACGCCGGGCGAAGCGAAGATCGGCATCATGCCCGGCCACATTCACCGTCCCGGTCCGATCGGCATCGTGTCGCGCTCCGGAACGCTGACGTACGAAGCAGTCGGTCAGACGCGCGCGCTCGGACAATCGACGGCGGTCGGCATCGGCGGCGATCCGCTGCCGGGCACGAATTTCATCGACTGCCTAGCCGCATTCGAAAACGATCCAGCCACCGAGGCGATCATCATGATCGGCGAGATCGGCGGATCAGCGGAGGAGGAAGCAGCGGCATTCGTGAAAGAGTCGGTCACGAAACCGGTCGTCGCATTCATCGCCGGACAAACCGCCCCGCCGGGACGCCGCATGGGCCACGCCGGCGCCATCATCAGCGGCGGTAAAGGAACGGCGTCGGAGAAAATGGACGCGCTGCGAGCGGCGGGCATTCATGTCGTCGAAGCGCCCAGCGAGATGGGCGCGAAGGTGGCGGAGGTTTGGAAGGGGCGGTAGGCGCTCAGGCGCCCCAGGGATCGATCAACTCCAAACCCAGGCCTTCGAAGTGACGGATGTTGCGCGTGGCGAGTTTTGCTTTGCGCGCCATAGCGATGCCGGCGATCTGTACGTCACGTATCTCAATCGTTCTGCCCAACTGTCGTCGCGCAGCGCCGATTCTTCCGGCAGCCTGCGCGGCTGCCACATCGAAGGGAATCACGCGCCCGTCAAAGTCTTCTTCCAGAGCCTTGGTGAGAGCTTCCTCCAGCAATTGACGGCGGCGGCCAAGGGCGAGGAGCTCCACGCCGAAACGAAGCTCGTAAACGGAAATCGACGTGGTCCACATCGACTCCGGCGGTTGCAAATCAAGCCATGACATGACCGCCTGATCCGGCTCCGGCCTGATGAAGGCGGAAATCACGTTCGTATCGAGCAAGATCACGGATCGTCAAAATCCGCTGGCTGGGCTGGATAGCCGCGCAGTTCCGGAATCTCTTCCTTGAGGCCGATGTCCCGAAAACGAGCGGCGAGACGCGTGCCCAACCCGGGCCGGCTTTCTCCGTCGCTCTTATTGGCATCGCGAAAGATTTCTTCGAGTTGAGTCCCTAACCCGAACGGTGCAGCAGTTTCCGTGATCACCGCGGTTCGGAGGATTTCGCGGACTTCCTCCTCGGTGCTCCGGCCGTGACAGCGCGCGCGTTCCTGGAGTTTCTCCAGAACGTCTTGTTCGATTTCGTCAACCAGAAGTTCGCCCATCGCCGGAGAATGGTACGCCTACGGCTGCACTTCCTCCACCTTCCCGCTCTTTAAGTTGTAGTACGCCACGATCAATCCGACCTTGTGATCGAGCACCGCTTTGCGGATCACCGCGCTGTGCGCGAGGAGGTACGCGGCGGAACTGCGGGCGTTCGCTTTGATCGCTTTCTCGGTGCGATCGGGGCCGGTCCACGACGCCCAGCCGACGAATGACTCGCGGATGCGCTGCACGAGGGCGACGAGACTCGGCGTCGCGGGATCCTCCGGATCGAGAGCGGCTTTGACGGCGCCGCAGTCCTCGTGCCCCATCACCACGATCAGCTTCGTCCAGTCGTGAGCGATGGCGTACTCGATGCTGGCGATGTCGAACGAACCGGCGACGTTGCCCGCCACGCGCACGACAAAGAGATCGCCGATGGCGCGTCCGAAGATCAGCTCTGGCGGGACGCGGCTATCGGCGCAGGAGAAGATCGTGACCGGCGGCTGCTGCCCTTTGACCGTAGCGTCGCGCTGTGCTGCGAGTCCGGTGTACGGAAGCGCGCCGGCCATGTACGTAGCGTTGCCGGTCATGAGCGTCTGCCAATACGCCTCGGGTGAGATCGGCTTCGGCCACGGCGCAGGAAAGGGTGTCTCTGCGAAGAGCGGAAACGCGACAAAAAAGACGAGGATCGAGATTGATCGGCGCATGGATGGACCTCCGGCGCGATTCTACCGTCTTGTGATGACGAGCTCGCTAATATCTACAGGCCGCTCGATGGCGTCGACGATCGCGGCCGCGACGTCGCCTGGATCTATGAAGCCGGGACGCGGCTCCGGCCAGAAGGGGGTGTTCATCCCGCCCGGCGCGACGGCGATGATCCTGGCCTTCGTCCCCTTTGCCTCGGCTTTCAGCGCTTCGGTGTAACCGCGCGCACCCCACTTCGCGGCGCAATAGACGGTCTCGTTTGCCTTGCCGATCAGCGCGGCGGTGGAGAGTACGTTGACGATCGTGCCGCCGTGCTCTTTGAAGCGCGGGAAGAGCAGCTCGCAGAAGTTGATGGTTGCGATCAGATTGGAGTTGATGATCGCTGCGATTGCGTCGTCGTCGTACGAACCGGCAGGTCCGAAAATGCCGGTGCCGGCGCAGTTGATGAGGAGATCGATCGTGCCGAGGCGTTCGGCGGCTTCGATGGCGCGAAGCGCGGTCGATCGTTTCGATGCGTCGCCGGAAACGTCAGCCGTTTCCCGGCGCGACACGCCGATCACTTGCCTTCCTCGGCTTCGCAGGAGATTGGCGATCGACAATCCCAATCCGCTCGATGCGCCGGTGACGATGGCAACCATGCGCGGAGTTTACGACTCAATACCAGTCGAGCCAGCGATCGTCGAGGAGCTTTCGCTGGCCGCGGCCGTCGATGATTTCGACCTGCACGTCGGTGATCGGCGGGATGTTCTTCGGGCGCGACGGAAACTCACGGACAAACGCGGGCTTGGTCGTGGCGTCGTACCAGCGATACCAATGGCTCGTCTGCGGATCGGCTTTTAACGTCGCCGGCAACCGCAGCCTCCCGTTGTTGAAAAGCAGGTTGACCTCGCGGATGCCGAATGGCGAGAGCGCGATTCCGGAGAACGTCGCCGCTCCTTTCAGCGACGTCGTTTGCGGTGTGACCAGCGCGCCGAAGGTGTCTTCGTTATACGTGGAATGGCCGCTCAGCATCGAACGAAGCTCCGGCGAGTCGCCGTGAACACCGACGCGGAAGAGCCAATCTCCATTCACGCCCTCGTCGAACCGTTTCAGGAAGCCGAGCTGGCCGGCATCGACCATGCGGCCGAGCCATTTCGCTCCGCCGGCACCGAGGGCGTCGGCGCGAATGACGACGTGCGTGACGCCGATGCGCGTTAGCTCCGGCACGAGTTCATCCGACCACGGCTCCGCCAATTGCGCGATGCGCGAATACTCCGGCGGATCGAATCCGGAGACGCCGTTTACGACCGGGCGGTGATGCGCCGTGGCGTGCAGCATCACCTCGTACTCGGTGTTGTAATCGATCGGCAGCTCGATCATGGCGTGCGGTCTCGCGCTCTTCGCCCAGCGATCGATCGGACGAACTTCGGTCGGCGCCATGTACCACCGAATCGGATCGTGCAGCTCGATCAGAAACGCAATGGCGACGATGGCGCCGGTCCATTTCGCGCGCCGTGTGATGAGCGCGACCGCGATGGCGATGAGAATCGCCAATCCGACGTGCGTGATGAGCGCCCATCGCGCCGGAACGCGCACGGCTCGGAATCCGGGGGCATAGTTGAAGAGGAAGCGATAAAACGGCGTCCGCAGTCCAAGTGAGCCGATGAAGCCGAGAAGGATCCAGGACCAGGCGAGGGCGAGCAGCTTCCATTCGCGCGACGCAAACGCCACGATCGCGAGACAGAGCGCGAGCGCGCCGGGGAAAAGCCAGCGCTCCGGATCGGTCGCGGCATCGTTGCGCGCCGGATAGGGGCGCCACGCGAAGTTGTTCAGCAGCCAGTCGCCGGGAACCGCGGAAAAGCTCATCGTCTCGTTCCACGACCGCTCCATTCCGTACAACTTCGAGGCGGCGTGATACGGGTAGAGAAACGGCGCGATGAGGATCAACGCGATCCCGCCGGTGATTGCAATCCGCCGCAGGGGCGGCCGGAGGATGGCGATCGTCATCACAATCGCAATCGTTCCGAAGAGAAAGAAATGGACGTTCGATAGCCCGTTCCAAAGCAGCGCGGCGCCGAACCCGATCGCGTGGCCCCAGTCCGGCTTGCGCGCGTACCGAATCAGCGCGAAAAGGAGAATCGGCAGCGTGCCCGCCCATACGTACTGCACGTGCGGCGCTTGTGTGAATCGATAGGGCAGGAACGCGTAGAAGATGCCGGCCGCGATGCCTCCCCAGAAACTCGCGGTGATTTCAAACGCGAGGAGATACGCGCCGAAGCCGCACAGCGTGTAGCCGAGGAGGATGGCGGCGTTGTGGGCCGTCAGCGGACTTGCGCCGAGCGCACGCAGCGGAAAGAGCACGGCCGCGATGCCGTAGAGGTTCTCGCTGAACGCCAGCGCGTACTTCGCGGGATAAAAGATGTTCGCCTGGAACAGCTTCCCCGGCTGATGA
>JAXDIO010000162.1:0-5288 GCA_034663965.1 Thermoanaerobaculia bacterium | reverse complement strand
CGGCGGCGAACGCTATCACGTTGCAGCAGCACAAGAAGCGGGCGTAAGATCGCCAGTCCAGAGATCGGTTCATGGCCCAAAAGTGCTTCATGTGCGGTGCGGCGATTGCGCGGGGAATCCTCTGCGAGAAGTGCGACAAGCCGCGCAAACCGAAGGAATCCGCTGCGAAAACGGCGGCACCTCCGCCACCTCCGATCGCGCCGCCGCCGGCTCCCGTCGCTTCAAAACCTGTTGGCGAAAGTACTGCCACACGACGCTCCGGCGGAGCAGCGACTGCCGCAGCACCCGCTCCTGAACCGGAGCCGTTTCCGAAAGCGCCGCTGCTGCCGTTTCCGGTCGAGTCCGCGTCACCCGCAATCACCAGCGTCGCGAACGTGATCATTGCCGCGGGCGCGCCGGCGATCCTCCTCGGCGCCGACCGCGCGGTGAAGTTCGTCACCGAGGAAGCGAAGAAACTCTTCGGCGTCCCGCAATCCGATCTCTCCTCGGTCAAACAGATCGAGATGGAGTGCGGCGCGCGCATCGGTGAGCTCTCCGTCCCGACGTCGATGGCGTTGCGCATCCGCAATCGCAACATCCTCTACACACTCGTCCCGATCTCCGGCGGGGCGATGGGCGCGGTGCTGATGTTCCGCGAAGCCGATCCGATGAATCCGTCGCACGCGTCGTTCGTGTCGTTCGTGCGCGAAACGGTCTTCACGCCGCTGCGCTCGTTGCGCGAGTCGGTGCTGGCCTCGTCACGTTCGCGGCAACGCGATCCTCTGCTCGAAGATTGGGCCGCGACGATCGATCAGATTCTGTCGTCGCTGGAGATGGCGCCCGAAGTCGAGGAGCCGCCGCCGGCCGCACGAACGCCGCGCGTCGTCGATCTGATCCACTCGGTCGCGAATCGTTTCGGTCCATTCGCCGATCTGAAAAACATCCAGCTGCAGATCGATGTCCCGGAGCTCGAAGAGCGCTTCAAGGATCACGAGCAGCTCGTCGACGCCCTCGGCATCCTGATGGACAACTCGCTGCACTACGTTCCGCCCAGCGGACAGGTGGTGGTCGGCGTCCGCTGGATGGAGCACAAAGGCAAGCCGCTGCTGCTCTTCTTCGTGATGGACAACGGCCCGGTCGTCCCCGAGCCGTTGCGCCAGGCGATCTTCGAACCCGGCTACGTCTGGAACCCGCAATCCGCGGAGCGCACCGGCCGCAGTTTGTTCAAGGTGCGCGAGTTCGCGGTGTCGCACGCGGGCTCGGTGTGGGTGGAGTCGAAGACGGGCAAGGCGTGCACGTTCTTCCTGCGCGTGAGACCCGACGGCGCGCGTTAGGCGCCTACTTGAACCACCCCGTTACCCTCTCGAACATCACTGGATTCGCGCGTTTGAATCCGTCGCCACCTCCGCTGAAGCCGAGGAGGATGGCGGTGACGATCGAGTAACAGGCCAAGGCGGCCACGATTGCGCGCAGTGGCGCGATCCGAATCATCGTCGCGCGAAGGGATGTCACCATCGCTTCGATGCACACCACGCTTGCCACGCTCATCAACATCATGAAATCGAGCGAGTAGCGGGCCACGATCCACCAGCAGGTCGAGAGGCCGAAGAGGATTAGCCACGCGCCGGACATTACCTGCAGTGCCGTGCGTGTAGCGATGTCCTTCGGACCGCGCATCAGCGCGATGAGAATGGCGATCAGCGTCCCGAGCATCATCAATGGCGCAATCGGCGCAATACCGATGATCTGTTCCGTCACCCCATTCGGCGTCGGCCACGAAACAACGCGATCAAGGCGCGACGGGTTGGCATCGATGAACGGAAATTTGCTGTGGATGTGCAGCGGCGCGAAAAGGTAGTGCTGGACGTTGTTGCCGAGGCGCGCCACCTCGGGAAACGTGCAGAGGCTGCAAACCTTGTGTCCGTCCATATCGACGTGCGTGAGCTGATAACGGATGCCGAATTCGAATGGATCGCCGAAACGCGCGGCGTTGTACCAGAGCATGGCAATCGCGACGATGGCCAGCGGCGCGAGGACGGCGATGATCGTTTTCCTCGTCCGTTTGATGGCGAACGCGGTGACGAAGAGCAACACGCCGAGGTTCGGCCGCGCGGCGATCGAGAGCGCGAGCCAGATGCTCAGCCACACCGCACGGCCCGTCGTCGGCGACTCGTTGTAGCGCAGCAGCGCCAGCGCCCACATCGCCGTCATGGCCATTCCGCAAACGATGGCGATCTCGTACATGTGCACGGTGACGAGAACAAATGTGGTCACGTTGCCGAGGCCGATGAAGACCACCCACAGTGGGAAGGGGATGTTCAACGGACGTCCTGCGAGTTTCAACGCGCGGTGCGTGAACGCGACCGATGCGAGAAACGCCCATGCGGTGAAGAAGAGCGCGACGAATGAATCAGGCGGATAGCCGCGCCGCAGAATTCGCAACGGCATGTAGCCGAGGAGCGCGGGAAGCGGGGACGAGTAGAGGTAGTACTTTCCGTTGAGATAGCTCGCGTCCCACTCATAGTGGATGCCTTGGCGCGCCTTCGGATCGTACGGATACGGCAACGCATCGAGTTTCGGGTTGACCCATCGATCGAGATTGAGCTGCCCGTGAAAAAATCCCTGCGCGAGACTGGCGTAATTCGATTCCTGCCACATCCTGAGGCGGCGGAAGTCGAACTTGCCGTCGCCGGCGAAGAAGGCGTAGACGGCGAGGACGAAGAGGATGGGAAGCCAGCGAAGGATTGCTCGGCGAAACACCTGCCGAGCATACAGGCGTCAGTTGCGAGTCAGCGCCAGCTGATGACCTTCAATCCTTCAAACCGCTTGAAATCCACCTCGTTGAACGTTACCAGCGTCAGCTCATTCACGAATGCAATGGCGGCGATCTGGCCGTCCTGAAACGGGGGTGTCCTACCTCTTGTCGTCAGCCGCGCTCTTTCAGTCGCATGCCACTCGGCGGCGGCTGCGTCATAGTCGAGGATTGCCATTGACATTGAAACAACTTCGTCCAGGTAAGTTTGCACCCGTGTCCGCCGGTCCGACGCCGGTAATCGGCGCATACCGAACTGCAACTCATGCCACGTGACGGAAGCGATGGCGATTTCACCATTGTATAGACGCAGTTTTCGCAGCACTCCTGCGCGCGGTTTCATCTGCAGAGGTTCGGAAACGACATTCGTGTCGAGCAGGTATTGCAGACTCACAGCTTGAAGTCTCTGCCGGGATCTTTATCCCGCACATCGCGGAAGATTTCGTCAGGATCGATATCGACCTCGCCGGGAGGGAACTTGCGCGTAAATTCGTCCCAGACTTCCGAGAAGGGACGCAAGCGGGACGTCAGCTGTTCGTATCGCTTACGTCCGATGATCACAGCCACCGGCTCGCCGCGCCGCGTCAACTCAACGATTTTCCCGGTCTCCGCTTCGCGAATCAGGTTGGGTAGGTTGCTACGTGCTTCGGCAATTGAGTTTCGTCGGTTCATGCTTCCCTCATGTACATCTATGCGTACATCGTAACACGCGTCACTTCATCGCCTGTTCCGCGACATTTCTCTCGCAGAGTGAGTCATTTCTTCCGAACGAGAGTTGTCCCCAGGGCGACTGCACGAGCTGACTTTCAATCCGGCGCCCGGCATCAACGACGGCTCCGGTCCGATCGTGCTCACGAATTTCATGTCGCTGCTGGCCGATCCCTCCAAGGCATCCGACAACCTCCAGATGCATCAGGCGTTGAGTCCTCGATGCCTCGGTTAGCTGTCCTCGATGTCTCCGGTCAGTACCTTCTTATGCCGGCTACGCCGCCGGTGTTCGCCTACGTGACGTACGTCGGTCGGACTTCGCTACCCCGCTTGTGCAGCAGCCCATCGATCGCCCACGCACCCGGACCCTGCGCGGCGAGGTAGAGAAAGAACCAGCAGAAGAGGAGCGCGATCTCGCCGCCGTTCATGTTCGGCCAGAAGCCGTTGCGGGCGTGGCCGAGGAAGTAGGCGAACGCCATCAGGCCGCTGCAGAGGAACGCGGTACTGCGCGTGAAGAGGCCGATGGCGATGAGGATGCCGCCGATGAACTCGATGGGGCCGGCGCTCCAGATCAGCGCTTTCGGAACTCCGGGCGGCATCCCGCCGAAAACGTTGAAGAGTTTCTGCGCGCCATGGCAGGCGAACAGGACTCCGGCGAGGAATCGAAAGACGCCGAGAATCCTCGGCGCCTGCGCGTGAAATCGAGCGATCGCGTTCATGACCGCGCCTTTGCCAGGTACGCGGCCAGTTGGTCGAACGTGCCGGTGAAGCCGCCCTGCATGCTGCTGTGGCCGGCCTTGAACGTGGCGCGCTCCTCCTCGCTCGCCGCATACGCGCTGCTGCGGAGCGTGAGCGTCGTCGTTTCGCCGTGCTCGGTCAGCGTCACTGTGTTGAGCATCTCGCGCGGCCACGTCGGAGCCATCGGATGCCGCGTCGTGCCGCCGCTTTCATCGGAGAAGGAGACGATGAAGACCATCCGCTCCGGCGGCGTGATCTCGCGGTAGATGAACTTGCCCCACATCTCGCTGCCGTCCGGCCCCACCATTCCGTAGTGGAACATCCCGCCGGGACGGAGATCGATGTTCGCCACCTTGACAGTGAACCCTTTCGGACCCCACCACTGCGCGAGGCGCTCCGGCTCCGTCCATGCTTTGAAAACCAGATCGCGCGGCGCGTCGAACTCGCGCGTGATGACGAAATCGTCCGCATGCTCCGCGGCCAGCTTCGCCACATGCTCCCCGAGGTGATTGAGCGTCTGCTCCAGTCCTTCCACCGCTCCATACTCCTCGGCCACTTTCTTCCGCAGCTCGGCGGTCTCGAACAGCATCTGCATGCGGATGCGCGTCTTCTGACCTTCCGCCTCGAAGGTCACCGTCGCGCGAAAGAGCGGACCGCTGACGTGGTCGTAGACGAGCCGCTCCGGCCGGACCACCTCGCGATAGACGATGTGGTTCTTGTAATCGGTACCGTCGGGGCCGTGCATGACGAAAATCCACTCACCGCCCGGGCGAACGTCCATCGAATGCGTCGTGGTGGTGAATCCGTTCGGACCCCACCATTGCCCGATATGTTCCGGCGAGGTCCAGGCGTCGAATACGAGATCCCGAGGGGCGTCGAAAACGCGCGTCGTGGCGATCTCGCGCGAGGCGGTGTCAGAGCTACTTCTTTCGATTGTGGCGTGCATGCTTCTTCTCCTTCGTTTTTTTCAATTCGCGCAGATATTCGTCCAGCCGGTCGAAGCTCTGCTCCCAGAAACGGCGGTAGTGATCGAGCCACTCGGACACCTCTT
>JAXDIO010000143.1:0-6985 GCA_034663965.1 Thermoanaerobaculia bacterium | reverse complement strand
GCAGGTCGCAGATGCCCTGCCCGAGGTTGATGCCGCCGACGCGCTCGCACTCGCGGGACATGCGGCGGATGTCGGACTGCACGAGGCCACGCAAACGATCGCTGATCTGGTTCATAGCGCGCGTAGTGTAAACCTGCCTGCCCACCACTCGCCTTTCGTTCGCTCTTCGACGATTTCGAGGCCGTGTTCTGCACATGCGCGCACGATGTCTTCGCGTTTGATAACGAGGATCCCGCTGAGGATGAGCGATCCGCGCACGTGCCGCTCGACCTCGCCGAGGAGCGGGATGATGACCTCGGGGATGATGTTCATCGTGACGATGTCGAACCTGCCCCCGCGAAGAGCTTCCAGTCCGCCGATGAAGATCGGCATGCGCGCGTCATTGATACCGTTGCGCACGCGGTTGTCGCGGAGTGCGGCGAAGGCATCGACGTCGTTGTCGAATGCGATCACGTGATCCGCGCCGAGGCGGCACATGGCCAGCGCGAGGATGCCGCTGCCGGCGCCGATGTCGAGTCCGCGTTTGCCGGCGACGTCGAGGGTCTCCAGAATCTCGATGCAGAGCGACGTCGTTTCGTGCGAGCCGGTTCCGAAGGCTTGCTCCTGCGGGACGACCAGCGCGTGGCGCGTCGTGTGGCGCGGGATCAGCGACGCATCGGGCGCGACGATGAAGTGCTCGCCGATGAACAGCGGCTCGAGCGATTGTTGATAGCGATCGAGCCAGTCGATGCGTTCGCGGTCGTCTCCATGCAGTTCGATTCCGGCGACGTCGCTGAACTCGCGCGCCGCTTTGTCGCGTTCGCCCGCATCATCAAAGTACGCGGAGATCGTGGTCGTGCCATTCGCCTCGGACGACGAACTGCCGGTCGACGGCGTCAGGTAAAGCCGCGATTGCACGAGCTCTTCGAGCGCGACGTCGCGCGCATCGAACGAGATGTTGAGGATGAAGTCCTTCACGCGTGTGCGCCGAACAACTCGCCGTAGTCTTCCATCGCCGCCTGCACCACGTTCGCGGCATGCGCGTAGCCGTACGAGCCGGAGATGCGGATGCGCGCCGGCTCGCCGGGGACGAGTTTGTACGTAGAGAAGTAGTGTTCGAGGCGCTCGACGAGCACGGTCGGGACGTCGCTCAGATCCTGCGCGTCGCCCCAAACGTAATCGCCCTGCAGCACGGCGATGATCTTGTCGTCGGCTTCATCGCGATCGACGAGTTGCAGTCCGCCGATGACCCGCGCGGATAGGAGGATTTCCGACTTTGCAATCGGCCGCTCGCTCAGAACGCAGATGTCGAGCGGATCGCCGTCGCCGCGCTTCGTAGCCGGCGTCAACGCCGCCACGCGCGGACCGCAGTACGTGCGCGGGATGAATCCGTACAATGCGGGGGGCTGCGAAGACGTTCGCTGCGGACGGTCAACGCGCAGATATCCCGACGCTTTGTCGACCTCGTACTTGATCAGATCGAACGGCGTGATCTCGATGTACGCGTTGACGACGCGCGGCGCATCAGCACCCGCGCTCAGCCCATGCCACGGATGTGGGCGCCACTGCGAAAACGTCAGGTCCGCCACAGGCGGCGCATTCTAGCGCGCTACTCGTCCCTGAGGATGTCGTTGTCAGCCGAGGTAGGATTTTGAGGTGAGCGATCGAAACTTCGCCGTCTGCGTCCGCAACCGCGGCTATCGAGCATCGCTGGAGTTGCGAAAGCTTTATCCAGTGCTGCCGGATTCATTTGCCGACGAGCATCAGATGATTCGCGTTGTGGATGAATCGGGCGAAGACTATTTGTATCCGGAGACATTCTTCGTGCGCCTGGACGCCTCCGGAGGAGGCGCGTAGGGTAGCCGGCGGTCCGAGCGTTAGCGAGCGACCGCCGGTTACGTATGCGATCCGGATTCGACCCCGGCGGGGTCGCGGAATGTGACAACCGCAGGATGTGAAATTCGTGCGCGCACAGTACGTGACCCCTGCCGGGGTCCAACCTTCCCGTCGCGCGCGGTTCCGGTGGTCGCGCGCTTCGCTTGGACCACCGGCTACCCTCCGTGCCTCCTCCGGAGGCATGCCGAATCCGTGTGATCGGCGGAATTAGAGCTTGACGTGACGAATGCGAGAACGAACGCCTGGATATTCGAACTCGAAATCACGCACACGCGGATCCTGCATTACTTTAATCAATGCCTCACCCGTTACGACGGGCGCGTCTTCGGCGCGATCCGCATCGTTCGGAGGCGGCGTTGGTTCCGGCTTCGTCTCTTTGTGGCTCGTCATATCTACGGCGCGGTGAAAAAGTCCTTCACCTTGCCGAAGACTCCCTTATCCTGCGGCGGCGTCTCGCCTTCGGCTTCGGCGTAGCGCGCCAACAACTCGCGCTGGGCGTCGTCGAGGGTCGTCGGGATGCGCACCGTTACGTGGACGTATTGGTCGCCGCGGCCCGGGCCCTGAAGAAACTGGACGCCTTTGCCGCGCAGGCGGAAGACCTGACTGGGCTGGGTGCCGGGCGGGATGCGCAGCGATTCGGGGCCGTCGATCGTGTCGGTCTGAACTTCGGCGCCGAGGGCGGCTTGAGTGAAGGTGATGGTCTGTTCGGAGTGGATGTCGTAGTCGCGGCGCGTGAACTTCGCGTGCTCGTGGACGGAGATGAAGACGTAGAGATCGCCGGGAGGGCCGCCGTTGAAACCGGCTTCGCCTTCGGCGGCGACGCGCAGGCGTGAGCCGTCGTCGACGCCGGCGGGAACTTTGACGGAGATCGTTTTTTCTTCGCGGACGCGGCCCGCGCCGTCGCAGTTCGCGCAGGGATCCTTGATCACTTTTCCGGCGCCGCCGCATTGCGGGCAGGTGCGGGCGACGGCGAAGAAGCCCTGCGAGTAGCGGACCTGGCCGCGGCCGGCGCAGCCGCTGCACGTCACTGGCTGCGTGCCCGGTTTCGCGCCGCTGCCTTTGCAGGTTTCGCACGTGGCGACGCGCGGGACGTCGATGGTGATGTCCTTGCCGAAGACGGCTTCCTCGAATTCGAGCGTCAGGTCGTAGCGAAGATCGTTGCCGCGCGCGGCACGTGCGGAGCGGCGCTTGCCGGTGCCGAAGAAATCGCCGAAGCCGAACAGGTCGCCGAGGATGTCGCCGAAGTCGGCGAACTGATTCGGATCGAAACCGCCTCCGCCGACGCCCTGATGGCCGTAGCGGTCGTAGCGCGCGCGCTTCTCATCGTCGGAGAGCACGCCATACGCTTCCGCGGCCTCCTTGAACTTCTCCTCGGCGTCGGCATCGCCGGGATTTTTGTCGGGGTGATACTTCACCGCCAGACGGCGGTACGCCTTCTTGATGTCGTCGACATTCGCCTCGCGCGCAAGGCCGAGCACTTCGTAGTAATCGCGTTTTTCAGTCGTAGCCATTCGTCAGTTTTACGGGGCGTCGCCCGGTACGTTCATTTTCAGTGGGTTGTAAAGCATCACGCTCGTGAGGATGCGCGACGCCGTTTGCAGCTCGAAGATCGCGTCATTCAAACGCTGCTTCTCCTCGGATGCTGCCGATTCTTTTGCTTTCGAAATGCACTGCTGGACCTTGTTGCGATCCTCGTCGCTCAGCATCTTGCCGAACTCGCGGAAGACCTTGTCGTTCGTGTAGATCATCCCTTCGAGTTTGTTCTGCAACATGCGCGTCTCGCGTTTCGCGGCGTCGCTGCGCGAGTGCTCGGCGGCTTCGTTGACGAGGCGATCGATCTCGTCCTGCGACAGGCCGCCGGCGGGATTGATCTGTACGCCGGTCGATTGGCCGGTGGCCTGATCGCGTGCGGTGACGCTGACGATGCCGTTCGAATCGATCGAGAACGTGACCTCGATCTGCGGCACGCCGCGCGGCGCCGGCGGGATTCCGACGAGGTCGAACTTGCCGAGCGACTTGTTGTCGCGCGCGAATTCGCGCTCACCCTGCAGCACGTGCACCGTCACCTTGTTCTGCTGATCGGCGACGGTTGTGAAGATGAGCGAGTTCTTGGTCGGGATCGTCGAGTTGCGCTCGATGACTTTCGTGAAGACGCCGCCGTGAGTCTCGACGCCGAGGGACAGCGGCGTGACGTCGAGCAGGATCATGTCTTTGATGTCGCCGCGCAGAATGCCGGCCTGCACCGCGGCGCCGACGGCGACGACTTCATCGGGATTGATGTTGCGATTCGGCTCCTTGCCGAAGGCCTGCTGCACTGCCTCGACGACGCGCGGCATGCGCGTCTGGCCGCCGACGAGGACGACTTCATCGATGTCCTTTGCCGTAACGCCGGCCTGCTTGAGCGCATCGTTGACCGGATCGATCGTCTTCTGAATCAGATCCTCGACCATCTTTTCGAACTCGCGGCGGGTCAGGACGCTGTTGAGGTGTTTCGGTCCCGAGGCGTCGGCGGAGATGAACGGCAGGGTGATGCGCGACTCGTCGGAAACCGAAAGCTCGTGCTTGGCCTTCTCGGCGGCTTCCTTCAGGCGCTGCAAGGCCATGCGATCCTCGGCGAGGCTGATGCCGGTGTCGCGCTGAAAGCCTTCGATGAGCCAGTCGATGATGCGCTTGTCGAAATCCTCGCCTCCGAGGTACGTGTCGCCGGAGGTGGAGAGCACTTCGAAAAGCCCGTCTTCGAGTTTGAGGATGGAGATGTCGAACGTGCCGCCGCCGAGGTCGTAGACGGCGATGAGCTGGTTGTGTTTGTTGTCGAGTCCATACGCCAGCGCGGCGGCGGTCGGCTCGTTGATGATGCGCAGAACTTCGAGGCCCGCGATCTTGCCGGCGTCGCGCGTGGCTTGGCGCTGGCTGTCGTTGAAGTACGCGGGGACGGTGATGATCGCTTCGGTGACCGGCTCGCCGAGGAACTCTTCCGCGAACGCTTTGATCTCCATCAGCACGAACGCGGAGATCTCCTCGGGTGAATATTCGCGGTCGCGGATCTTCACCTTCATGTCGCCGTTGGCGGCCGCGACGATCTGATAGGGGAGGATCTGTTTCGCGCGCGCGACTTCGCTCGTGTCGTATTTGCGGCCGATGAGTCGTTTGATGGCGAACACGGTGTTGAACGGATTCGTGATCGCCTGGCGCTTGGCGATCTGCCCGACCAGGCGGTCGCCGTCCTCGGTGAAGCCGACCACGGATGGCGTGGTGCGGCTCCCTTCGCGGTTCGCCATCACCTGCGGCGTGGCGACGTCCACCACCGCAACGCAGGAGTTGGTCGTCCCGAGATCGATTCCGATGACTTTCGGCATGCGCTAGTTGCCCGAGGGCTCATTCTCTTCCGGCCCGCCGACGGCGACCTTGACCATGGCCGGGCGCAGAAGACGGTCGTGAAGGAAATAGCCTTTCTGGAGGACAGCGGTGACGGTGTGCGACGGCACGGACGCATCTTCCTCGCGGATGACCGCCTCGTGAATGTTGGGATCGAAGCGGACGCCGGACTCGGTGATCGGCTTCAGTCCGTGACGCTGCAGGACTTCGAAGAGTTGTTTGTAGATCAGCGAGACGCCTTTGTGAAACTCATCGCCTTCTTCGGCATGCTCGAGTGCGCGATCGAAGTTGTCCAGGACCGGGAGAAGATCGCGAATCACGGAGCCGAGGGCGTAACGCTGGAAGTCGGCCTTCTCGCGCTCCGAACGTTTGCGGAAGTTCTCGAAGTCGGCCAGCGTGCGCATGTAGCGATCGCGGAAGTCTTCATTCTGCGGCGCGGCAGCAGGCGTTCCCGAGACAGCTTCCTGCGCGGCGGCTTCCATCTCCTGCTCGATGTCGGCGACCGATTCGCCTGTGTCTTCGATGACGTAGGCGTCATCGTTCGCATCATTTTCGTTTTCGCTCACTGCGGTTGCTCCTGTTCCTCTTCGATCTTGCGGCTGAGGGCGACGCCGAGGTAATCGACCAGCGGCGCCATGCGCGCGTACTCCATGCGCATCGGTCCGATGATGCCGACCATGCCCAGCGGTGCGGCGTGCGTTCCGTAGCGCCTGGCCACGATGCTGAAGTTGTAGACCTGCGTAAAGTTGCTCTCCGAGCCGATCAGAATCTGCAGCCCTTCTTCAGAGAGGCACGAGTTCAAGATCTCCACCAGTTTCTCTTTCTCCTGCAGCGCGAGGAAGGTCTTGCGCATGGAGATCGCGTCGGAGAACTCGGGCTTGGTGAGGATCGACGCGGCGCCTTCGACGTACAGCTCGTGCTCGAGCGGCGAGAGGTCGTTCACGGCTTCGATGCCGAGGGTGATCGTCTTCTGCAAAATCGAGTCGTGCTTCGCGCGCTCCTCCTCGGTCATGCGGACGAGGCGCCGGCGGATGTTGTCGAGCGTGAGGCCGCTGAACTCGATGGTGATGTAGCGCGAGATTTTCTGCAGTTCGTCGCGCGTGAACGGCTGGCGCGTTTCGATGATCTTGTTCACGACCACGCCGTTCTGGCCGACGATGATGCACATGATCTTGCTGTCGGCGACGGCAACGAAATCCATGCTGCGGATGGTGAATTGCAGCAGCGTCGGCATGAAGATCACGCCGACCTGATCGCTGAGTTTGGACAGGACGCGCGAGGCGAGATGCAGCACTTCGTCGATTTCGTTAGCGTGGCTGACCTGGTCGTCGATCATCTCGCGCTCGCGCTGCGAGAGCCGCGCGTGACGCATGAGGTGATCGATAAAGAAACGGTAGCCGCGATCGGTGGGAATGCGGCCCGCCGAGGTGTGCGGCTGCATGAGATAGCCGAGGTCTTCGAGGTCGGCCATCACGTTGCGGAGGCTGGCGGGTGAGAGCTGGAAGCGGCCACCCTTTGCCAGCGAGCCTGAGCTGATCGGCTCGCCTGTGGCGACGTGCTGCATGATGATCTCGCGCAGCACCTCGCGGGCGCGGCTGTCGAGATCGTCACCATGAAGGTCAATGTGTGGAGGCATTGCGGGTCAAGAGCGAAGGGTAGCAGTCTCGCTGTCCGGCCGCTAACACACAGGAGAATGTAGGAATTGCGGCGAAGGGTGTCAAGATTGCTGGTGTCG
>JAXDIO010000128.1:0-5172 GCA_034663965.1 Thermoanaerobaculia bacterium | reverse complement strand
TCGCGGACGCGCAGTCCGGCGCTAGCGGACGGCATCACCAGTGCAATAGCGCTTCCCGATTTTACAGGGAGGAACCATGCAACGAACACGACTCGCGCGGCCGGCCATCGCCCTGGTCACCGTGCTTCTGCTCAGCGCCGGCATCGCCGATGCGCAGACGAAAATCAAAGCGGGCTTCAATCTTTTTTCGCCGCAGGACGACGTGAACGTCGGCCAGCAGTCCTCGGTGCAGGCGGAGCGGCAGCTTCCGATGCTGAACGATGCGCAGACGAATGCGTATCTCAATCGCATCGGCCAGCGGCTGGCGGCGAATGCCGGAGGGCCGCAGTTTCAGTACCACTTCCGCGTCGTCAATCAGTCGGACATCAACGCCTTCGCGCTGCCGGGTGGATACGTCTACGTCAATCGCGGCGTGATCGATACCGCCAGCAATGAAGGAGAACTGGCCGGCGTCGTCGCGCACGAGATCTCGCACGTGGCGCTGCGTCACGGCACGCATCAGGCCTCGAAGGCGTATCTCGCACAGGCCGGCATCAGCATCCTCGGCGGCCTCCTCGGCGGGCATGTCGGCGCGGGCGCGGCGCAGATTATCAATACCGTCGGCGGCATCGGCCTCAACGCAGTTTTTCTGAAGTACAGCCGCGATCTGGAAACGCAGGCCGACATTCGCGGCGCGCAGATCATGGCCGCCTCGGGCTACAACCCGAACGACATGGTGGCGTTCTTTCAGAAGCTCGAGCGGGTGGATACATCGAGGAAGACCAACTGGATGTCGGATCACCCCGCGCCGCCCGACCGCATCGCACGGATTCAGCAGGAACAGCGAGTGCTGCGTGTGAGCGGGAACGCGCCTGAGAATGTGGCCGAGTTGCAGGGCGTACAGGGACGCCTGCGCGGCTATGGCGCGGCGCCATCCGCCGGACAGATTGCGCGACAGTCGGCCGCGCCATCGCAGTCACGCGGACGGGCGGCGAGCCCTGCGCCGGCGACGATCAACGTGCCGGCTCCATCGTCGCAGATGAAAACGTTCGTGAATCCGACGCGGCTTTACAGCGTCAGCGTCCCGTCGAACTGGCAGGTGTATCAGCAGGGCAACACCGGCGCGACGTTTGCGCCGCAAGGCGGAATCGGTACCGTCAATGGCCAATCCGACGTCGTGGTCGGCGCGATCATCAATCACTACGATCCATTCGGAAACGCGAACAGCCTTCAGGGCAACTCGAGCGGCGGCGGCTACTACGGCAACGTCTCGGTGCAGGACGCGACGAATGACCTGATCGCCACGGTCCAGCGCAGCAGCCCGTATCTGCAGGTCGTATCCGGCTCGCAGCGGCAAATGCGCGTCAACGGCGGCACGGCGTTATCGGCGGCGTTGCGCGGACGCGACCCGAACACCGGTCTCGACGAACGGATCACGGTGGTCACGCGGCAGCTTTCCGACGAGCACCTCATCTACATGCTGTTCATCACGCCGGAGCGCGACGCCAGCCGCTACGCGAACGTGCTGAACACGATGGCGAGCTCGCTTCAGGTCAGCAACGCGGCGCATTGATTCTCGGGGAGTGGGGAGTTGGGGGTGGGGAGTGGAGAACGACGGAGTGACCGTGCATGGCTTCCGTTCTCTCACTCCCACATTACTCCCCACCCCCCACTCCCGAATTTTTCAATTACGATTCACCTTCAACACGCCGGAGGAAACGAACCTATGTACGACGAACAGATCGCTGGTCCGATGCGCGAGGAATTGACGCAGCTCGGATTTGAAGAGACGCGCACGCCGCAGCAGGTGGACGCGGTGCTGCAGGAGAAGAAGGGAACAGTGCTGGTGGTGGTCAATTCGGTGTGCGGATGCGCCGCCGGTGTGGCCCGCCCTGCCATCGCCCTCGCGCTCGAGAGCGACGACGTGAAGCCCGACCGCATGATCACCGTCTTCGCCGGCAACGACCGCGAAGCGACGCAGCGCGCCCGCGAGTACTTTGTCGGCTATCGCCCGTCATCCCCCTCGGTCGCGCTCTTCCGCGACGGCGAGCTGGTGAAGATGATCGAGCGCCACCAGATCGAAGGCCGCGCCGCGTACGACATCGCCGCGGAGCTGACTGCCGCATTTAGTCAGTTCTGCGCGAGCGAAGCGGCGGTTCACTAGCAAAGGCTGGGGCGCTCCGGCGCCCCGCAAAACTTCACTGGAGCGCCGCCGTATCTCCGGCATGGCCGTCGCGGAACCACGTGAACGTCGAGCGCTGCTGAAGTTTTTCTTCATCACGTTCGCGATCACGTGGCCGTGCTTCACCGCCGTGGCGGCATTCTCGGCCGGCGCCGCGCCGTACCTCGCGATCCTTCGCGGCCCAATCCTTTTCCTCGGCATCTTCGCGCCGTCGATCGTGGCGTTGTCGCTGACCGCGCGCGCTCGAGGAACGGTTGGCGTGGTCGCGCTGCTGCGGCGATTGGTGCAGGCCGATGTGGGAATGCGCTGGTATTTCTTCGCCATCGCCTACATGGTCTCGGTCAAGTTGATCGTGACATTGCTGCATCGCGTGTTCCTCGGAGCATGGCCGCGATTCGCTGGCGAAGCGTGGTACGTCATGCTCGCGGCCACGATCGGCTCGTTGATCATCGGCGGACAATCGGGCGAAGAAATCGGCTGGCGCGGATTTGCGCTGCCGCGGCTGGCGTCGCGCTTCGGCTACGGCATCGGCAGCATCATTCTCGGGATCATCTGGGCGCTCTGGCATCTGCCGCTGTTTTTCGTTCGCGAGGCCGACACTTACGGCCAATCGTTTTTCATGTACACGCTGCAAGTGACGGCGATCTCCGTCGCGATTGCGTTCCTGTATCAGCGAACGAACGGCAGCCTGCTTCTCACAATGCTGATGCACTCCGCCATCAACCAAACGAAAGACATTGTCCCGTCGCACCTCGACGGCGCAACGAATTCGTTCACGTTCCAGGCATCGATCGCCGGCTGGATGACAGTGGCCGTGCTCTGGCTAGGTGCTGGATACTTTCTCTTCCGCCTTCGCAGGTCGGCGCAGGGCCGAAGCGACGCGATAGAACCGCACACCTTGAATGAGATAGAGGATGGCCAGTGCGCCGAGGAAGTAGGGAGCGATGTCAGCCACGCCACGCCGTAGGAAGGCGAGGAGAACGATTGCGACCACGATGGCCGACCAGTTCACGAAGCCGGCCACGACGACGAACGGCTCTTCCACCCTCGACATGATCGCGCCGCGCATCAGCGGCACGTAGCCGTTAAACCCTCGCTCGCGGAACGCGATCAGATCGGGCCCGAGTTGGCGGAAAGCGAAGGGAGGGCCGGTGGCTGTCGTGGAGCTTTTCTCCAGCGGCGCGATCGAAACGCCCGCCACGCCTCCCGCTCGCCCCATGCGGCGGATGAAGATCGGAATGCCGAACCGGAAGTACGACGGCGTCCATCTCCAACTGACGATGATTTCGAGGATCACCGCTGCGCCGATAATGCTGAGAGCGAGAACCATAGGACTCATCGGCTAACGCCTCCTCATCACCACGATCGTCTTGTCGTCCGTCGGTTTCGTACCGCGCTCGAATGCGGTGACAGCGTCGAGCACATGCGAGGGGATTTCATTCGTCGACGCGCTGCTCTGCGATAAGAAAAGTTCGCGCAGGCGCTCGTTGCCGAATTCGACTTCGTCGGGATCGGCGGCTTCGTTGAGGCCGTCGGTGTAGAGGAAGAGCGTCGATCCCGGCGGCAGTTCGATCGTGCCTTCCGTGTACGACGACTCGGGCAGCAATCCGATCGGTCTTCCTGTCGATCCGATCTCCGTGAGTACGTTGCCCGCGATGATGTACGGCGGATTGTGACCGGCGTTGACGTAGCGCAGCACGCCCGTCGACGGCGTGTAGCGCGCGAAGAAAAACGTCGCGTACTTGCGGCCGCTCGCGCTGCGAAAAATCAGCGCGTTGAGCCGCGCGACGAGGCGGGCCAGGTCGTCCTCGATCGGCGCGGCCACGCGCAACGCCGCCTGCACGCTCGACATGATCAGCGCCGCGGACACGCCTTTGCCGGAGACGTCGCCGATGGCCAGCCCGAGGTCGTTGTCGGGGAGCTCGATGAAATCGAAGTAATCGCCGCCGACCTCGTAGCAGGGAAGGCTCAGCGCGCCGAGCTCGACTCCGCGCACATCGACCGGCGCGGATGGCAGCAGGCGGCGTTGAATTTCGCGGCCGAGGGCCAGCTCCTGCTCCATGCGTTGCTTTTCGAGCAACTCCATGTGCAGCGTCGCGTTCTCCATGGCGATGGCCATGTGGTCGGAGATGCCGCTGAGAAACTCCAGGTCGCGCGGCCCGAACGCGCCGTTCGTTTTGTTCAGCAGTTGCAGCACGCCGACCACCCGCTCGCCGCGATTCTTGATCGGTACGCAGAGCATCGAGCGCGTGCGGTAGCCGGTCTTCTGATCGAGCGAACGGTCGAAGCGCGGATCGTCGTACGCGTCATGCAGAATCAGCGGCTCGCCGGTCGCGGCCACACTGCCGGCCAGACCTTTTCCGATCGGCAGGCGGATCTCGGTCGACAACTCGCCGGCGATCTTCGTCCAGATCTCCTGCTTCGCGTCGTCGACGAAGTAGAGCGTGCCGCGCTCGACGTGCAGCTCGTTGCGCGCAACGGTGAGGATCGAAGCGAACAGCGTGTCGGGCTCGATCGATGAGTTGATCAACTTCGACGCTTCGACGAGCGTACGCAGCCGCTCCATCTCGTCGCGATCGGCCAGCGTTGAGACGATGCGCCCGACCACGATGCGATCGCGATCGCTGAACTGCAGGCCGCTGTGAAACGCGGAATCAATGCGGTCACTGCGGACCACGGTGCAATCGACCTCGATCTCTTCGCCGTCCCACGCGAAGCGGAGCGTGTGCGGACCAACCAGCAGCGGCTCGTCGTGCTCGACGCGTGTGCCGAAGACCCCGATGTCGACGATGCGGACGTCGCGATCGGCCACGCGTCCGGCAATCGGCGACGGCAGCAACAGCCGTTCGGCGCGGCGGCGATCCTGATCGAGCATGGGGCGGATATTATGCGCGGCTTCGCGCCATGTTCGAAGCCTTCGCCGAACGCGACTACCGGCGCTTCTGGATCGCGCAGTTCATCTCCAACATCGGCTCGTGGATGCAGGGGCTGGCGCAGGGATGGCTCGTCTA
>JAXDIO010000056.1:0-10035 GCA_034663965.1 Thermoanaerobaculia bacterium | reverse complement strand
CGTGACCTGTGCGCTGAGCCACTTCTTGTCGCAGCGTAACGACGATTCCACGAGATCGCCGATAGAGCAGCGCAGCGCCAGGAGGCCGGCCAGGAGTATCACCAAACGCCGCAGGATTTTCACGGTGGGCCAGTGTACGCCGCACTCCAGCTCAAACGAAGATCCGGATCTCTTTCAACTCGCGCAGTTTGTCGCGGATCTCGGCGGCCTTCTCGAAATCGAGATTCTTGGCCGCCTCCTTCATCTCCTTCGTCAGCCGGGCGATCGCTTTGTCGAGATCCTCGCCATCCGTCAAATCGAGGCGCGCTTTCGACGACGGCCCGCCGGGCACTTCGAAGTAGTCGAGGTTGGCCATCTTCACCATATCGCTGTCGATCGCTTTGATGATCGAGGCCGGCTCGATTCCATGCTCCTCGTTGTACGCCTGCTGGATCGCGCGCCGCCGCTTGGTTTCGGCGACCGCGAACTTGATCGAGTCGGTCATCTTGTCCGCGTACAGAATGGCCACGCCTTCCAGATTGCGCGCGCAGCGGCCGATGGTCTGGATCAACGACGTCTGCGAACGGAGAAAACCTTCCTTGTCCGCATCGAGGATGGCCACGCACGAGCACTCCGGAATGTCGAGCCCTTCGCGCAGCAGGTTGATGCCGACCAGCACGTCGTACGTACCGACGCGGAAGTCGCGGATGATGGCGATGCGCTCCAGCGTCTCGACGTCGGAGTGAAGATAGTTGACCTTGATCCCGAGCTCCATCAGATAGCGCGTCAGATCCTCGGCCATCCGTTTCGTCAGCGTCGTCACCATCACCCGCTCACTCTTGGCGACGCGCTCTTTGATGACGCCGATCAGATCGTCGACCTGCCCTTTGACCGGCCTGATGATGATGTTCGGATCGAGCAATCCCGTCGGTCGGATCACCTGCTCCGCGAAGAGTCCGCCGGTCTTTTCCATCTCGAACGGACCGGGTGTTGCCGAGACGTAGACGATCTGCGTCAGCTTTCCTTCGAACTCCGTGAACGCGAGCGGCCGGTTGTCGATCGCGCTCGGCAGGCGGAAGCCGTACTCGACCAGCGTCTCCTTGCGCGCGCGATCGCCACCCCACATCGCCCGCACCTGCGGAATGGTCTGGTGCGATTCGTCGACGACGAGCAGAAAGTCCTTCGGAAAATAATCGATCAGCGTCGGCGGCGGCTCGCCGGGCTGCCGTCCGGACAGATGCCGCGAATAGTTCTCGATGCCGTTGCAGTAGCCGAGCTCCGCGATCATCTCCAGATCGAACATCGTCCGCTGCGACAGCCGCTGCGCTTCGAGCAGACGATCGTTCGCGCGCAGCTCGGCCACGCGTTCGTCGAGCTCGACGCGAATGTTCTCCATCGCCACCATCAGCCGGTCGCGCGGCGTGACGTAGTGCGTGCGCGGATAGACCGCCAGCCGGTCGTATTCGCGCCCCGAGGTGCGGCCGGTGATCGGATCGATGCGCGTCATCTTGTCGATCTCATCGCCGAAAAATTCGATGCGCACCGCGTCGTCTTCGTACGCCGGCCACAACTCGAGCACGTCGCCGCGCACGCGGAACGTGCCGCGCGAGAGGTCGTACGGCGTCCGCTCGTATTGCATTTCTGTCAACCGCCGCAGGTACTGCGTCATCGGCTTGTCGATGCCGCGCTCGAAGAACACCAGCATCGAGTGATACAGATCGGGATCGCCGATGCCGTAGATGCAGGAGACCGAGGAAACGATGATCACGTCGCGGCGTTCGAAAAGCGCCTTGGTCGCGGCGAGACGCAGCTTGTCGATCTCGTCGTTCTTGGTCATCTCCTTTTCAATGTACAGATCGTTCTGCGGGATGTAGGCCTCGGGCTGGTAGTAGTCGTAGTACGAGACGAAATACTCGACCTTGTTCTCGGGAAAGAAGTTCTTGAACTCCTGATACAGCTGCGCCGCCAGCGTCTTGTTGTGGCTGAGCACGAGCGTGGGGCGATTGACGTTCTCGATGACCTTGGCGACGGTGAAGGTCTTGCCGGAACCGGTCACGCCGAGGAGCACTTGGTCGCGCGTGCCGGCAGTGACGCTTTCCGTGAGCTGGCGGATTGCCTCGGGCTGATCGCCTTGCGGCGTGAAGGGTGAGATGAGTTTGAAATTCATGGTGGCCGCGTCGGCAACTCGGCAGCCCCGCGGCCTATTTCACGCTGCGATTCACGTCGCGGACCGCGGCGATCAGCTTGTCCGCCTCGGCAGGATCGATCTTCTCGTCGGAGTCGACGTCGGTCGCGAGTTTGAGGAACGTCTGCGTCTTGTCGAGCTTCATTTTTCCCGCTTTGGCCGACGCGCGCAGCGTCTTCATCTCGGCGGCGAATTCGGCCTTCTGCACCGGCGTGACGTCCTTTGCAAAGTGCGGCGTCATGTCGGTCTGAATCTTCCCGAAAAGCCACTCCAAGGCGACCCCCGACTTCGGAGCAAACGCGCCGGCAACGAAGAGCAGGACGACGAAGACGAGCGCCGCCCATCCGCAGCCGATCGGAACCCATTTCGGAAACAGCGGACGGAGAGTGCTGTCAGGAGTCGAGTAGTAATCGGCCGGACGGCGGAACGGAAGCGCGTCTGCGGCGGGCTCGGGGGGCGCAGCAACGGGCGGCGGCGCGGTGAAATTGAATTCGTCCATGTCGTTGCGGCGGCGGGAAAATGTATCATGCGATTCAGTCGCGTCCCGCAAACCCGAAAGTAGGAAGGAAGTACTGCATGCCCCCGTCGTTGCCCAATGTGGCGGTGTTGATCCTGGATGACAACCCGCTGGTCCTGAAACTCGGCCGCGCGCTTCTCGAGCGCGAAGGATGCACCGTCCTCACGGCCGCGAGCTGGATCGAGTTCAATCACGTCCTGGCCGGCAACTCCCCCGACATCATCTTTCTCGACGTCAACCTGCCCAGCATCAAGGGCAACCGCCTCAGCGAAGTGCTCAAGTCGCAGTCGAGCAAGAAAGACATCCCCATCGTCCTCATCTCCGATCTTCCCGAGAAATCGCTCGAAGAGATGTTCCCGAGCTCCGGCGCCAACGCCTGGATGCGCAAGCCGCTCACGCGCGACAAGATGGTGGACATGATCAACCGCTACGTGCGATGACCGACGAGACGCGGATCCTCCGCACCGTCGGCATCCCGATCGTCATCGCCATCGTGCTGCTGGTCGCCGTGCCGAAGATGTGCATGAAGACGGTGCTGATCGCGAAGGCGAAGCAGGAGAAAACGGCGCACGAACCTGGCCTGCACATCGAGTCGACGCAGAAGCCGGTCTCGTATCCGTCCGGACTCGACGCCGATCGCATTCGATACCTGGTCGAAACCGACACCGGATTCTCGATGCCTTACACCGCACACCTTTCGAAAGCGGCCGCCACCATCGGCGACCTGCAGATCCTCGCAGCGCTGCAGAAGCTTGGCTACGTCGAGCGCGCCACCGATGGATCGCTGGCGTTGTCACGCGACGGTCTGCTCCATCTCGACGGCGTCGTCGATGACGGCACGTCATGGACGTTCCCTGTCGCCAAGCGCCAGTTCGAAACGGTGGCCGGAATCGAAGGCGACGCGGCGACAGCCAACGCCACCATCGCCTGGAAATGGCAGCCGAACACCGTCGGCGCCGCGCTGATCCCCGACCCTAAACGCCACGAAGCGAAAGGGCAGTTTGCCCACGGCGCAACCGGCTGGACGATGACCGGACTAACCGTCGATAGCGATCTGGATTAACGGACGCGCGACGGAACGCTGGCGTCCTCGCCGGCTGGACCGGCGGCGTCTCGCCGCCGAACCGCCAAACCCTCAGCATTTGCTGGTAACACGACGTCGGCGCAAGCGTCCCATTCGGCGGCGAGGACGCCGCCGGTCCAGCCGGCGAGACGCCAGCGCTCCGATTGCGACGCCTCAAACGTTTATCGCCGCGTCATCCACCACCCTTCGGATCGAATGCTCCATCGACCAATCCTCGAATCACATCTACAATCCACCGCCGAATGACGACCACCTTTCCTGTCTGCGATGACCGCAGCCTCTCGCAGCTCGCGCTCGGCCTCACCGGCTCCGAAATCCTGAAAATCTCCGGCGAGATCCGCGTCCTCGCGGAGGCTGGCCACGACATCTGCAACCTGACCGTCGGCGACTTCTCGCCGAAGGAGTTCCGCATCCCGCAGGTGCTCGAAGGGTTGATCGCCGAGGCCTTTGCGAAGGGCGAGACCAACTACCCGCCGTCGGATGGAACCAAAGAGCTGCGCGAGGCTGTCGTCCGCTACTACGACGACGTCCTCGGCCTGAAGTATCCGCTCGACTCGGTGCTTATCGCCGGCGGCGCGCGGCCGATCATCTTCGCGGCGTACGCGGCGGTCGTCGATCCGGGCGACAAAGTCGTCTATCCGATCCCCTCCTGGAACAATAACCACTACACCTACTTCATGCGCGGCGTTCCGGTCGAGATCACCGTCGGACCGGAGACCAATTTTCTGCCCACCGCCGATCTGCTTCGCCCGCACATCCGCGACGCGCGGATGATCTGCATCTGCACGCCGCTCAATCCGGCCGGCACGGTCATGGCGCGCGAGGAAGTCGAGCGCATCGCGCATCTCGTCGTCGAAGAAAACGAACGCCGCGCCGCCAGCGGCGAACGCGCGCTGCTCATCCTTTGGGACCAGGTCTACTGGATGCTGACGTTCGGCGCGTCGCGGCATTACAGCCCGCCGCAACTTGTGCCCGAGGCGATGCCGTACACGATTTTCGTGGATGGGATTTCGAAGGCGTTCGCCGCCACCGGCCTTCGCGTCGGCTGGACGGTGGCGCCGCCGCCAATCACGACGCGCATGCGCGACATCCTCGGCCACGTCGGCGCGTGGGCGCCGCGCCCCGAGCAGATCGCGGTCGCGAAGTTCCTCGGCATGCGCAGCGCGATCGACGACTTCCACGAATCGATGATCCGCGAGCTGCAACTGCGCCTCGATCTCCTCTTCGACCGCATCGACGCGATGCGCGCCGACGGCCTGCCGGTCCGCGCCATCGCACCGCAGGGTGCGATCTATCTCTCCGTCCAATTCGATCTCATCGGCCGCGGCGCGATCAAAACGAACGAACAGATCCGCCGGCTGCTCCTCGACGATGCCGGCTTCGCCGTCGTTCCGTTCCAGGCCTTCGGGCTCCCGAACGAAACCGGCTGGTTCCGGCTCAGCGTCGGCGCCGTCTCGCCCGCGCAGATCGAGGCCGGCCTCGCGCGCGTGCGCAACGTCCTGGCCCGTTACGCGTAAACTCATTCGCACATCATTAAGGAGGCTGCACATGTCCGCTCTCCGGCGACTTCTCCCGATCCTCATTTTCGCTACCGTACCGCTCGCCGCACAGACGACCGGCTCGATCAGCGGGCATGTCACCGACACAAGCGGCGCCACGCTTCCCGGCGTGACGATCGAGGCGACCAGCCCCGCGCTGCAGGGCACTCGCACCGCGATCAGCGACGTCACCGGTCTCTATCGACTGCCGCTTCTGCCGCCGGGCAGCTACACCGTCGCGTTCACGCTGAGCGGCTTCGGACAGAAGAAGCAGGCGGCGGTGGCGGTGCTGCTCGGCAAAGAGACCGCGGTCGATGCCGTGCTCTCACCCGCCGTCACGGAAAGCATCACCGTTGGCAGTTTCGCGCCGCCGATCGATACGACTTCGACGACGCTCGGAACCAATCTCAATGCCGCGCAGATCGAGACGCTGCCGACGCAGCGCAACTACTCCTCGGTCGCGCAGATCACGCCCGGCGTTTCAACGGACGCGATTCAATCGGACGACAAACAAACGCCGACCATCACCGTCTACGGCTCCTCGGGCGCGGAGAACGCGTTCTATGTCGACGGCGTCAACACCACGAACTCCGAGTACGGATTCCAGGGCAAGGAGCTGAATTTCGAATTCATCGAAGCGCTGGAAGTGAAGACCGGCGGCTACGAGGCCGAGTACGGCCGCGCCACCGGCGGCATCATCAACGTCATCACGAAGTCGGGCAGCAACGAACTGCACGGCGATCTGTTCGGGTACGACACCAGCGATTCGCTTCAGACAGACTCGCACTCCGTAGCCGGTCCCACGCCCGGAGGGTTCACCCAGAAGGACTACGGCGCGGACGTCGGTGGCTTCATCCTCAAAGACAAACTATGGTTCTTCGGTGCGTTTGATCAGGTGCGTAACACGCGGAGCAATCTCCTGCTCGAAGGGCCACTGGCCGGTGACACGGTCAGCTCACCCAGCCACCGCAACCTCGGCTCCGCCAAGCTGACCTACAGCATCACGCCCAGCCATACGTTCATCGCCACATTCCTGCAGGATCCACGCGTGGACACGGGCGCCATCAACGACGCCAATCATTCGCTCATCGGAGACGAGACTACGTTTCTCGGCCGCCAGGATTACGGCGGGCGCGATTACGCGCTCCGCTATGACGGCATCGCCGGCACCAGCTGGCTTGTCTCCGCACAGGGCGCGCAACACAAGGAAAAAAACTCCGTCGGTCCCGCCACTGCGGCCGGCGACGCGATTGAATACATCGATGCCCGCAACAATTTCCTGCAAAGCGGCGGCTTCGGTCTGATCCAGCAGAAATCATTCGAGCGCAAGTTCTACGGCGGCTCCGCGACGCATTACGCCGGTCCGCACCAGATCAAATTCGGCATCGAATTCGAAGACCAGACCGCAAACGTCATCAAGCGGATGTCGGGCGGCCAGCAGGTCGACATCTTCGCCAATCCCAACAATCCGTCCAAACCGATCTACAGCCACAGCTACTGGACGACACCCGATGCGACGGTCGCGAATGCGCCCATTTCGCAACTGAACGCATCGCCGCAACACAAGAACACGACCGCGTATGTACAGGACCGCTGGACGATCAAGGACCTCACTCTCAACGCCGGTCTGCGGTGGGACCGCCAGCGCATCATCGACGCGTCCGGCGTCACGCAGATCGATCTCAAGAAAGACTACGCGCCGCGTCTCGGATTGACCTGGGATCCGAGCGGTTCCAATAAGTCGAAGGTGTTTGCATCCTACGGCCGCTATTACGAAGAAGTCCCGATGGATCTGGTCATCCGCTCGTTTTCCTACGAGCGCCAGCCTCGCATCATCAATTACAGTCCGACCAGCGTCGTCCCCGACGCAAACGCCGAACACGACGCCGACACGACTTCGGCCATCCTCGGCGGCTTCACAGAACCTGCCGATCCCAATTTGAAAAACCAGTATCTGACCGAGATCCTCGCCGGCGCAGAGCGCGAGGTGATGCCGAATGTTTCGGTCGGCATCAAAGGCATTTACCGCAATTACGGCCGCGTCATCGAGGACTTCCTCTGCATCGACGACGGCACGTACTGCATCGGCAATCCGGGCGAAGGGATCATGAAGCAGGTCTTCACGCTCGACTATTCACAACAATTCCCCGCGCCGAAACCGAAGCGGACTTACAAAGGCATCCAGCTCGACGCCAACAAGTCCTTCAGCAACAACTGGCAGGGCATGGCGTCGTACGTCTATTCGCGCCTGGAAGGCAATTACGACGGCGAATACGCACCATTCACAAACGTCGGCGCCGACCCGAACATCTCCGCCGCCTACGACTACTACGACTTTTTCACCAACGGATCGAATCTGTCCCGAATCACTAACCGCGGCGATCTCTCCAACGACCGCCGCCACCAGCTCAAAGCATCCGGCATCTACAACACGCCATGGAAACTCAACATCGGCGTTTCCGCCTACTGGCGCAGCGGCACCCCCGTCACACGTTACGGTTACTCGGACGCCTATCGCCGCTACGAATTCTTCCTCACCCCGCGCGGTGCCGAAGGCCGCACACCGTCCAACTACGACGCCGACGTCCACCTCGGCTACCCCATCGCGCTCGGCCGCTCGAAGGTCAACCTCCTCCTGGACATTTTCAACATCCTCAACACGCAACGCCCGATCCTCCTCGATCAACGCTACGGCTTCCAGGAAAGCGATAACGCGTTAGCGACGCCGGCGAACCCGAATTACCTGAAACCGCTCGTGCGCACTCCCGCAACCTCAGCAAGGCTGGGTGTGCGGTGGACGTTCTAATCAGGACACCGCGTTATGCGAGACGATCGCGCCAATAGCCCGGGCGCCGTTTGTCGTGCGCAACGGCGACGATGAGCACTAAGCCTTCATCGACGAAATAGACGACGCTGTAGGGGAACTTGCGAAAGATGTAGCGGCGCGTACCGTCAACGTAAACAGTCCAACGCTGAGGTGCATCAGCAATCGCAGCAATAGCGTCATCGACCTCTCGAAGGAACGCGGCCTGAGCCGCGGGGCTCCGCCGGCCGTACCAATTGGAGGCGTCCTCGATCTCTTCCGAGGCTTCCAGGAAGAACCGAATGCGCTCAGTCATCGCGCGCGCCGGTGAAGGCGCTCGCGCAGCTCGCTCCAGGCAATCGTCTGAACGTTCCCGGCACGGTAGCTAGCCATGCGACGCTCCACTTCAACCGCCCAAGCCTGCTCCGCGCCTTCTTCCCTGCTCTCATCCTCGAGGCTGTCGAGTAGAAGGGCCGCCAGCGCGGCGCGTTCGTCCTCCGGCAACGTTGCGGCTTTGGCGAAGAGATCCTCGACCATCGTGCTCATCGGAAGAAGTTTACGCCGCGCTGAGGAAATTCACGACGGTCGACGCAAAGTACGCGCCCCACGTCCGCACGTCGAACACCAGCGACGACGACATGAAGCAGGAGTGCGTACAGTGGCACTCCTTTGCCTTGATCGACTTCCGCTGCGCATCGGCCTCCGGTGAGAACCATAGTTTGCCGAAGTCGTAGCCGGTATCGCGCACGTTTCCGACGGCATCGCGCAACTCGCACATCCGCACTTCGCCGCGGGCATCGAGGACGCCTGAGATTCGGCCCGCGTGACACGGTTTGACCTGTGTCTCCTGCTCCAGGATCTCCAGCTCCAGGCGGCGCGTGTAGATCTTCACGAACTTCAGGAAGCTGTCGTAGTGCGAGTACGTATTCCAGTACGCCTCGAGCTTCGGCAGCAGCTCGCGGTACTTGTCGGTGGAAATTGGCTGGATGTTCTTGTCTGGCTGATCGCCCCGCAGCATCTCGAACGAATGGAACGAGATGGCCGGAAAATCGCGGCGGACGGCTACAAACAGTTCATCGAGATCATCCGCGTTGTAGCTGCACAGGCACGTGTGCACGTTCACCGTGAGATTGCCGTACTTCTCGCGCAGCGGAATCAGGCCCGCATACGTTTTCTTCGCCTTCTCGTAATTTCCCGGAACCCCGCGAATCCAGTCGTGCTTCTCGCCGACGTGATCGATCGACAGATTGACGACGATCTGCGTATCGGGACAGCGTTGCAGCGACGCTTCCACCTGCCGCGCGATCAGATCGCTCGTGATCGCGCCGGTCGGGATCGTGATCTGCTTCACGTGATTCTGCGACGACAGCATCGCGCAGACATCGGGCAGATCGCGGCGCAGGAACGGCTCGCCGCCGCTCATGACGACAAACAGGAGATCGCCGAGGGATGAAAAGGTTTTTTGGAGCTCGTCGAAGGAAAGCTCGTGTTCCTTGTTCTTGCGGAGCTGCTCCCAGTTGAAGCAGGTGCGGCAGAACGAATTGCAGTCGTAGGTCAGCCCGAGAATCATGTAGACGGGCTTCATCCCTCGCTTGTCGACGAGGTAGCGCAGGTACTGCAATTTGTCGGTGAACTTCATGTGTGGAACAGACACTCGTGTCTGTTTCCGGCTCAACCGCCGCGTGCCGCCGCGTAATCCTCAGTGCTTGCCGAAGAAATTGCTGATATCGAAGTAGACCGAAACCGTTCGGCCGTTGGCGGTCTCGAGATCGAGCTGATCGGCCGGCTTGTCGTTGCACGTCGTCAGTGCCTGCTTCGCGACCTTTGCGCCCGGATAGTTCTCGTTGATCCAGGCCTTCTCTTCCGCGATTCCGGTCCGTTCCGTCGTCGCGCTGATGACGATCGCGCTTTGGCAGGAGAGGCCGCGAG